>CANQAJ010000023.1 GCA_947589365.1 uncultured Clostridia bacterium | reverse complement strand
CCCTGATAGTACATATATCCGATATTTCACAGATATACAGTCTTGTCAGAGAATTTCCCCGAAAGGCTGAAATTCTTGCGGAAAAATTCTGGCCGGGACCTCTTACAATTATCCTCCCGAAATCGGATATAATACCCGACGAGGTAAGTGCAGGTCTTGATACCGTGGCAATTCGCTTCCCGTCACACAAAACGGCACAGAAGCTTATTTCCCTCTCCTCTCCCCTTGCCGCACCGTCGGCAAACCTTTCCGGAAGTCCGAGTCCGACAACATTACGTCATGTATATGAGGATATGAACGGAAGAGCCGATGCAATAATTGACGGCGGCGACTGCGAAGTCGGTGTGGAATCAACCGTCATTACTCTTGCTTCAGATATACCTACGCTGCTAAGACCGGGAGGAATTACCGCCGAACAGTTACGTTCGGCTATAGGAGAAATCAAAGTAGCTGATGCCGTTACACAGCCTCTCGGGGACGGCGAAAAGGCTGCAAGTCCGGGAATGAAATATAAACATTATTCCCCAAAGGCGGAGGTCATTCTGCTTGACGGAGAGAATGAAGAATTTTACGGATATATCAATGGTATTAAAGACCGAAATGCCGCCGTGCTTTGCTATAGTGAGGATATGGAAAATATCGAACTCCCATGCATACCTATAGGGAAAAAATATGATTATTCCGAACAGGCACATTTACTTTTCGCCGCACTAAGAAAAGCCGATGAAACGGGCTTTGATACCGTATATGCAAGGTGTCCCGAGAAAAAAGGTGTGGGACTTGCGGTTTATAACCGTATAATACGTGCGGCGGGTTTTAATGTTATTCCCCTGAAAGGGGATGAAAACGTATGAGAAGCGTTGTAGTTGGTCTTACAGGTCAGACAGGTGCGGGAAAAAGTACGATATCGGAATATGCGGGAAGCCTCGGCTGTGCGGTTGTAGATGCAGATAAGGTTGCCGGTGAGGCTTTGACAAGAGGGTCTGATTGTCTGAAAAGACTTGCGGAAATTTTCGGATATGATATAATAGACAGTGACGGCTTTTGCAGAAGAAATATCCTCGCCGAAAGGGCGTTTGCAAGTCGGGAAAACACAGATTTGCTTAACAGTATCACACATCCGCATATAATCGACAGATGTCGGGAATATATTGAAGAATTAATGCATATGGATTATGATGTGATATTGTTTGATGCTCCCCAGCTTTTTGAAAGCGGGGGCGATAAGCTTTGCGATTCTGTAATAACAGTAATTGCAGACAGAGATATACGTCTTGACAGAATAATAAAGCGTGACAACATGAACCTGAAGGATGCTTTGCTGAGAATAAATGCCCAGCATGATGAGGAATATTATACCAAACACTCCGATTATATAATAGACGGAGGAAAACCGGTTGAGCTTGTAAGGGAGGATTTCAGAAAAATCCTTTATGATATTAAGAATAATCCGAAAGGACGGTGAAACTTCGGGTGAAGAAAAGAGTAAAGGTCTTTATATGTATCACTGCTGTACTTGTTGTTACAATAGCGGCTGCATATGCACTCAAAGCATTGCATGAAAAATATATTTATAATACATATCCGCTGAAATACAATACGGAGGTAGAAGCGGCATCGAAAAAATACGGCGTTGACAAATACCTTATATACGGTATCATGAAAACGGAAAGTGATTTTGATCCGAATGCCCTGTCCTCCGCAGGAGCGATAGGACTTATGCAGATTACCCCCGATACATTTGAATGGATACAAACCTATTATGCTGATGAGGAATATGAAAACTACACCGTTGACGACCTGTATAACATCGGAATAAATATAGATTACGGTGCAAATATCTTATCTGTACTACTTGATATGTATGGTAATGAGGATACCGCCGTATGTGCATACAATGCAGGAGTAGGTCATGTAAATTCGTGGCTTGAGGATAAAGAATATTCCGATGACGGAAAAACTCTGAAAACTGTTCCCTTTAAAGAAACAGAAAATTACCGACATACTGTTGAGCAAAATAAAAGCTGCTATAACAGACTCTATAATGACAACAAAGAATAATAATTCTATGAAAGGAAAGATGAACCATGTCAAACAATAAGGAAGAAAAGAGCAAATCCGCAAAGCTCAAGGAAAAGCTTTTCCGCAATACCAAAAACGGCTGCTACAAAGTCAGCGAAGAGGAAATTAAAAAGGCAGATGAATTTTGCGAGGATTATAAGGACTTCCTCAATAATGCAAAAATTGAGCGTGAAGCCGTGGCATATGCAATAGCTGCCGCAGAAAAGTCAGGCTTTACCGAATATGACCGCACAAAGAAGTATGAAGCAGGTCAGAAGGTATATGTAAATAACAGAAATCAGGCTGTTATACTTGCGGTTATCGGAAAGAGCGGAACACATAACGGAGTAAGACTCGGAATAGCACATATAGATTCCCCGCGTCTTGATCTTAAGCCAAATCCCTTGTATGAGGCTAATGACCTTGCACTGTTCAAAACACATTATTACGGTGGGATAAAAAAATATCAGTGGCCGACAATTCCGCTTGCAATTCATGGCGTCATTGCACTAAAGGACGGAAAATGTATCACAGTAAATATTGGAGATAATACGGACGAGCCATGCTTCTGCGTTACAGATCTCCTCCCCCACCTCGCAAATGAACAGATGTCAAAGGTTATGACAAAGGCATTTAACGGTGAACAACTCAATGTGCTTATAGGAAGCAGACCTTTCAGCAGGGATGAGGAAAGCGAAAATGTCAAACTTAATATAATGAATATACTTTTTGAAAAATACGGGATAACAGAGGAAGATTTTGTTTCCGCCGACCTTGCAATGGTTCCTGCCGACAAGGCAAGGGATCTCGGCTTCGACAGAAGTATGATTGCAGCCTATGGTCATGACGACAAGGTATGTGCATATCCCGCACTGCTTGCAGCAATAGATACCGAATTACCGGAAAGCACGATAATAACAGTGCTTACAGACAGGGAAGAAATAGGAAGCGACGGAAATACCGGTATGAAATCCACATATGTTATAGATTTCATAGAAGATCTTGCAAACGCGGACGGTGAAGAAGTACGCCATGTAATGGCAAAAAGCACCTGTCTTTCGGCAGACGTAAGTGCTGCGTACGACCCCACCTATTCTTCGGCATTTGAAGCAAATAATTCCGCTTATATAAACGGCGGTGCCGTTATATCAAAATATACGGGCAGCGGCGGAAAATATTCAACCTCGGATGCAAGTGCAGAGTATATGGCAAAAATACGCAGTCTGCTTGACGGAAAGAATGTACTTTTCCAGACCTGTGAGCTTGGAAAGGTTGACGGAGGCGGCGGAGGAACCATAGCTAAATATGTCGCAAATTTCAATGCGGATGTTGTGGATCTCGGAGTACCAGTTCTTTCAATGCACGCTCCTATCGAGGTTGTTTCAAAGCTTGATGTATATATGACATACAGGGCATTGTATGAGTTCTACAATGCCTGAACCGATGTCCCCACAAAAATAAATACTCCCCGACTGTACGTACAGCATACGATACATTACAGAAAACAGAAGATGATATAGAGCTGATATTGATAATTTATACTTCATGGGTGATAGCTGATAAAAAATGTCATTTTTGTCATATATCATGTCATTTTTCGGAAAAATTGCTTTATTTTAATGAAAATCCGGACTTTACGAAAAATTTATATTGACTTTGATTATTATTTGTATTATTATTACTCAAGAGTAACTTGAATTTTATATGTTATCAGTATTGATTCGTGCAAAGTGCAGGTTTTGTATTTGTATGCGGTTAAGATAAAAAGACTAAGTTTTCGGCCGACATAAAAAGAATTACGCAATATCGGGAAAAGCGTATTATACAAATCTTTAAAATAATCGGTAACAGACGGTCGGCAGCATGGAGTATTCGCACGAAGCCTCAGATTGAATCAGATGAGGAACAACAACATCCCGAATTAAATCTCCCGGATAAGGTATGTGGAATCGTTGTAATCCGAAAGTCCGGGAAGTATCCTTATATTCCTTCAAACAATAACAGTGGGAGTGTTAAGCTTTGGAAAAATTAGTTATAACCGGGGGCAACAGGCTTCACGGAACAATAAAAATAAGCGGTGCAAAAAATGCTGCCGTTGCTATAATCCCTGCGGTAATTTTGTCGGACGGCGTATGCCGCCTTGAAAATATCCCCGATATAGAGGATGTCAATATTATAGATGAAATTTTGTGTAAAATGGGGGCAAGCGTCAGACATATAAACGAAAACTCCTTAGAGATAGATCCGAGCGGTATTGAAGAACCTGTAGCTACATATGACCTTGTCCGTCATATGAGGGCGTCGTGCTATCTTATGGGAGCACTTCTCGGTAAGTACCTCAGAGCTGATGTCGCCCTGCCGGGGGGCTGTGATTTCGGTGTACGTCCCGTTGACCAGCACCTGAAAGGCTTCGGTATCCTCGGGGCAAAACATATCGTAGAGGATGACATGATAAAAATAAAGGCAAACAAACTCACGGGAAATCATATTTATCTTGATGTCGTTTCCGTGGGTGCTACGGTTAATGTAATGCTTGCCGCTGTCAAGGCGGAGGGAAGAACAACCATAGAAAATGCCGCAAGAGAACCGCATATAGTAGACCTTGCGAATTTTCTCAATTCCATGGGAGCCGATGTCAGGGGAGCCGGAACCGATGTTATAAAAATAAATGGAGTTAAAACACTCAGAGGCACAACGTATTCCATAATTCCCGACCAGATAGAAGCGGGAACATATATGGCTGCGGTATGCTCTGCCGGCGGAGATGTTGTCATACAGAATGTTATTCCGAAGCACCTTGAATCCATAACGGCAAAGCTCCGTGAGATGGGAGTTACAATTGAGGAATTTGACGACTCGGTACGTGTTGTAAGCAGCGGAAGGCTTAAACGATGTAATGTTACAACAATGCCGCATCCCGGATTTCCCACCGATATGCAGCCGCAGATTGCCGCACTTTTATCAACGGCAGACGGGACAAGTATTGTCAACGAGGCGGTATGGGATAACCGTTTCCGCTATGTGGATGAGCTGCGTCGTATGGGAGCGGATATATCTGTTGACGGAAGTCTTGCAATAATCCGCGGTATCGAAAGACTCACCGGTGCCCCCGTAAAGGCCACCGATCTCCGTGCAGGAGCCGCAATGATAGTGGCAGCTTTAGGTGCAAAGGGTACAACACAGATTGAGGATATCAGACATATTCAGCGTGGATATGAGAATGTTGTTGGTAAATTGTCCTCTGTGGGTGCCGATATAAGTCTTATAAAAACAAACGAAAGCATGAAGCAGGCTTAAATTTTGTATATCAGCGGGGAGTCTGACACTTTGTCGGTCTCCCTGTTTCAGGATAATCATAAAATATTTAACGGAGAGGAATATGAAAGAATGCCCAGGTTATATCCGCTGTTCAGCGGCAGTTCGGGAAATTGTTATTATTTAGGTACAAAGGAAAGCGGAATACTTATTGACGCAGGAAGAAGTGCAAAACAAATAAAAACAGCCCTTGACGAAAGAGAGCTTGATATAAAAAATGTCAGGGCGATATTTATTACGCATGAACATATTGACCACACAAGAGGACTTCGTGTGCTTGCCTCAAAATACGGCATAAAGGTGTATGCGTCAAACGGTACGATTTCAGAAATGGAGAATAAGGCACTTATAAATGAAAATGTAGATATTTCTCCTATTTCCCTTGACGGAATTGAAACCGATTATATGCGTATAATTCCCTTCCGCATTTCACATGATTGTGCCGAGGGTTACGGATATGTTGCGGAAACCCCGGACGGAAGAAAAACCGCATTTGCCACAGATACCGGCATTATCAGCAATGAAATAGAAAATGCCGTAATCGGGTGCGATACCGTTGTTATCGAATCCAATCATGATATACGTATGCTTCAGAACGGATGCTACCCCTATGAACTTAAGAAACGAATACTTTCGGAACACGGTCATCTGTCCAATGACAGTTGTGCCGACACTGCGGTAAAGCTGGTTAAAAGCGGAACAACACGATTTGTTCTTGCACATCTCAGCAAAGAAAACAATATGCCCTTTCTTGCCGAGCAAACAAGCATATGTGCATTTGAGGAAAATAAAATGAAACGTAACCTCGATTATATGCTTACGGTTGCCGCAGAAAAGGACAATAAATATCTGATATATTAAACAGAGGGTAATATGATAAAAATAACCGTTTTATGTGTCGGAAAGCTTAAGGAGGAATACTGGCGGCAGGCAATATCCGAATATTCCAAAAGAATGAGCAGGTTCGCTGATTTTTCTATAATAGAGGTTGACGAGGAAAGACTACCGGATAATCCCTCCGACTCACAGATAAACAATACCATAACCAAAGAAGGGCAAAGGCTGATTGAAAAAATCCCCTCCGGTGCATTTACTGCTGCAATGTGCATAGAGGGAAAGCTGTTTTCTTCGGAGGAGCTTGCAAAGGAAATAAGCAATACCGCCGCATACATAAGCGGAAACATATTCTTCGTAATAGGCGGATCCTATGGTCTTTCCGATGAGGTCAAAAAGCTTGCCGGGGTAAAAATATCTATGTCAAAAATGACCTTTCCTCATCAGCTTGCGAGGGTAATGCTTTGCGAACAGTTATACAGAGCATTTCAGATAAACAACGGCGGAAAATATCATAAATAAATTATTGCAGTTTTCATGTCTTTATGCTAAAATGAACGTAAGCAGGACGGAAAACTGCATTTTTTTGAAAGGACAGATTTTGTTATGGATAAAAATAAAAAACAGACTATAAACCTTAATGAGAGTGACTATACCGTGAATGAACAGACAGAAGACACTAACTCGGAAGCCACCGGTAAATATCCGCACCATCCGTATGAGGGTTATCCGAAACCGATTTATGACCTTGAGAGAGGTAATTCATGGGGAAGCTTTATATGCGGCATTATGTCAGTCGTCTTCTGCTTTGCCCCGATATTTCCGCTGCTCATGTCCATAATTGGACTTTTTCTTGCACATGAAGACAAAAAGCATAATGAATTGTCTTCAAAGCCTAAATCCACATCTGCTGTTATCGGTACAATATTGTCAATATTCGGGCTGATACTGAACATAGTAATATATATAATAATAACAATACTAATTATTATATTCGGAACGTACATATATAACAAATATATGCGGTAAAAAATACATCATTACAACGAGAAGTGTATCATGTTCTTCTATTTTTTGTTTCATTGTTTTTTTTGATAATACATTTAAACGGAGGTTACCATGGATAATAAAGATATTACCGAGATGTCGTTTGACGAAATATTTCCCGAGGTGAAATTCCCCGAGGAGAAAACAGATACAATATACGGCAGCAATGTCCTTACCGATGACGACAGCACACACCAAAACTACGATACCGAATGTGAATATATTACAAAAGCTGATATACCAAATAATATTGCTTATAACACGGATAATGATTTGAATTTTACAGATAATTCATATCAATATAATAATAACACCAACACCGAGGACATACCCACTGTATCTCCAAAAACGAATAATTACAGTTCGTTCTTAGACGGAGCAGGAAACAATCAAGACAGAGATTTCAACAATATCCCATTTTTCAATAATATGCATATGTCGAATAACGAACCAAAAATACAGTTCAACGAGCATACCTGTCTTCTTATGGGTACACTTGCATTATTTCTCAGTTTTTTCGGTTTCGGATTCATTTTTTCAATATTTACGTTTATAACTGCAGCCTGTCTCGGAAAATCCAAAGCTTCTAATGAAACAAAGATGTACAAGCAAAAGAAGCTGGCAATCATTTTCGCCATAATAGCTATAATAATCAGCTTTATCCGCCTATAGCGCGGCGTGCCGCCGCTGTCAATCCGTAATTATTTTACTTAGGTCAATTAATCTATAGCTCGACCATATATTTACTCGATGAACAAGTGATAAGTTTGTCATTTGTAGTTGCGGAGCGGCGTGCCGGTGCCGTGCCGGCACTGTCAATTCGTAACTAATTCACTCAGGTCAATTAATCTATGGCTCGACCGTTAATTTACTTGATGAACAATACAAGGGGACGCCCTCTCGCAGGGCGTCCCCTCTTGCCCAGGCGTGGATGCTTGGGGATTTCGCCGTCTGCGGACGGCGACCAGAGGCTCTGCCTCCGGACTCCGCAAGCCTTTTGAAAAAGGCTTGACCTAAAACTTATGTTTTGCCCGCCATGACTTTCTCATGGCGGAGCCGGCGGCGTGCCGCCGCTGTCAATCCGTAATTATTTTACTTAGGTCAATTAATCTGTGACTCGACCGTTAATTTACTTGATGAACAATAGATGAGTATGTCATTTGTAGTTGCGGAAAGCCTCGCAAGAGGCTTTCACGACACTCTCTTCTGCACACCGACAGGCAAACTACCTATCGCGGAAACAGACTTACCGCCAAAACAGTAAAAGCGAACGCAGTGAGCGACCCCGCGAACATGGGGGCGGCGGCTCGCCGTTAGAAGCGGTCGGAAATGGGGGTTACGGTGCCATCGGGGTGACGTAAACGGTCAATGTATTTTATGGAGGCTCCACATCCGTTTACAACACAATCAGCAGGATTTTCCGCTGTTGTAACACGCAGATCTGTCGCCATCTTAATTAATGTGTCCATCCCCGCTATCTGTGCAGCACCGCCTGTCAAAACTATTCCGTCCGAATGTATGTCACCAATCAGCTCCGGCGGCGTTTCCTCAAGAACATCCTGTACCTGTCGTACAATAGCAGCAGCAGTCTCCTTTAATGGCTCGGCAGTTTCTTCAGATGCAAGATCTATCCACATGGGCATACCCGTTATCATGTTCCTTCCCTTGATGCGGTATGTCCCCATTCCCATGCCCGGAATAACACAACCGATCTTTATCTTGGCTTCCTCCGCTGTCCGCTTTCCAATCAACATATTGTATTTTTTCTTAACATATTTGATTATTTCCTCATCCATAATGTTCCCGGCCTGCTTTATCGACCTCGATACGGCAATGCCACTGAGCGATATAACCGCAAGGTCAGTGGTTCCCCCGCCAATATCAACAACAAACGAACCGTGAGGACTCGATATGTCTATCCCGGCTCCGATAGCCGCCGCAACAGGCTCCTCAATAAGACATACCCTCCTGATTCCCGAACAACTTATCGCATTGACAACCGCCCTCTTTTCAACATCGGTTATCTCCCCCGGAACACAGGCAACAGCTCTCGGCATTCCAATCTTTGAGGAAACAACTCTCTTCAAAAAAGAGGATATCATAACCTCAACAAGTCCGAGATCGGATATAACACCGCCGCTGAGGGGATAAATGGCACTGTATCGGTCAGAAGTACGCCCGAGCATTTTATATGCTTCCTCCCCCACAGCTATAATATTGTCATTATCAAGGTTGACGGCTATAACGGAAGGCTCGTCAACCACCTTTCCTTTATTCTGCAAATATATCCTCGTTCGGGAAGTCCCGAGATCTATAGCAATATCAAGTCCCAATTTCTACACCCTTTCCGTTATGTTCAAAAAATTTTACCGCCCTGACAGCCACACTGTATCAGACTATCCGCTGCTCTGAATATTATTATGTGCATCATATTCCTTTGATATCGCAACAGATGCACAAAATACCCGCTCGGCTCCATTTTCCTTAAGAATGGTACTGCACCTCGAAAGTGTCATACCGGTTGTCATTATATCATCAATCACAAGCAGCTTCTTCCCCCTGACCTTTTCAGGAGATATAATATGAAAAGTGCGATCGTTTCCGGAAATTCTTTCCGTATATGTCATTTCATGCTGTAGTGCGGCTCCACTATCTCTGTAAAGCAGATTTTCAAACGGCTTGTCAAGCTGCTCGGCTGTATATCTCGCTATAAGCTCGGATTGGTTGAAGCCTCTTTCGTATTTCCTGTCTTTACTCATAGGAACACAGGTTATAATCTCAAAGTCCATGTCCTTATAATATACATTTCTTATTGAAGCCGCCACCGCACCGGCAAGACTGTAGGCGTTAAATTTCTTCCCTCTGAACTTATAATCGCATATAGCCTTTCTAATCGCACCACTATATGTAAACGGTGCAATACATATTTCTCCGGTTGGCAGAGCCTCTATTCTCGGAACCTTCGGAAATTCCGTTCTGCAAACCAGACATTCCGTCATATCATATTTAAGCGGCTTTGAACAATACGGACATTTTCCGGGATAAAAAACAGAAAGCAATCTATTCATCCTACGCTCCTTTCCAAAAATGCCCTCAGCCCTGAATACCTTTTGGTCTTTTTATTATTATCGACCATTTTCCTCAGTGTTGATACATTTCCTACCAGAATTAATTTTTCCTTTGCTCTTGTTACAGCCGTATAGAGCAGATTTCTGTAATAAAGCTGAGGTGCACCGTAATACATGGGCATAACGACAGCCTTGAATTCACTTCCCTGACTTTTATGTACGGTCACCGCATAGGCAAGCTCCACATTTGCAAGATTGTCTGAATTATATGATACTACCCTGTCATCAAATCTTATCTTTGCGGATCCCGATGCCTTTTCTATATACTCTATTATTCCTATATCACCGTTATATATTCCCGCACCCTCGCTTCCGTCGTCACGAGCCCACGGAAGATCATAATTATTTCTTGTCTGCATAACCTTATCTCCGACACGCAGTATATACACAGGTGTTTTGACCTCCTGCTTTCCTATCCCCGGCGGATTAAGTGCTTCCTGTAACCTCTTATTCAGCTCTGTAACACCCAAAACTCCCTTTCTTCCCGGGCAGAGAACCTGTATATCATTCATCGGATCATAACCGTACGCTGCCGGAAGTCTTTTCGTATACAGTGCGACAATTTTCTCTGATATCCTGTCCCTGTCAAGCTCCTCCATAAAGAAAAAATCCCCATCAGTACGGCATATCTCAGGCATTTCACCGTGGACTATCTTATGTGCGTTTGTTATTATAAGACTTTCCATTGACTGCCTGAAAATTTCCGTAAGACGAACAACCGGTATCTTCCCTGCATCAATGAGGTCGCCGAGAACATTTCCGGCTCCGACGGACGGCAGCTGATCGCTGTCACCCACCATTATCAGCCTGCAGCCGAGCGGCAAAGCACGCAATACGCTTTCAAAAAGAGTAACATCAACCATAGACATTTCATCAAGTATTAACGCATCACAATCAAGGAGATTTCTCTCGTTCCTCGAAAATCTGGGACGCTCATTATTATCCCATTCAACCTCAAGAAGTCTATGAATGGTTTTCGCCTCATGTCCGGTCAGCTGCGACATTCTCTGTGCAGCCCTTCCTGTCGGAGCGGCAAGCAAAACCTTAAGACCGAATCTTTCATACAGATTAATGATCGCATTAAGAGTTGTTGTTTTTCCTGTTCCGGGACCGCCTGTAAGTATAAGCAGACCTCCAGTCATAGCTTCGATAATCGCACGTTTTTGCTGCTCGGCGTATTGTATATTATTTATTTTTTCAAATGTTTCCACAGCATATTCCGTTCCCGTTATACGTTCCGGAGGTACTTTTAAAATAAGAGCTATTCTGTCAGCACCGTAAAATTCCGATTTATACAGTGCCGGCAAAAATACAAAGCTCCTGCCGTCAAGTTCATCACATATAAGTGCTGTATCATCAATAAGCTCCGCCATAGCCGATGCGGTATTTTCCTTGTCAGTCTTAAGAAAATCCGCAGAAATATCTATAAGCCTGTCAGTAGGCAGACAGGTATGACCATTGCCCGAATTATATGTAATTATATATAATATACCCGCCTTGATTCTGAAAGGGTCGTCAAGAGGTCTTCCAAATGATTCGGCTATTTTGTCTGCCTTTTCAAATGAAACACCTATATTTTCTCCGCAGAGAATATAGGGATTTTTCTCAATCATTGAAATGGAGCTATCACCGTATTCCTTCCAGATACGCACAGCCTCCGGTGCGGTTATATGGTATTTTGTCAGGTATACCATTATCTCTTTCATTCCGAAGATTTTCCTTACCTGCTCACCTATCGACATCGCCTTATCATGCGATATACCGCTTATTTCCGTAAGACGCTCCGGCTGCTTCTGCATAATCTCCAACGTATTATCACCGAAGGCATCAACGATTTTTCTTGCCGTTTTTGCTCCTATGCCCTTTATTGTCCGTGAGGAAAGATATTTAAGTATTGCCGCAGCATTTGACGGCATACTCTGCTCATAATAATCGAAAGAAAACTGTTCTCCGTAATTAGGATTATGCTTAATTTTCCCTATAAGTCTAAGCTCATCTCCGACACTGACCTCCGTCATTTTTCCTACGGCAGTCACAAGCTCGCCGTCACAAGAAAGCATAAGGACGCTGTATCCGTTCTGATTATTTCTATAAACTATATCCTCAACGGAACCCTCTATTTCGTTAATTTCATTCTCCGACAAGCCTGTCATCTCCCGTATCATAATACAATTTTCCGACCGAGCGAAAAACTCCATCTTATAGTTTACATTTTTCTTGCCTGTATGTCAACCGATTTTGACATACTGCGGTCAAATAATATTCATTTTATCATTATCCGCCATATGCGGTAAACAAAAAACGGTCAGCATAAGCCAACCGCTGTCAAATACAATTATTTTGCCTAACCGGGTTTATGACCTCACAATATCACGCCAATCAAGATCTCCTCTTTCAAGACCGTGAATAAGTACCTCACCTGTAGCAATATTAGTTGCCACGGGAATATTATGCATATCACAGAGTCTGAGAAGATTCATATCATTAGGCTCATGCGGTTTGGGATCAAGCGGGTCACGAAGAAATATAAGCATATCTATCTCGTTGAAAGCAACTCTTGCCGCAATCTGCTGATCTCCTCCCTGGGAGCCTCCGAGAAACCTCTGTATTTCCAAACCTGTAGCCTCGGAAACAAGCTTTCCTGTCGTACCCGTAGCACAAAGGTTATGCCTGCTGAGTATACCGCAATACGCTATACAGAACTGAACCATAAGCTCCTTTTTGGCATCATGTGCTATTAATGCTATATTCATAATTAACTCCCCCTGTTATGTAAAATCTTTTCAAATCTCAAGCGGCACCTCAACTCCGTCAATCCTTGCCGCAATTCTGTCAAAAGCATAAACCGCCCTCATTTTTCCCTCCGGCGGTCGTCCCTTTTGTGTCTCGGCAGCCGCAATATTATCCTCCGGAACAATCCCCAGAAGTCTTACTCCCGCCTTATCTATAACACTGTCAAGATCGGGAAAAACACCCGTTTTTCTGAATTTCTTCTCATTAAAACGATTTATAACCAATCTTATCTCCGACACGTTCATACGCATAAGCCTTTGTCTTACTTTATCACAGCCTCTCAAAGACAACGGCTCCGCATTAGCCACAATAACCGCAAACCCTGCGGCTGCGGCTGCGGACTCAAACCCTGTACCTATGCCTGCCGGACAATCGATAAGGATGTAGTCATAGTATTTTTCCAACACATATACAAGCTGACGCATAATGTAGGGACTTATTTCATCCCTTACACTCTGTGGTGCCGGAAGTATATAGAGTTCGGGAACAGTGCCGCACGGGTATATTGCATTTTCAGGAGAGCAATTCCCCCTCACGACATCGGCAATATCAAAAACAAGCTTTCCGCTGACACCGAGCATGAGGTCGACGCCCCGCATTCCCGCATCACAGTCTATTATAAGAACTCTGTTGCCTCTCCTTACCAGAGCGGCACCAAGCCCTGCTGCAAGCGTGGACTTACCTGTTCCTCCTTTTCCCGATGTAATCACAGCCACTTTACCCATTCTCTTATACCTCTTTAACAAGATTATCACACATTCAACATAAAGTCAAGAGTGAATTAAAAAATTTCATACAAATTTAACAGTATGATTATTTTTAAATTTTCAAAAAATTCAAATCATTCTTTTTTATCAGTGTTTATCGCAAAATATTCATTCATAAGTTTTTTTGCGACGCCTATTGCAACGGAACTTTTTGCTCCATGCTCCACCATAACCGCTATTGCTATTTGCGGCTTATCATAAGGTGCATAGCAAATGAAATTAGCATGATCCGAGCCGGAATTTTCTGCCGTACCTGTTTTTCCCGCTATCTGCATCTCAAAATCATCAAGGGCAATATAATTGTCGGCAGCCATATTCATTGCTTTCTGAACTTCCTTGAGATTAGCCTCGCTGACGCCCATATTATCCATAACCTCGGGTTCTGTCTTATATATAACCTCAGAACCCGAATAGGATACAACCTTATCAACAACATGAGTTCTCAGCCGCACTCCGTTATTTGCTATGGTGGCAACATAGGTAGCAAGCTGAAGCGGTGTAAACTGATTGTCGGACTGTCCTATACCTGCCGGAGAAACAAAGCTCGGGTACCATTCGGAACCCATTTCACGGCTGTATTCCGGTCCTGCGAGGGTACCTGAACTTTCCGTCACCTCAACTCCTGTCCTGACTCCGAGTCCGCAGCGTTTTGCATATAAATCCATATTTTCTATTCCGAGAAGCCTTGAGGTTTCCGCAAAGAATACATTGCACGAATCCCTTATTCCCTGATACATATCTATGCTTCCGTGATATGACATACACCACAGATGGAGTCCGTTTTTGGTATATTCCCCCTGACATTCAATATGTGTCTTTGTAGTTATTGCCTTTTCCTGCAAAGCGGCAGCCGCCACCATCGGCTTGAACGTTGAGCCCGGAGCAAGTGCTCCCATAAATGCCCTGTCAAACAACGGCAAACTATCATCGGAAGAAAGTTTTTCATAATCATCATAATACTTTGTCAGGTCATATGACGGGTAATTTGCTGCACATATAACAGAAAAATCGCTTACATCAAGCATAACAACCGCAGCACCCTTACAATCCTCACCATTATTTTTTCCTCCCGCTTCCTTTGCGTTCGCCTTTACTTCACTGACCGCTTCCTTGAGTGCCTTTTGTGCAGTCTTCTGCATATTAACATCAATAGTAAGATAAACAGAGTTTCCCGGCTTAGATTCAACTGCATCCTTCAGTGATATGCTTCCGTCAGAAGATATCTCATAGGTTCTGCTTCCCTCACTTCCCCTGAGTTCCTTTTCGTATGCTCTTTCAATTCCGCTTTTACCAATCCTGTCGTTATATGCATACCCTTTGTTTTTCATCTCGGTATATTCCTCTTCGGATATAAGACCCGTCACGCCCACCATATGCGGTGCAGCTGTTCCGTTTTCATATACACGCACAGCGGTTGATTCTGTTTCTATGCCCTGAACAGACTGCATATTTTCAGAGATTACACTCATCGTATGCCGGTCGATATCATCAGCAAAAACATAGGGATTGCTTCTTGAATATCCGAGTCTGTCCATATTATAACGTACACTTATGATATTCCTTTGTTCCTTTTTACTGAAATTCTCGCAGCCGTATTTTTCGACAAGCTTCGCCATACATTCGGCAGCCGTGGAATAAGGATTCATATTCAGATTATCCTTGCTTTTAAGCTCGTCAATTTCGTCAGTCTTGTCTTTATCAAAATAGTAATTTCCCTTACTGTCAACCTTTATCGGCAGCTCGTCTATCCATTTTCCTTTGCATTTGTCAATCAGCCTGACAAGCTTGATTATATTTTCATTAAGCTCCTCGTCGGGCATATATATTTTATTTATGACGACTCTGTAGCCTGACTTATTAACAGCAAGCGGTACACCGTTCTTATCATATATTTCTCCTCTTATAGCATCTGTTTTTACGGTATATTCTGTTGATGTAAGAGCTATATCCTCATAATAATCCTTCTGGAAAATCTGCCACCGGATAAGCCTTGCACAATATATTGCCAATATTATCAGGGCAATAATGATAATAAGTACATAACGCCATTTTCCAACCTTGTTATCCATAATACACCGCCCCTCATTCGGTTATTGTCTTTGCTGCAATATATCTGTTTACACCGTAAAAAACAGGAACAAACGCAAAGGTATACACTATCCTTGATATATAATGAGCCACAAAATACTCCCCTGCATAATCATAACCCATAGCAACATAAAATAAAAGAAACTGTACGGTTATAATCACCGGTATGCTTATGACCCCTATCAGCACCGCTGTAAGCAGATTTGTACGTATATAATTTTCCATAAGGATACTTATAACATAACAGGCTATCGCAAGCATGACAGCATAATATCCCATAGGACCGCTGTATCCGGAATCAGCCATCAGACCGCATATAACACCGAATATAATAGCGGGAATTTCTCCTTCAAATATAGCAATAGTCATTGCTATCGGCAGCATAAGTATCGGTCTTCCGCCGAAAACCTCAAGTGTAAGTCCCGGTATACTCTGAATTATATAACACAGCAGTATTTCAAGAGAAAACGCCGTATATTTCACCAAATTATATCTGTTCATATCAAATCGCTCTCAGTTATTTTTTTTTGGAATTTTCCTTATTGCCGCTCGATTCCTCAAGCTCCTCTATATCTCCCTTTCCGCTGAAATTAGTAATTATGGCGGCGGAGGTTATATTTCTCACATCCTCAAACGGCTTGACGATCGCAACAGGCATACCTGTATAGCTGTCGTAATCAAGCTTGCTTACGGTTCCGATTTTGATATTTTTGGGATACATTCCGCCGTAGCCCGATGTCACTACTATATCTCCGCTTTTCATTGCATTTTGTGCGGATATGTTTTTCATAACGGCAATTCCGCTGTCACTGTATTCCGGCGAACCCGTAACAACACCCTCATCCCCCGTTTTTTTATCCACTGCCCCTACCTGTGCAGCCGGAGAAATTATCGAGGTTACCTTACAGGATTTAGTGCTTACCTCACATACATACCCCACAAGTCCGTTATCCGTCATAACAGGGTCATCCGGTTTTACCCCGTCAGCCGAACCTTTATCAAGTATAAATCCGTAAAAATTTTCGTTCGGATCCCTTGATATGACAGTGGACGGCACTACTGAAAAATCCTCATTATTTTTCTTTATATTATAGAATTTATAAAGCTCGTCATTTTCCTTTTTCAGGTCATAATATTCAACAAGCATATCATTAAGACGGCGGTTTTCCTCCTTGAGCTTATCGTTTTCCTCTTCAAGCTCCTCAACACTTTTCGGAGGTGTGATTGTTTCTTCTGCCGAATTTGTAAAATCGGAAGCAACCCTTAACAGCGGATTGAGAATATATCCCGTCACAATCCCGCCGACGGTACTGTTGCCTGCCGTAATCAGAGCAAGCACAAGCAAAATACATACCACTGTTATTAGTACCTTAAAGCCCTTGCCGGACGTCACCTTGTTCACAATTCATTCTCCCCTTACTTTTGCCCCGCAAACCAACGAAACTTAATTCCTATCCTTACTGCAAAAGGGCTTCGCTCAAGTCTTTGAGGAAAAACCGAGCGAAACCCCTGATCAGATCTATGTATTTATCTTCTTTTTGAACGTCCCCACGAACCGGAATTTTTCTCAAGGCGTTTTCCCGTTCCGTCAACAACGCAGTCAAGCGGTCTTTCGGCAACATGGACGGGCATACTCGTTTCCTGAGCAACAAGCAGTTCCAGACCCCTGAGAAGTGCCCCTCCGCCCGTAAGCATAATTCCGTTATCTATAATATCAGCCGAAAGCTCCGGAGGAGTCTGTTCGAGTGTTGTCTTTATTGCCTCAATTATAACGGAAAGCGGATCCGCAAGAGCATCCCTCACCTCCGCCGCACTTATTATAACATCTTTCGGAAGACCATCCATAAGATTTCTTCCCTTTATCTGCATACTGCCCTCTCCCTCATACGGGTAAGCCGAGCCTATGCCGATTTTTATTTCTTCGGCGGTGCGTTCACCTATAAGAAGATTATATTTCTTTTTGACATACTGAATTATGGATTCGTCAAATTTATCCCCGGCAACTCTTACCGAGCAGGCTGTAACTATGTCGTCAAGTGAAATTATAGCGACCTCCGATGTTCCGCCGCCTATATCGACAACCATACTTCCCTCCGGATGAGTAACGGGAAGACCGGCACCGATTGCGGCAGCCATAGGCTCCTCTATAAGCTCAACCTGCTTTACTCCCGCCCTGCGGACAGCATCCTCAACAGCTCTTCTTTCAACATCCGTAACACCGGAGGGTATGCATACTATAACCCTCGGCTTGCTGAATGCGGATGTTTTTACAACCATCTTTATAAATCTGTTAAGCATTGTTGCAGTTATATCAAAATCCGCAATAACTCCGTCCTTAAGCGGGCGGACGGCAACTATCGAACCCGGAGTTCTTCCTATCATATCCTTTGCCTTTGATCCGACCGCAACAACGCTGTCCGTACGAATGTCAACAGCCACAACGGACGGCTCACGCATTACTATGCCCTTACCTTTCATATATACAAGTGTATTTGCTGTACCGAGATCTATTCCTATATCCTTTGAAAACATAATATCTCTCCCTTTTTCGTTTCTCTGTTAATATAATAAATTTCCATTAATTTCCTCTTAACCCACATCTTATATTATACTCTCAAAACATATCAATCTCAACTAAAAAAACAGCCGTATTTAAAACTTCTGCTTTAACACAAAAAAACCTGTTTTTATTGCACCTAATTTTGTTAAAATGTATTAATAATATCAGAAAAACCGACAAAAACTACAGCTTCCCGCTTGATCCGAAGCCTCCGCTGCCCCTGTCCGTTTCACTCAGGCTGTCCGTTTCCTCAAATACGGCACATACCACGGGCATTATAACCATTTGTGCTATGCGTTCCCCGGGCATTATTGTATATTCCATACCCGATACATTACAAAGTCCGACACATATTTCCCCTCTGTAATCACTGTCAATTACGCCTACTCCGTTTGACAGACATATACCGTGCTTTACCCCAAGTCCGCTCCTTGCAAAAAGAAATGCCGCAAACTCACTTCCGTCAAGCTCAATTGCAATACCCGTAGGAATTTTTACAAGTTCACCCGGTTTTATTGTTACAGACCTATCCACACAAGCGTAAAGATCCGCTCCTGCCGAGCCCGAGGTTGCTTTTGTCGGTATCACCGCATTTTCATTCAGTCTTTTTATTTTTACTTTATTCATAGTTTTAATACCACTCTCTTTTCTATCAATACACCTGTAACAGCATTGTTATTTTCTCCAAAAAAGATTTCAATAAGTTTTCAACACTTTCAACAGGTTTTAACATATATACTTTCAACTATTCAACACCACGGTAGTATAATCCTCTTGTAAAGCCGTCTTTTGGTGTCAGATTATGCTTATAAAGACGTAAGTTTTCCTCTTTTTCAACAGAGTTTTCAACATTGAAGCGTAAAACTTCAAATTCTACTCCCCTGATTTCATTTTTCCTGTCAGATAAAATAAGCGGTACGCTGTTAAGAATTTCCACACAGGCTCCGTAACAGTATAAGGGAAAATCAATCCCCTTGCGATCTCTTATATGTGCTGTATCAGAATTACACAATTTACAATTTCTGCCGGAGCATTTTGCCGGACAATTCCTTGTAAGCATAAGCGGAAGTCTTCCCATTGAAATTATACCGAGCGGCATTATTCCTCCGAGCTTCGATATCTGCTCAAGCGTAAGCTCAAACGAAACCTCCGCATCAATTATTCCCTGAGCTTCCGCCCATTTTACCGACTCCGTATTTGTAAGATTCAGACCGAAGCCGCCGTGTATATCCATGCCGAGCTTTTTAGCCATTTCAACTGCACCGACATTATTTGCAAGTACCTCATTTATTCCCAGCGATCTTACTCTTTTCAGCTGAGAATATATATTATTCTCAATACCGAACATTCCTCTCGGTATTTCCACGGCTACGGCAAATCCTCTGTCCATTAGTGCATTAAGTCTTTCGCTGTCGGTATCGACGGGAACATAAATAAGCTCACTGTCAAGAAAACTATCCGATATATCGCAGTCGGCAAATCTTGCCCTGTAATTTTTCGGTCTGATATTCTTTCTTGTACCTGCCTTTGGAACGGTGATTGAGGAAAATTCAACGCTCTTTGTCATTCCTCTTATTTCCGATAATCCGTCAAGACAGGCTGTTCTCATAGAATTGAGGGAGGAAACAGGCATAGTTAAACCTTTACCTATGTTACATTCAAGATTTTGCATAAAGTACGGTGTTCCGCCCGTTTTGGATATACTCTTTTCACATCTGTCATAATCAAGCGGAAGCTTTATCGCCTTTTCAGGCACCGCTCCCTTTGCCGTAAAGCTGTTTTTATCACTGTCAGTTACAGTAAGACTGCTCCCGCCCTCACATATATCAAGTGTAAAATCAACAGGTATATGTCTGCGTTCGTTTTTATACATTTCATGGACAGATGCAAAAACCTTACCGTCCGCCGCCGTAACATTTTCCTTTGAGCGTATTCCGAACATATCGGCTCCCCGCTTACCGGTGTAATAGCCGTCCGTAAATCCTGAGCGTGAAAAAACCGCCTTAAGATTTTCGTAAAGCTCAGGGGAAACTTTCCCCTCGTCAAGACTCCGGCGACACGCTGAAACCGCAGCGGCAACATATTCGGGGCGTTTCATTCTGCCCTCAATTTTTGCGGATGCTATCCCCATACTCTCAAGCTCACGGAGATGTTCTATAATGGACAGATCCCTGAGACTCAAGGCATAATCCGAATCGCCGCCCGACGAAAAAGGCAGTCTGCACGGCTGGGCACAGGCTCCTCTGTTTCCGCTGCGTGAGCCGAGCATTGCACTGAAATAGCATTGACCCGATACACTCATACAAAGAGCCCCGTGTACAAATACTTCAAGCTCAACAGGACAGTCCTTTGCTATTTCCTCTATTTCCTTTTTGGAAAGCTCACGGGACAGAACCACTCTTGTAAGCCCGAACTTATACAAGTTTTCAACACCTGCACGGGTATGAACGGAAAGCTGGGTCGAACCGTGTATCGGCATACCGGGGGCACATTTCCTGACAAGAGAAATAAGTCCGACATCCTGCATAATTAATGCATCCACACCTGTATCACAGGCATATTCAACAAGTTTTAAAACATCCTTAAGCTCATCATCATGCACAAGAGTATTGCAGGCAAGGTGTACGGCGGCTCCGTTTATATGGCAATATTTTACCGCCTCCCTTAGCTGTTCATTATCAAAGTTATGTGCCGAGGAACGCGCACTGAAGCTTTTTGCACCGAGATATACCGCATCAGCACCCGACCTTACAGCGGCATAGACACATTCCATGCTGCCCGCCGGTGCAAGTATTTCAAGACCCTTCATAACTCAACTCTCTTATTTCTTACCCGAGGCATCGAAAAATGATAGATTTTCCTCATCCTCTGCTTCCTTTGAATTTATCTTGCGAACTGTCTTTACCGCCGGAGAAACAGGTGCAGGCTCTGTTGCTCTGCCCTTTTCGCTGAGTCTTTTGCGGTAGGTTTCGATATCCTTTTTAAGCTTTTCGTTCTCTCTTATCGCTGCATCATATTCCGCACGATACCTTGCGGCATCGTTAAGATACTCCTTTACCTGACTTCGCAGCTTATCCGAATCCTCCTCGGCTTTGGTCATGGCGTCACATATATTAAGCGAAGCAAGCATTACCGCCGATGTAAGCGACAATCCCGGGGCAGCCCTGCGTACAGCCTCTATTTCTTTATTAAGTCTGCCGGCTACGGCCTTGGTATATTCATCCCCCTCTACGCTCAACACTGTAAACCTTGTGCCGGCAATATCTATTTTTATACGGTTCTTGGTTTTTTCTTCCATTAAAATACACCTCTGATTTCATAAATATACAAGGATATTATAATACATTTTCGACCAATATAAAAGCGAAATTTTGTTTTTACCTAAAATTATTCATATCCCGGCGAAACATAAAAACACAAACGTAAATTCTCAAAGTAAATTCCGCAGATTGTCCATTGAGTTTCAGGCGGAGATGTGGTACAATAAAATATAGATTTTTGTGTCCGGGTGTGTACCATGTTCATTGCACGGGCATTTGTAAAGAAAAGGAGTGTCTGCTAAATGCCGGAAAGAAAAATGTCCCCTGTGCTTAAATGGGCAGGCGGTAAAACTCAACTGTTAGAACATATCGTAGGCAATATGCCCGCTGATTATAACAATTATTATGAACCTTTTATTGGTGGGGCTGCCGTATTGCTTGGAATTTCCCCCGAACAAGCATTTATTAATGATGTGAACGAACAGCTTGTAAACCTTTACACACAATTAAAGATTGCCGCTGATAGCGTTATTGCAAAGGTCAATGAAATAGACGCTACACCTTGTACAAAAGAATTATACTACGCAATTCGGGAACAGTATAATACAAAAATTTCAAGCCGCGACTTTGACTCAGAATGTGCGGCACTTATGATATGGATTAACAAACATTGTTTTAATGGTCTTTATCGTGTCAATAGCAAGGGTTTGTTCAATGTCCCATATAACAACAAGGTCAATGGAAAGTCCATTGATGAAAATAATATTCGGGCTATTTCCGAATATCTGCAAAAAGCTGATATTACTATTACTTGTCTTGACTTTGAAAAGGCTTGCGATGGGGTATCATCAGGGGACTTTGTTTATTTTGATAGCCCTTATGTTCCCGAAAGTGTCACAGCATCCTTTACTGATTACACAATTGACGGCTTTACCATTGCGGATCATAAACGGTTAGCCGCTCTGTTCAAGCGGTTAGACGGTATCGGTGCAAAAGTTATGCTGTCGAATAACGATGTTCCTTTGGTACACTCGTTATATAAGGGATATAATATACAGTCACTTAATGTAAAACGCATGATAAACCGTAATGCAAATAAACGAACCGGAAAGGAAGTCCTTATAACTAATTATTGATATGGGAAAATATTTTAAAGAATTAAAGCCTTATTACTACAATGACAACGCAGCATTATATCTTTCGGATACTTTTGAAGCATTAGAAAAAATGTTGCCGGAAAAGGCCGATATGATATTTGCCGATCCGCCTTATTTTTTATCAAACGATGGAATTACTTGTAGTGCGGGAAAGGTTGTATCTGTAAATAAAGGTGATTGGGATAAAATTGGCGGGATTGATGAAAAGCACGATTTTAACAGACGCTGGATTAGATTATGCCGCCGTGTATTAAAACCGAACGGAACAATTTGGATCAGCGGAACCATGCATAATATTTATTCCGTGGGCATGGCTCTTGAACAGGAAGGCTTTAAGATCATAAATAATATAACATGGCAGAAAACAAACCCGCCGCCTAACATGGCTTGTCGCTGTTTTACGCACAGTACAGAAACGGTACTTTGGGCACAAAAAGCAGATAAAAGTGCAAGGCATTTCTTTAACTATAAACTTATGAAAGAAATGAACGGCGGAAAACAAATGAAAGACGTTTGGACAGGCACATTAACGCCCTCTGCTGAAAAACGTTTCGGAAAGCACCCGACACAAAAGCCGGTTTATTTGCTGGAAAGGATTTTGTTAGCATCAACAGTAGAAAACAATGTTGTTTTAGATCCTTTTTGCGGCTCGTCTACAACAGGGGTTGCCTGCAAGCATCTGAAACGTAACTATATAGGGATTGATAATAATGCGGAATACATACAGTTATCAATAGAAAGGTTGAAAAACGAATGAAAACACGGACATTTTCACAATGGCTTTCTACTTTCAGACAGTCGATAAACGGTTACGGTTATTATACAGACTTTGAAAAGGTCTATGAGAACGCCGAACGATTGAAGATTGAAATAAGTATCCTTAATTCGCTTGTGGGATCGAAAAACATTGAAGCGGATTTTGAATCGATTATTGCAAAGTACCCGGAATGTATAAAGGCTGTTCCTATTTTGTTGGCAGTTCGGGAAACTGAAATTTACTGTCAGGATGGAAACGGGGCTGTAAATTATCGCTTTGACAGAAAAACACAAAGTGTTGAACAGTACAAGTATTTCATGCAATATACAGGGCTTTTTGATATGCTCCAAAACCACATTATTAGCAGTCTGTATGATTATGTTACAGGCGTTGAAGTCGGATTAGGTTCTAACGGACGCAAAAATCGCGGCGGTCATCAAATGGAAAATTTGGTTGAAAGTTATTTGAAGAAAGCCCACGTTGAATACTACAAAGAAATGTATTTGACGGAAATAGAAAGGGAATGGCAAGTTGATCTTTCTGCTATTTCAGCAGAGGGAACATCAACGAAACGTTGGGATTTTGTTGTAAAGTCCACATCTTGTGTCTATGTTATCGAAACAAATTTCTACACAAGCGGCGGTTCAAAGCTTAATGAAACGGCAAGAAGTTATAAAATGATTGCAGAAGAAGCAAAATCTGTTCCGGGTTTCAAATTTGTATGGATTACGGACGGCGGCGGCTGGACAAGTGCAAGACGGAACCTTGAGGAAACTTTCAATGTATTGGACGATCTTTATAACATTGCCGATATGGAAAACAATGTTTTCACTACGCTTTTCAAGTGATTAGAAAGGGGCTGTATTTCTATGTTTGGAAGAAAGAATAACAACTCTAATAACGACAAGCCTGTCATTCAATCTCATGGTTATAATGGCAGCGAACCAACGCGGATTTGCCCGCATTGCGGAAAGGAAAAGCCTTTAAGCGAATTCGGCTTCAGAAAGATGAGGACGGGAGAAGTTCGCAATCAATCATGGTGTAAAGATTGCAGATAAAGAATAGTCTGCTCCCCCTTTCTCAGACTTAATTCTACCACTTTTTTCTTATCATTGTAAATTCCACCGTAAATTCCACTGTGGAATTTACTTTGAGAATTTACTCACAAAAACACAAAAAAAGAATATTCCGTATTTCTGTTGAAAATTAGTTTAGAATGGGTTATAATAGTATGGATATT
>CANQAJ010000022.1 GCA_947589365.1 uncultured Clostridia bacterium | reverse complement strand
GCCTTTCCCATATTTCATACCTCCGTAATTATATTTAATTTAATATTCACCCTCCATAAGTTGTACCGTTACATATGTCGGTAGGGCAAAGCAACCCTTGTGAAGTCTTGTATTATAGTATTTTGTATCTATTCCGAGCTTATTCCAAGCACCCTCATCAAGGTCATGTATCGGATGAAATTTCTTTGAGGCAAAACCGAAAAGCCAATGTCCCGACGGATATGTCGGTATATGTGCCTGATAAACCTTGCATATAGGGAAGAATTCCACAAGTTTTTTATGTGCCTGTCGCATAGCTTTGGCATACGTTTTATAATACGGACTCTCGTGCTGATTTACAAGTATTCCCTGCTCGTTAAGTGCTTTATAGCAGTTGCCGTAAAATTCTGTTGTAAACAGACCTTCTCCCGGACCTATCGGATCGGTTGAATCCACTATTATAAGGTCATATTTGTTTTCGACACCTCGCACAAAACGAAGTCCGTCATCAATGTGAACATGAACTCTCGGATCATCAAGACGGCAGGCTACTGTCGGAAGATACTCACGACAAGCATCAACTACCATTCGGTCTATTTCGACCATATCAATATTTTCAATAGTCTTATATCTTGTAAGTTCCTTAACTGTTCCGCCGTCACCGGCACCGATAACAAGAACATTCTTTATATCGGGGTTTGTTGCAAGCGGAACATGGGCTATCATTTCGTGATAGATAAATTCGTCTTTTGTTGTCAGCATTATCCTGTCATCGAGGACGAGTACATCACCAAATTCGGGTGTGCTGAATATTTCAATCCTCTGATAATCGGATTGGGCGGAATATTTCTGCCTGTCACATCTTATGGAGAAACGGACATTTTTCGTCTGTTCCTCCGTGTACCACATCTCCATAGCTATCCTCCGTTTCGGTACAGTAATTTTCGGTTTTATACCATAATATTAATATTATTGGTGTCCATATCCTCAGCACCTGTCAGGTTACAGCCTTTAACCTTTGCATATTTGATATATTCAAGAGCGTCCTTTGTAATAAGCTCTCCCGGGGCAAGAATGGGTATTCCCGGCGGATAGCACATTACAAATTCCGCACATACTTTGCCGAGTGCAATGTCAAGGGGAACCTGTTTTTTGTCCGAATAAAATGCTTCCTGCGGAGAACATACAACATGAGGTTCTATGTACTCATAGTCAAGCATACCCGCAGGATTTTTTGTGTACAGACGTTTTATTTCGTATAGAGCGGAAATAAGCCGTTCAACATTTAAAATCCTGTCACCGACAGATACAATAGCAAGAATATTACCTATATCTCCAAATTCTATCTGTATATCAAATCTATCACGCAGTATATCATATACTTCGATACCGGCAAGACCTATATCTCTTGTATGAACGGATATTTTTGTAGGGTCAAAATCAAAGATATCATCACCGTTGATAAGCTCACGAGAGAAAGCATAAAGTCCGCCGAGCTTATTTATCTCTTTTATCCCATATGAGGCAAGAGAGGTTACTCTTTCAAAGATTTTTTTACCGTTAAGTGCAAGATTTCTCCTTGCTATATCAAGAGAGGATAAAAGCAGGTATGAAGCACTTGTTGTCTGCGTAAGATTAATTATCTGATGAACGTATCCGGGGTTCATATCCGGACCGATAAGCAGTGCCGAGCTTTGAGTGAGTGAGCCGCCTGTCTTGTGCATACTGACAGCCGACATATCAGCACCAACGCTCATAGCGGAAAGCGGCATATAATCCCCGAAATAGAAATGTGTTCCGTGTGCCTCGTCAACAAGGACTTTCATTCCGGCAGAATGGGCGATTTTTACAATTTCTCTCAGGTTTGAACATACCCCGTAATATGTAGGATTATTTACTATTATGGCTTTAGCATCGGGATTTTCCCCAATAGCCTTTTTTACGGAATCAACGGACATACCAAGGGGAATACCCAATCTTTTGTTTACTCCGGGATTGACATAAACAGGTATGGCACCACATACAATAAGAGCATTGATACTGCTTCTGTGTACATTTCTCGGCATAATTATCTTATCCCCGTGCTTGCAGGTACTCATAACCATAGCCTGTACCGCACTTGATGTGCCGTTTACCATAAAAAATGCATGAGCAGCACCGAAGGCATCAGCCATAAGCTCCTCGGCTTCCTTTATGACGCTTATCGGATGACAAAGATTGTCAAGCGGCTTCATGGAATTTACGTCAACGCTCATGCATTGCTTTCCTAAAAATTCCGTAAGCTCGGGATTGCCTTTTCCCTGCTTATGTCCCGGAACATCAAAGGAAACTATTCTTTTTTCTCTGTATTCGCTCAGTGCCTCAAATACAGGTGCACGTTCCTGAGAAAGCTTCATTACTCATTCCTCGTTATATACGTTTGAACCGCTGAATATCTCTATCATTTCCCGCCTCAGGCTGTTTGAAATTTTAAGCCTTTCCTTTGGCGGTATTTCATATACATCCGTCTTGAAAAGATAATTCTGAAGCTCAAGTTCTTTTATAAGCATTTGTGTATGGAAAATGTTTGCCTGATATACGTTTATATCGACCGTATCATAACGTCTTAATGTTTCGTCCTTTATATAATCCTGAATAGACGTTATCTTGTGGTCGATAAAAAGCTTCTTTCCGTCCGTATTTCTTGTAAAGCCTCTTACTCTGTAATCTATGGTAATAATATCGGAGTCAAAGCTGTCTATAAGCAGGTCAAGTGTATTAAGCGGAGATATTTTTCCGCAGGTCGATACGTCAATATCAACACGGAAAGTAGCGATAGCATTTCCGGGGTAATATTCAGGGTAGGTATGCACTGTAACGTGACTTTTATCAAGGTGTGCCGCAATAGATTCCTTTGAGCGGTTAATGACACAGCTTCCGCAGTTGCAGGAGGGATCAAGATTTTCGGGTAAGCCCTTTTCAGATATAAGCAATGTTACGCTTGCCCCTTGCGGGTCATAATCCTGCTTGGATATATTAAGAACGGATGCACCTATCATTTCGGTGACTTTACAAAGAATGTTCGTAAGACGCTCGGAATTATACTGCTCATCAACATATGCAATATAGTCCTTTTGCTCTCTTTCGGTTTTCGCATAGCAAACATCATATATATTAAAGCTCAGAGTTTTTGTCAGGTTATTAAAGCCGTAGAGCTTCAGCCTCTTATCCAAATTATCATCCCTGCCTTTGTTATTTATCCTTTCGCGGCTTTATTCTGCCGAAAGTTTTTTCATTATCATATTGGCACACATATAGACATTTCCGCCGCCTATCGTAATTATCAGATCCCCGTCACTTGCCTTTTCGGTTACATAATCGGTTATTTCCTCAAATGTATTGAACCATACGCATCCGTCAATCTTATCGGCAAGATCTTTAGAATATATATTATAGGTATTCTTTTCTCTTACAGGGAGTATCTCCGAAAGTATACAATGGTCGGGGATGGAGAGTACCTCGGCAAATTCGTTAAGGAATTTATAGGTTCTGGAGAACGTATGAGGCTGGAAAACCGCCCATACATTTTTATATCCCATACTCATAGCGGTCGTAAGCGTTGCCCTGAGTTCTGTGGGGTGATGTGCAAAGTCATCCGCAACCGTTATTTCTTTAGCCTTTCCTAAAATTTCAAATCTTCTGTGGGCACCTGTGAATTTGTGAAGGGCATCGGAAATTCCGTCGGGGTTTGCACCGAGCGTATATGTTGTCGCAGCAGCAGCGAGGGCATTCATGACATTAAATTTACCGGGGACACTTAGCGTTACCGTTGTGATAACATTACCGTTATTTATTATATCAAATGTTTTACATACAGAGTCATCGTCATGTATTTCAGCACGGAAGTCGTTATTCTCGCCGAAGCCGAAGGTGATAATTTTCTTGCCTTTTGCAGTCATGTTATTTATGCAAAGCATAGTATTTTCGTCATCTCCGTTTACAACAAGGGTATCGGAGGTTTGGTCGGCGAATTTTGTAAATGACTGCTTTACTCTTTCAAGTGTGCCGAAATAATCGAGATGATCCTCGTCTACATTAAGTATTACCGAAACAGCGGGATATATATGCAGGAATGTATCAACATATTCGCACGCCTCACAAACAATGATATCCGATTTTCCTATACGGCTGTTTCCACCGATGAAGGGGAGTTTTCCCCCTATAATTACAGTGGGGTCGAAATTCGTCATTGTAAGGATCTGTGTTATCATGGATGTGGTTGTGGTTTTTCCATGTGTACCGCAAACGGCAATGGAGTTTTTATATTTTTCCACAACTGCCCCGAGCATTATACATCTTTCAATGGCACGGATGTTATGTTCCTTGGCGGATACAAGCTCAGGATTATCAAGCTTGACGGCGGCTGTATATACAACAAGATCCGCACCGAGGACATTTTCGGGGAAGTGTCCCATTGTTACAGGTATTCCGTAGGAGCGTATTCTTTCGAGAGTATCCGATTCGGCAATATCGGAGCCTGTTATTTCAAAACCCTCATTAAAAAGAATTTCCGCAAGCGGACACATACCCGAGCCGCCTATACCGACAAAATGTATTTTTTTTACATTATCCAGCAGATGATCATAATTGCTTATCACTTGAAACCACTCCCACGTTCATCATTATACCAGCGTAATAAAGCGAAAACAAGACCTTGTCACACTATACATATTTATGCACCGCACGACAAAAAATCTACACAGCTACTATTATATAATAAATAATTTCCAATTTCAATATTCATTGTCTTTTTTAGCAAAAAGTCAGAAAATAGCCGTATTTGCCCCGCAAAATTGTTATATTTATCCGTTCCGGATATACATAAGATACCTTTTCCTTTTCTTTGCTATAAACACATAGGATTTACAGTCCTATATACTAAATAAAACGGGAGCAGTTCACATTATGAACCTCCCGTTTTATTTTTACATTCATTCAATAACCGTTAAAAAGCCTCTTTTATCCTTGAAAATACCGCATCGGAATCGGATTTTGTAACCAAAAGAGAAATCTGAGACTCGCTTGTTGTAATAAGTCTTATTTCGGTGTCCGCCTTTGCGGCATTGGAAAATACCTTTGCGGCAACTCCGGGACAATTTTCCATAGCCTCATCGTTTATGGAAATCTTGCAGTTTCCGCTGCTTACAATGGGTTTAACCGAACCGTCATCAAGCTTTGAGGTATAGCTGAGTATATTAACCAAATCATCATCCTTGACAGTAAATGATAAATTTGTTCTCGAGCTTTGGACGGGGGACAGGGAAATCATATCCACATCCGTACCCATTTCGGCAATTTTATCAAATACCTCCGCTATAAATCCGATATCGGCAGGAATGTTTCGCAGCGTTATCAGGGTAATATCATGGCATACTGTAATGGTAGGCTTCATAAAGGTCACACTCCTTTGTAATATGTATCTATTTTGAGGCAAGCAAATCGGACATATCATACATTCCGGGTGCTTTTCCCTTAAGAAAAACAGCGGCATTAACGGCACCCACGGCAAAAACGGTTTTTGATCTTGCACTGTGGGAAATTTTAAGTATCTCATCTGTTCCTGCAAATATTATCTCATGCTCTCCGACAATATTTCCGCCCCTTACGGAATGTATTCCTATTTCATTTTTATTACGCTTCCTTCTGTATGCATGGCGGTCATAAATATACTCGCTTTCACTTCTGACTTCGGAAACGGCATCGGCTATCATAAGAGCGGTGCCGCTCGGTGCATCAAGCTTCTGATTGTGGTGCTGTTCGACTATTTCGACATCAAAATCCTCGCCGAATACAGACGCGGCTTTTTTTGCAAGCTCTATGATAAGATTTATACCAAGTGACATATTACCCGAATAAAAAACAGGTATGCTTTCCGAAGCTTTATGAATTTTGTTTTTCTGCTCGTCATTATAGCCTGTTGTGCATATAACGCAAGGCAGCTTATTTTCAACGGCATATGCAAGCATAGAATCAAGCACGTCAGGATTTGAAAAGTCTATAATAACATCGGCGGAAGCATTAAGCTTATCAAAGCTTTCGGCATATGAAAAATCCGCATCCTTCGGTTCCACAAGATCTACGCCCGCCGCAATTTTACAATCCGTGCGGGATTTTGTACAGGCAATGATGGAAGCACCCATCTTGCCCGAACAACCCGATAATATAATATCAGTCATTTTTTATCTTCTCCGTTCCGGTTATATAAGTCCGTATGTCTTCATGCACTGTCTTAGCTTTTCAAGACCGCTTTCACTCATACTGTCAAGCGGAAGTCTGCACGGACCGCAGTTAAAGCCCATGAGATTCATTGCTGCTTTGACAGGTATCGGGTTTACATCCGAAAACAAAGCGTCCATCAGTGCGATATATTTTTTTTGGAGTTCAAATCCGCCCTTGAAATCACCGTCAAGTGTCTTTTGAACAAGCTCATGAGACTCTCTCGGGCAGATATTTGCAAATACGGAAATAACACCCAGTCCTCCCATTGACGTTATCGTAAATGCCTGGCTGTCCTCACCGCTGTAAACCTCAAGATTATCTCCGCAGAGTGCCATTGTCCGCACAAGGGCTGAGGTATCCCCGTTAGCCTCTTTTGTCGCTTTGATGTTAGGATGCTTGCAAAGCTCCGCATAGGTTTCGGGTTTTATATTACAGCCTGTCCTTGACGGCACGTTATAAAGGATTATAGGAATATTTACCTTGTCTGCAATATGGTTATAATGTCGTACAAGACCGCTTTGTGAGGTTTTGTTATAATACGGAGTTACGGAAAGTATGGCATCGGCACCGAGTTTTTCCGCTTCAACGGAAAGCCCTGCGGCAAATGCCGTATCATTGCTTCCGGCACCGGCAATGACCGGTACTCTGCCGTCTACCTTTTTTACTGTATATTCTATAACCCTGCAATGCTCCTCACCGCTCATTGTTGCGGATTCACCCGTTGTACCGCAGGCAACTATTGCATCCGTTCCGTTTTCAATCTGGAAATCTATAAGCCTTCCGTATTCCTCAAAATTCACGCTTCCGTCATTATTCATAGGAGTGACGATAGCGACGCCCGAACCGGTAAAAATATGATCATTCATAATAAATTCCTCCGATCGTTATAAATCATCAGTCATGGGTTATATATCCCTCTGCACAGAGAAGCTCCGCAAGAAGTACTGCACCGCCGGCAGCTCCTCTTAAAGTGTTATGTGACATACAAACAAATTTAATTGTATATTGCGTATCCTCTCTGAGTCTTCCCACGGAAACAGCCATGCCGTTTTCAAGGTTACGCTCACTTTTTATCTGAGGTCTGTCATTTTCCCTGAAATAATGCAAAAACTGTTTCGGTGCACTCGGAAGTCCAAGCTCCTGCGGTTTTCCCGAATAGCTTTCCCAGTCGCTTATTATCTGCTCGATACCGGGATTGTTTTCAAGTTCAACAAAAACAGCGGCGGTATGACCGTCAGAAACGGGAACACGGATACATTGTGCTGTGATAGACGGGGTATCCGTCTTGACAATTTCGCCGTTTTCGATTGTACCCCATATCTTAAGCGGCTCCTGCTCGGATTTTTCTTCCTCTCCGCCTATATAGGGGATAACATTATCCACCATTTCAGGCCATCTTTCAAAGGTCTTTCCGGCTCCGGAGATTGCCTGATATGTGCAGGCAAGTACTTTTGTTACTCCGTATTTGAGCAAAGGGTGAACAGCCGGAACATAGCTCTGAAGTGAGCAGTTTGATTTAACTGCAATGAAGCCTTTCTTTGTTCCGAGACGCTTCCTCTGAGCCTCTATTATCTGAAGGTGGTTATCATTGATTTCAGGGATTACCATTGGTACATCGGGAGTAAAGCGGTGTGCACTGTTATTGGAAACAACAGGACATTCAGCCTTGGCATAAGCCTCCTCTAATGCACGGATATCCTCCTTCTTCATATCTACTGCACAAAATACAAAATCAGCCTTTGAAGCGACAGCCTCAATATCGGCGGCATCGAGAATAACCATATCTTTCATATTTTCAGGTATAGGGGTTGTCATTGCCCAACGACCCTCAACGGCTTCCTTGTACGTTTTTCCTGCACTGCGTGAGCTTGCGGCAAGCACGGTAACATTAAACCACGGATGATTTTCCAGCAGTGTTGCAAAACGCTGACCTACCATACCCGTTGCACCGATTATTCCTACATTGTACTTTTTTTCCATTGTTCATTTTCTCTCCTTGTGGTAATTTAGTGCAGCAATCGCATAAAAAATGAACCGACGGCAATCGGTTCACCAATTTACTATAACAAGGCTAAAGACTCTCCGCCAAGCGGGACAAAACGATAGCTCCCCATCACAGCATTATGATGACAGTTATATGCCGTTGTGACATATCCCCAAGAAAAACCTTGCCATCGGTTTTTCTTTCGGCGATACAGCCATTTGCACAAATCACAGATTCCGGCAATCTCATCCATGCTACACGCAGTACCGCACCTCTATCCGATTACGATTAAACTATACACTATATATAATATACCATTACGGCTCCTTGTTGTCAACTTTTTCGGAAAAATAAAATATATAATTTTCGGATAACAGTCAGATTTGGGGGAGAATTAAAATAATTTTCTCCATACCGCTTTGTTTGAAATTATCTGAAACTATATGAAACTATTGATTTTTTTAAAAATTTGGTATATCATAATATTGATTCAGCAATAATTTTTAGAAATGATTATTATTTCTGAATAAATATCTGATTTGCGGAGGTAAATTATGAAAATTGAAACGACAAAAATAGGAAAAAGAATTTCTGCGGTGTTGCTTACCGGTGTTCTGGCATTATCTTTCACTGCGTGTGGTAATGGAGATGACAAGAATACGACCTCGGACGGCAGTGTTGCTTCTTCCGCATCAACACCGTCAGAAGCTCAGCCGGACGTAGTTGAGTTGGATGAAAGAATAAAGGAACCTATAGAAAATGCTATCGGTGCCGATGTTCTCGGAAATAAGACAAAGACATTTCTAAATAATTGCCTGAGTGATGAGCTTGATATTTCCGTTTCCGTAGTAATGCCCGAAACTGAGGAGAGCAGTCAGTCAATGATGGGGCTGCCGGCGGGATCTAAGATTTCTTTTGACTTAGCAAAAAATGCCGATAATGACGTAAGGCTTAAAATGAATCTTGCAGGAATAAAAATGGATATGCTCAAGAATGGTGAGGGTTCATATATTCTGAGCGAGGATAACAAGACCGCACTTTTCACTAAGGTAGAAGAAGAGTCAAGCACAGCGGAATCATCGGTTGATATTGACAGTGCAATTTCATCGTATGTTCCGGAAAAGGATGCTGTCAAGAATGCCGGTGACGGTGAGGAAGAATTCGGAGACGGTAAATACAGCTATGAGGCTTATACCATAAAATACGATCCCTCTTCACTTTCTGCAATGGCAGGGAGCCTTGCAGGCATCACAGAATCGGGTACTTCAAGTCAGGCAGCAAAAGAACAGGAATATACAATGAAGCTGTATTTTGACGGAGATAAGCTCAAAGGGTTTTCAATGACTAACGGTACTGATAAGGTTGATATAAATGTTGATAAATTTGAAACACAGGCAGATGCTTCATTGTTTACCGTACCGGAGGATTATGAGGTTACAGAGGATACGACAGGCATGGGATTTTTAGGTATGTTGGCCGGCGGTGCCGGAACAACAGCAAGCATTCCGGAGGAATGAGTCTGTTTAAAACTATACAAAAACGGTGGGAGAGTCCCGCCGTTTTTTTATTGCTATAAACGGGTAAATCACCCGGCACCTCATATGATGACGTCTGATTTTCTATGTAATATTCAGAATAGGCAATAAAAATCCGATGACCGTCAGGATCACCGGATTTTCTGTACAGATGTACGGTATATCAGTCTTCGTCAAAGAATTTAGCATGAATTGCTCTTACTGCTGCATCTGCGTCATCCTCGTCAATAAGAACTGAAACTTTGATTTCACTTGTGGATATCATGCGAATGTTGATGTGTGCATCATAAAGTGCCTCAAACATCTTCGTTGCAACGCCGGCATGACTTTCCATACCTGCTCCGACAATGGAAACCTTTGCGACTTTTTCGTCAACGGAAACACTCTTACCTCCGACAGTGTTTACGTAATCCTCCATAGCGGCAGCGGCTTCCTTGGCATTGCTCTTTGCAACGGTGAAGCTGATATCTTTTGTGCCGTCACGTCCGATGGACTGAAGAATTATATCTACATTGATATTCTTTGCGGAAAGCTTGGAGAACATTTTAAAAGCAAGACCCGGCTCATCGGGAACACCCACAACCGAAATTCTCGCTACCTCTGTATCCTTTGCAACACCGCTGATTAACATTTTTTCCATTTTAGCTGCCTCCTTAACAATTGTACCGGGTGTATTGGTGAAGCTTGAAAGTACTTCAAGCTCAATTCCGTATTTCTTAGCCATTTCTACGCTTCTGTTATTGAGAACTTGAGCCCCGAGTGTAGCAAGCTCGAGCATTTCATCATAAGAAATAGCCTTAAGCATCTTAGCATTTTCGATTTTTCTCGGGTCCGCCGTATATACGCCCTTGACATCCGTAAATATCTGACAAAGATCTGCGTGCATAGCCGCTGCAATAGCAACGGCACTCGTATCGGAACCGCCTCTTCCGAGAGTGGTAACATCTTCATATCGGTTTATACCCTGAAAGCCTGCTACAACGACAATATTATTTTTATCAAGCTCCTTCTCGATTCTGTCTGTATTGACTTTCTTTATTCTTGCAGATGTATAAGCCGATGAGGTCTGGAAACCTGCCTGCCAGCCCAAAAGCGACACAACGGGAAAGCCAAGCTTTTCAATTGCCATTGCAAGAAGCGAAATGGAAATCTGTTCGCCTGCGGCAAGAAGCATATCCTTTTCTCTTTTTGAGGCATCAGGATTAATTTCATTAGCCTTTTCAATAAGGTCATCAGTTGTGTCGCCCTGAGCAGATACAACAACAACGACCTTGTTGCCTTTTTTGTAGGTATCAGTTACTATTCCGGCAACATTAAAGACTCTTTCGGCATCGGCTACCGAGCTTCCGCCGAATTTCTGCACGATTAAACTCATTTTTTTCTCCCCCAAGTCTTTTTTCTTTGGTAATACAGAAATTTATATATCATAAATCCGATATACGGATTTTTGATTTAACAGTCACACCGAGCTGTTTCAGCTCATCGGATGCTTCTTCCTGTTTATATACAGGCATCGAACCATGAACGAAAGCAATTTCATTCTCCGGAGCATTTGCACGGACAATTATCCTTGCATCCGGGAACAGCTTCAATACAGCGTCAAGCGTGGTTTTACGCTCTTTGCCTTCAACTCTGAAATATACGGGATATTCCGTTTCACTGTACGGCTTTACAAGGCTTTCGTCACCGTCTGACCAATACAGATACTTTCTTGCCTTAAGGTGCTTTACGCAGTCTATGATATCGGCAACGACCGCACTTGCGGTTGGCAGCTTTCCCGCACCCTTGCCATAGAACACTACATCACCCGTGGCATCTCCCCTTACAAGAATACCGTTAAACACATCGTCAACACCCGCAAGCTGACTTGATGCTTCGATAAACATAGGTTCAACCGTAATATCAATTCTTCCGTCATTAAGACGTTTTACCTGACCGATAAGCTTTATTACACCTCCCCATGATGAAGCATATGCTACATCCTCAAGAGTGATTTTAGTGATTCCCTGTGTATGTACAAGATTCGGGTAAATATGCTTTCCATATGCAAGGGAAGCAAGTATAGCTATTTTTCTGCAGGCATCATGCCCCTCAACATCGGCAGCAGGATTCCTTTCGGCATATCCGAGTTCCTGAGCCATTTTCAGTGCATCCTCAAAGGACATATTATCTTTTATCATCTTTGTGAGTATAAAATTCGTAGTGCCGTTCAAAATGCCTGCAACCTCAACGACCTCGTTTGCGGCAAGACACTGTGACATCGGTCTTATTATAGGAATACCGCCGCCGACACTTGCCTCGAAAAGGTAATTTACATTCTTATCTTTGGCAATCTGCAAAAGCTCGGCACCTTTTTCTGCGACAAGCTCCTTATTTGATGTGACGACACTTTTTCCGGCAAGAAGACATTTTTTCGTAAAATCATATGCGGGATTTAATCCTCCCATTACCTCTGCAACAACTTTTACTTCACTGTCGTTGAGTATGTCATCAAAGGATTTGGTGAATTTTTCTGCATACGGACTGTCGGGAAAATCCCTTATATCAAGAATATATCTGATATTGATTTCTTCCTTTGCTCTCTTTGCTATACTTTCGCGGTGGTTTTCAAGAACCTCTACAACACCTGAGCCGACAACTCCGTGTCCCATAACTGCAACATTAACCATAAACTAAAACTCCTTTATCTTAAACTGTTTTCTCTGAAATCAATATTGATTACGCCTGTGCCGGTTCTCCGGTATCGGATTCAACAGGCTCCGGTTCGACCCCGGGGTCAGGTTCCGGTTCCGGTTCAGGCTCCGGCTCGGGTTCAGGCTCCGGCTCCGGCTCGGATATATCAACGTTTTCTGATGGTTCTTCAGTTTCCGAAGCTTCTTCGGATTCCTCCGTATCAGACGATTCCTCGGCGGGTTCTTCGGATTCTGTCGATTCTTCCGTGCTTTCATCCGAGGATTCCTCCGTAGTTTCACTTTCATCCCCGGATTCCTCCGGCTCATCGCTGTTTTCGTCTTCATTGTAGCTTTCCTGAGTTTTCGGAGGATTCGGATCATAGCTTGAATAACCCGGGAGGTTATCCTCGGTATAATAACCGACGGCAGTCTTGCCTTCAACATCATAATCCGTAAGTCTTCCGTCACTGATAACATAATTATGCTGTACGACGTCTCCGCCAAGACTGAAGGATTTTTCCGCTTTTCCCTTAAGATATTCCTTCATAATATCTCTCCACAGGTAATGAACCTTACTTTGTTCATCAACGGGTATGGGAACCGAGTTCTCATGACCTGCCCATATTCCCGCAACGGCATACGGGGAAGCCCCCACAAACCAGTTGTCACAGGATGAATCGGTTGTACCGGTCTTGCCTATGATATCCCAGCCGGAAATCTTTGCTCGATATCCCAATGCCTCACCTCCGGAATTTACAACATCATGGAGGAGTCTGTTCATTATGGTAGCACTTTCGGTAGAAATTGCCTGTGCGGGTTTAGCAACATCCCTGTTGTCGAGGATTATCTTGCCTTCATTATCTGTAACATAGAAATAGGTGTAAGGCTCATAGCAGTACCCGCCGTTACAGAAAATCTGATATGCACTCGTCATTTCTTCAACAGTTGTGCCGCCGTGGAAGCCGCCGATGGAAAGACCGGCAAGATTTTCCTTATCTACTTCCGGATCCAAGTGCGTGAAATTCAGCTTTTCGGTAAGGAATTTATAGCTTTTATCCATGCCTACCGACTTTAGCACATTTACAGCCGCCGCATTGGATGAAATATTCAATGCTCTTGTAACGGTGATATCGCCGTAATATTCCTGATACCAGTTATTCGGTCCGGAAACTATACCTCCGTCCTCGTATCCCCAATTTGCCATAGGTCTGTCATTTACGAGGGATGAGTAGTTGAGTTTCTTTTCGTCAAGAGCTATTACGTATGATGAAATCGGTTTGATTGTCGAACCGGGCTGGAGTGAGGACTGGGTAGCTATATCCCACAGCAGTCTGCCGTCCTTTTCATTCCTGCTTCCTACGGTTGCAAGCACACGACCGTCATTGAAATCCATCATTTCATATGCAACCTGTATAGTCTTATCAGAGGGAGTTTTCCACTCCTTGACTTTTTCCTCGGCTGCTTCCTGTGCCTTAAGATCCATTGCACAATAGATTTGCAGACCCTCGTTATATATCATATGCTCGGCATCTTCGACACTTATATGAAGCTGTTCCTGAAGATCACTTACAACATCACGGAAAAGTCTGTCTATATACCAGTTCCAATCGCTTTCGTCTTCATCTTCGTCATCATCATCCATGACATATCCGATGAATTTCATATTCGCAATATCTTTTTTTGCCTGTTCATATTCCGATTTTGTTATAAGATTTTGATTAAGCATTTCTTTTATGACCGTCTGTGCTTTTTCCTTTGTTTTTTCGGGATATATAAGAGGGTTATAGGCATACGGATTCTGAGTTATGCCGGCGATTGCCGCACATTCCGCAATAGAGCAGTTCTCTATTTTTTTATTGAAATAAAGATCCGCAGCCGATTGTACCCCGCGGCAGCCGGCTCCGTAGTTCACGACATTAAGATATGCCTCTATTATGTCATTTTTACTGTATTCATCTTCAAGCTTCAGTGCACGGAAAATTTCACGGATTTTTCTTGTGATACTTACTTCGTTATCGTTTGTGATATTCTTTATGAGCTGCTGAGTTATTGTTGAGCCGCCGAATTGATCCTCACCCGTTATAAGACTGAGTATAGCTCCGCCCGTTCTGTACCAGTCAACGCCATGGTGTTCCTCAAATCTCTTATCCTCTATTGCTATTTGTGCATCTATCATATGCTTGGGGATATCCTGATATTTGACCCAAACACGGTTTTCCGTTGAATACAGCTCCTGATACTCCACAAATTCGTCATCACTGCCGTCCTTAAGAACATAAACGAAGCTTGTCAGATTAAGCTTAAGCTTATTAAGATTTATCGTATTAGGTTCATTTGCAATGGATATAATATAGAAAACCATTGAAATTATAATAACAAATCCTGTTATTAACGTAATCATCAAAGCCGTCAGTATAATTTTCCTTATTACCGAAAAGATCCCCCTGACAGCTTCACTTGTAGAAACGGAAGTGCCGGACGAAGCCTCATCATTGAAATTACTGATATCGGTTTTTCTCATTAGCCTCCAACCTCCTGCCGGAATTATATTATTTTGATATACAAAGATTTATCCTGTTTATACGAACTTAAAGATTTACAAATCATAGAATTCTTGAACAGTCGCAACTGCAACATACCTATGCTATTATACCATAAAAAACGGAAAATGGAATAAATTTTTTTAAAATTGAATTTCAGTTATTAAATATCTGTTAATTTGTTGAAAAATTCATTGAATTTATGAATAATTACGTAATAATCATCCAAAATAAAAAAGAGGTGAAATACAAATGAAATATGTACTTGGATTTACGGGGAGCTTTCTTATATTGTGCCTTATAATAACTTCCGTTATACTTCCGAGTATGCCCGATGCACAGGCACAGGAGCAATCTCTGTCGGAGCAGGAAACATATTCGCAGCCCGAAATATCCGATACTGTGATAAAAGAGGAAGCGGATGAATATATACTTTCCGAATACAATGGAGTAGTTGCCGCATATAAAGTCGGGCAGTCAACCCCCGTATATATTAGTACCGTGAGAATATCAGATCTTCCCGAAGCGGACCGTGAATGTCTGCAAAGGGGTATAGGTGTTCAGAGCCGCAGAAAATTGAATAAACTGATTGAGGAATATTGCAGTTAAAGCTGTCTGTAACACAAGCGGATCCGAGCCGGATTAAAAACCCGGATTGGATCCGCTTTTTTCACGGGTAATTATTTTGCATTAAAAAGATAAGTATTATGCTAAAGGATGGCAAGACAGATATGCTGTTGGAAGTATAATGACAGCAGCTTTTCAAAAACCGGACAACCGGAATATTTCTCCAATGAAAATGGTGCTGTAAATCAGATGGTATTCCGTCGCTTTTATATGAATAATTTATGTTATATTGTACTGCATATATGTCCTTTGAATTTATATTATGTCTGATGCAGTTTATGACGAATTAACCTGTCGTTTATGACAATGAGAGGTGTCGGAGTGTTTTTTTTTGGTATAATTACTCTATAAAATGTATTGGTATAGCTATGTAAAAAACGGGGATAACAGTTGGACTGAAGCTGCACTTGAATTGGCTGTAATTTGTGTGTAAGTTTGGAAGAAAAATATGAAAATCTTTCTGTTTGACCTGCATACAAATGACTATTATAATGGTTAGTGTTAGGGGGAGTTATGCTGTGATAATAGCTGTTTGTGATGATAACGAAACAGAAAGATATGAATATAGTGGAAAAATAACAAATATGCTGAAAAAAGAATTTCCCAATGTTGATATGCAGACATATTCAAACGGAAAACAGATGCTTTTTGAATTTGACTCAAGAGAGAATATCCCTGATATTATTTTTCTTGACATTCTGATGCCGGAAATGGGTGGTATTGAGGTTGCTAATACGTTGAGAGCCAAGGGATTTGACGGTGAAATAATCTTTTTGACACGATCCGAGGATTATTGGCAGTATGCTTTCGATGTTCATGCTTATCATTACATATTGAAAAATGACTGCACAGAAGAAAAATTCGAGAAGATACTCAGTAATGCGGTTAAATCGGTTCTTGAAAAAAATGAGGACTGTATTCTTTTCAGCAGTTACGGAGAGACGCTTTCAATCAGATTAAGGGATATATACTATTTTGAAGTCAGAGGAAGAATTATAGTTGTTTTCTATGCGGGCGGAAGTTTTGAGTTTTATTCATCGCTTTCCAAGCTTGAGGAACAGCTTTCCGAGCGGAATTTTATAAGGATACACAGATCCTATCTTGTTTCTAAAAGCTATATAGCGAAAACTTTTTACAATAATGTAATTTTGAAGGATAATACAAGACTTCCTGTGGGAAGAGCATATAAGAATATTGTCACTAAAGTGTTTGAAAAGGGAGAATCAAACTGATATGAAACGATATTTTTATTTGTTGCTGATTACAGTTTTATTTTCCGGAATATACGGTCTGCCATTTATTGTACCGATACGGGTACAGGCTGAGGAGGACTGTATATGGGGAGAGTGGATAACAGACAGAGAACCGACCTGTACACAAGCGGGACACAGGTATAGGATATGTATTCTTGACCCGTCATATCCCCATGAAGAAAATGAGATAATCCCTCCGCTCGGACATGATTATGATATGTCGGAGGTTGCACCGAATTGTACCTCAAGGGGAGTTAAAACATATAAGTGCAGGAGGTGCGGCTATACGTATTCCGAAGAATACGGTGATTTGGCGGAACACAGTTATAAAAAAACTGTTACAAAACAGCCGACCTGTGAAGAAGACGGGGAAATTACATATACCTGTACCGTTTGCGGTGTATCATATACGGAAACAATTGATAAGACGGGACATGAATATAAAGAAACGACTGTAAAGGTTCCTGACTGTACAGGCGTGGGGCTGAAAAAATATGTATGCTCAAGGTGTAATGACAGCTATACGGAAGAATTTGGTCATATACAGCCCCATTTATTTGAAAGAAAAACCGAAGTTACTAATAATGAAAAAATAATTACTGAGGTATGTCGTAATTGCGGATATACCCATGAGATTGAAAGAACTGAAATTCAAAAAAGCGAGGAACCGAAAGTTCCCGAAGAAAATACTCCCGAGGAAGATGATGGGGATATCATGACAGCAGCGTGTATTGCGGCAGGAGCAGCGGATATAGTTTTGTTCGGGGGATTTGCGGCGTCGATTTTATCGGATGTATCTGTTCTGAGATGGTATAAGAACAGGAAAAAACAAATAACAGAGCTAAGAAAGGCTGCGGGTGGTAGAGATGGAAAATTATGATTTGCTGTTTATAATACTGTGTGTGTTATTCATTGTCATTCTGACGATCGGAATTTGCCTTAAGCTATATACTAAAAGACGACTGAGAGATATTGATGCTTTTCAGGGAATTGTCAGAAAGAAGGATTGTACAGGAAAGCCTATAGCAATTCAGATAGATTTTATCAGCGATAAAAAGATAAGCAGAAGGGAGATATCAAAATGAAAAGGAAAAAAATTATAGGAATTTTAACAATTACATCTGTGCTTGTTGTTTCTGTTTTTATAGGCGGAACACTTGCTTTTCTGGTAAAACAGACAAACCGTGAAGCTAACGCCTTTACATTCGGAAATGCCGACATAGAGCTGACAGAGGAGCAGTGGCAAAAGCTTACAGACGAAGAAAAAACTGTTTATCCGGGAAAGAAAGTTACAAAGGATCCTAAGGTGACAAATACCGGAGGAACGGATATTTATGTGTACCTTGAGGTAAAAATACCGAGGGCGAATGTAAGGACGGTAAGTGCAGGTGTGGACGGTACAGAGGAGATTGACTCAACCAAGGTACAGAATTTGTTCAGCTATACACCCAATAGCGATTGGATAGAAATTGAGAATACATCCGATGATGAATGGAACACGATAATATACGGCTATGATAAGATATTGAAGCCGGGAGCAGAAACTGCGACTCTTTTTGACAGTGTGGAATATCTCAATATTGTCGAGGGTGAACTGAAAAAAGATACAAGATTAAATATGCCGATAAATGCCTATGCGATACAGACGGGATATCTTAATGAGAGCGGTTCAACAAACATAGAGAAAATGAAGGATGCATTCAGTAAATATAATGCAGAAGCGGAAAGACGTTAAGGGAGGGTGTAAAGGATGAAAAAGAAGGTATTATTTACATTAACGGCGTGTGTTCTGCTTTGCACCTGTTCAATGCTTTTAACATATGCTTATCTGATTGCACAGGACGAGGCTGAAAACTACTTCATAGTAGGAGAAAATACGATTGAGGTAAGCGAGGAATTTGATCCCCCCGAGAAGCTTGAACCGGGTGTGGAATTCGCTAAAAAGCCTGTGATTGAAAATACAGGAAATTTACCGTGCTTCATACGGGCAAGGGCGGATTTTTCCGACAGTGCGGCAAAGGTTTTCTGCGAGGATTTGAATATTGACACGGAAAACTGGGAATACGACAGCTCGGACGGCTATTATTACTATAAGAGTGTTGTGAAACCCGGAGAGAAAACTACCGCATTATTTACGACCGTTAAGGTAAAGGAAGATGCAACACAGGATGCAATGATTGATTTTGATATTCTTGTATATGCGGAATCGGTACAGCATGACAGCCATGGCGGAGATTGTCCGGCGGGGGAATATAAAACCGCATGGGAAAAATATCTGAAAGATTAACGGAGGTGTAGTAACATGGGCAGATATTCAGTAAGAGGAAAGGTACCCTATATGTACCGCTTTTTAGCCGTTTTCCTTGCGTTGTTTATTTTTGTCGGGGATATCCCCTCCTTTATGGGAAGTGCGGCTGATACGGGTGACGACTTTCAGATTTCCGTAAAATGGAACGGAGAGGAAGACCCGGATGTATATCAGTATGATTCCGACACATCGGAGTCAAGGATTATCCGTGCAAAGATTATGTACGAAAACAAACAGGCAAAGAACAATTATGCTCCTAATGAAATAATTATCACATTCCCGGGTCTGAAAGGGGCTATGAGAAACGGTTCGGAGCCATTATATGCGATAGCTGCCGACAAGGCGGGGGCAGAGCCTAAAAACTATGACTGGAGCTATACATACAGTGCGGCAACGAATACCTACACTTTCACGAACAATGAACCGATAACTGTGGGATCTGCACTTCAAGGTTCGTTTGAGATTATGTGGGAGGTAAATTCCCGAAACTCTGTGGAAGGCTTTGTAGAGGAGCTTAAAGCTAAGCTGCGTTCGGCGTATAACGATCAGTGTGAAAGTAACACAATAAGTTACAGCCAAACACGTAAGAAGGATACATTCAATGTAAGCGAATCGGCTAACGGAATAACCACCCCGAATATACCGGTAATGCTGCCGAGCGGTGAGAAGTATAATGATTATTACTGGGTTGAATATGATGTACGTTCCGGTGCTAACCTTAATGCAAGAGGTCTTTCGGACAGCGAGTACGATTTGTGGTTTCTTGAAGATGCGATTGTCGGAAGCGGTCTTACCGCTACGGGGAATACGAAATTAATTGACGGCAAGACCTACAAGTGTTACAGAATGAGAGGGTCTGCGTATGACGGTACGCATAGGGTTGTTGTAGCCTATCCTCGTTATGATGATGAGGGAAACAAAATAGAGTACACGGACGGCATAATTACGAATTATGTCGAGCTTTACGGAACTTTCTATGAGGAGAAAGACAGGGAGCTTCTCAGCGATACACAGGGAACTGTCAGAGTGTATGATTATGAGAGACAGATTGACGGGGAAGAATATGCCTATGGCAAAACCTCAAGAGGTGTTAATAACAGCTACATTAGTGCTCACGACAGCCATTGTTATTCTTGGGGGGCTGTTAGGAGTACAGACCTCAGCGGGTCAGACCATGAGTATTATTCATCTTTGGGAGTGACGCTGAATTACGGAGCCGATCCTGCAAAATACCAGGATATTGAAGTAGTTGACGACAAAATGGAGGTTGAGCTTAAAGACAGCACTGTTCGCAGACTTGGGGACAGTGAATATAACTTCACCTCTGTGACCATACCGTCATATTCGGGTATAATAAACAGGTACAAATCGACAGAGCCTATTGATCTCAGCAATTACGAGGTTGATATTTATGTCAGGCGGTCGGAAAATGATGAATTTGATACCGACCCCTACAAAACCGTGAAAATGACCTCTTCTTCTCAGAAAATAAACGTCCCGGAAGATACAGTCGGTGTCAAGGTCATATTCAAAGGAATAGACCAGGACTTCAGCGGAGATGTTGGAGTTTATTATAAATTCCACACCGAAGCTGAAGATATTAAAACGAACGGCGGTAGAGTGACAAACTATGCGACAATGACATTCAGTAGAGAGGGAGTTGTTTCCCACAGCGGCGGAGTTCAGGACTATTTGCATATTCTTGAAATACCGAACCGTTTCAGCGTGAGCAACAACATTGCGAAAACAAAAGAGGACAGGGAATATTACTATTTCAATGGTTCGATAAATGCGAATATTGAGCTTGAAGAGGGCAACGATCTGTCAAAGTTTTCACTTTACACCATAGTTCCCGAGGGACTGGAGCTTAACGAGCTTTATGACACGCCGCAAGAACTTAAAAATATTCTCGGTTTCAGTTGTTCAAAATTGTCATCGGGATATATAGCCGAACATACCGATATCAAGATAGTTAAGAACTACAAAGGCAGTGGGAGAACATATATTGCTTTCAACTTTAATTTTTCCGATAAGCCTGTATTTATAGACGGAATAGATGTAACGGGTATTCCGATGTATGAGGCGAAGGATTCGATAAATGTGACCGATCTTACGTTCAGCCACACCATGTATGCGGCAATGCTTATTGATCAGAAAGGAATATGGTATTCATCTTCAACAGATAATGCCCAAATGGACGGCGGCATTTGGAATGATATAGACGGTGACAGAAATACGGGTGAAACAGCGTGCTTCAGCAACAATATTGTTACTGTTGTTCTTCCCGAGTTTTCCAATTTGCAGCTTATAAAATCATCAAAAACGGAGCTTTCGGGTCAATATGTTCACCCGGGTCTTGATGGTTCAATGCAGTACGTACAGGATGAAATTCCGCAGACATACAGAGGTAAGGAATATTCATACAAGCTGCGTATGGAAACCGGAGAAAATGTTGCTAAAAACATAATATTTGTGGATAATATTGAGGACGGCGAAAGAGCAAAGTGGCAGGGAAAATTTGTAAGTGTTGATTACTCTGCGGCGGAAAAAATATACGGAGTAAGGCCGACAATTTATTATTCCGAAAAATCGGTAGATACTTCGGCAAAACCGAATCTGACCAACACAGCCGTATGGAAAAAAGCAAAACCCGATAAGGTTCGTGCAATAGCGGTAGATTTCGGCAATTTAGAGATTTTGTCGGGCAAGAACCTATATGTAGAGGTGGTAATGGAATCCCCGGCGATTGGTGACGAAACAGTGTCGGACTTTACCATAACTGAGAATAAGTTTTCTTCATATTATGAATGTTATGATGAGGTGGGTCGTTATATAGGACCTCAGAGTCTTAACTCTACTGAGGTACCCGTTGAGGTAATTCCTTTTATGGGTACGATAAGAATAACAAAGCAGGACTCAACAAGCAAAGAGAAGTTACCCGGTGCAAGGTTTAATATATACCGCATGGAGGGAAGCACTCCCGACAAGACCAAAGATACCCTTGTGCAGGAGGGACTGACGAGCAATCAGAGTGGTATTGCCGTAAGCGAGAGGCTGAAATACGGCAGCTATTATATTGAAGAAACCGAAGCACCGCTCGGATATAAAAAATCAGATGAGCTTATAGAGGTTGGGCTTAACGATACTGAACCCGATAAGGTTGTAGAGGTAACTATTGATAACGAAAGGAAGCCGGGACAGTTTACAATAACGAAAACCTCGGACAGAAATTCCTCTGCAAAGCTGCAAGGAGCGAGGTTTGCGGTGTACCGTTCTGACGGAACACAGGTCTATGACGGATATAATCCGGAGCTTGTAACGGATATGAATGGTGAATTGATAATTGACGGACTTCCGTGGGGAGAGTATTATGCCGTTGAAATTGAGGCACCGAAGGGATATATAAAATCAGACAAGCAATATCCGTTTACTGTAAGTTCGAATACCGATGCCGGACGCATGGAATCGGCAAATGCTGTTAACGAGCAGATTCCGGCATCAGCGACCTTGACTAAGTATGAAACTCTTGAGGACGGCAAAAGCGAGCAGGATGTTCCGATATCGGGAGCAGGATATACCTTGTATGATTCAACAGACAAATTGCTCGGAACATATATGACGGACGAAGATGGAAAGATATATGTTGAAGATTTGACATTCGGAAAATATTATTTCGTTGAGACTGTTGCGGCGGAGGGCTATGAAAAATTCGAGGGAAAGGTAGAATTTACCGTTGATGCCGAACATACGGACGTTGCACTCGGAGTTGTGACGAGAGATACACGTATGACGGGTAAAATGTGGCTGCAAAAGGTCGATGATACCGGAGCGTATGTTGTCGGGGCGGAATACGGACTTTTCCGAACTGCTGATGATGTGCAGGTCGACAAGACAGGCAATCCGTCAAGTGTTGTGTTTACTACAAAGGCCGAAGGAATTATAGATGAAGAAGGCTTATATTGGGGAGATTATTACCTTAAGGAGGTGAAAGCTCCGAAAGGCTATGAGCTTAACGAAACACATTATCCTGTTGTTGTAAACAGAAAGACGGTTAATAACAGAATAATTATAAATGCTGTCGATTCAAGGGCGAAAGGCATTGTTGAGCTTAAGAAAGTAGCAAAAGATGATAACAGCAGAACGCTTGAGGGAGCAGTATTCACTCTTTATAAGAGTGACGGAAGTATATATAAAGATGATATCAAAACAGGTGCAGACGGTACTGTGCGTGTTGAAGAAATAGACTGGGGAAGTTATTATTTTGTTGAAAAGACTGCTCCGGCAGGATACGGACTCAATCCCGATAAGGTGCGTTTTTCCGTAAACTACCTGACGGCGGACAAGGTTCAGTATCTGACGGTTGAAGATCCAGAGATAAGCTGTGAATTGATTGTTACAAAGAGGATTCGCTCGGATCAGACGTTATTTGCACACGGCAATCCCACATTTACGTTTAAGATTGAGGGAACGGACACAAGCGGAAAGTCGCACACCTATTTCAGAAATCTTGCCTTTACGGAGGACTACTGCAATGCCCATACGGGCAGTGACGGATATGTCGAGCAGTCGATCGTTATATCCGGCTTGCCGCAGGGAACATGGACGGTAACTGAGATTAAGACTATCAGATATACCGATACAACATGGGATAGTTTAAGCGGAAATGTTACAACATCCGCTCCGCAAGATCCGACATACAGACTTATAGGCAGTAACGATCTTAGTGCACACGTTCGCTTTACTAACTTGAAAGAAGTTCAGTCGTCAACGAGCCATAACTCAACTGTAACGAACGTTTTGAAGCGTTCACGTAAATACACCGGATTGGTTGCTGTATGGAATGGCAGAGTAATGTACGATACAAAACTCAACCGTTCATATTTGGATGTATATGCGGTTTATGATGACGGCTCACAGGTTAAGCTTCCGAATGATGCATATACTCTTAATCAAGAAGAGTTCGATGTAGGTGTTCAGGGCAGCTATACAATTACTGCGGAACATGAAGAGGATGGTGTTACTCACAGTGATTCATTTGAGATAACTGTTAATGTATATCCTCCGTTTACATGGGAGGTTCTCAGCGATAAGCCGTTTACGGACACAGACGGTACGGAATATGACGGTACGGTCTACATTACGGGTTATACGGGCACTTCAACAGTCCTCAGCTTGCCTAAAAAGGTTACGGGTCTTAGGCAACTGACAGACAGAGGAGACAACCAATCAACAGGAACTATTACAGTAGATGAAAGCTATGGTGATAAGAATTTTAAGGTTGTTGAGGTAAGAGGTTACAGTATTGACCGTGGTAGTTGGACCGAGTATAAGCCGATGTATGGAGTACAGAATATAGAAACTCTTGTGATACCTGACAGTGTTGTGACGATAGGTGATTATGCATTCTCTGATTGCAGCGGTTTGACAGGCGAACTTGTAATACCGAACAGTGTTGTGACGATAGGTTCGAGTGCATTTAATTATTGTAGCGGGTTGACAAGCTTGAAGCTCGGAGAGAAAGTTGAAACTATCGGTTCGTATGCATTCTATGAGTGTAAAAAATTGACAGGCGGACTTGAGATACCTGACAATGTTGTGACAATAGGTGATTATGCATTCTATGAGTGTGGAAACTTGACAAGCTTGAAACTTGGAGAGAAGGTTGAGACTATCGCTGAGGGAGCATTCCGGAACTGCAGCGGTTTGACAGGCGGACTTGAGATACCTAACAGTGTTGTGACAATAGGTGATTATGCATTCTATAATGTACGATTGATGAGCTTGCAACTCGGAGAGAAGGTTGAAACTATCGGTTCGCATGCATTCCATGTAGCCTTATCAACGCCCATATTGAGAGGCAAACTTGTGATACCTGACAGTGTTGTGACGATAGGTGATTATGCATTCGCTTATTGCACCGGTTTGACAGGCGAACTCGTGATACCGGACAATGTTGTGACGATAGGTGATTCTGCATTCGAACAATGTGGTTTTACAGATTTGAAACTCGGAGAGAAAGTTGAAACTATCGGTAGGCAAGCATTTTGTAGTTGCTCGAGATCGGCAAGCTTGAAACTCGGGGAGAATGTTAAAACTATCGGTCAGATGGCATTCGCTAATTGCAGGCTTCTAACAGGCGAGGTTAAAGTACCGCAGAGTGTGGAAACCATAGGAAACAATGCGTTCCGTGGAACAAATTGTAACCCCTTGCGGTTGCCAAGAAGGTTTGAGCCGGAAACATACGGCTGCACCGGAACAGTACAATACTATGACTGATTAACAACAGACAGGCTTTTGTCCGCCCGCACCCGGCGGG
>CANQAJ010000021.1 GCA_947589365.1 uncultured Clostridia bacterium | reverse complement strand
CCAATTTTTCCATTATGCGGATCGAGGCACGGTTTTCGCTATCAGCATGGGCTATATAATGCGTAAGGTTATATTTTTCCCTGCAATACTCCATAAAAGCTTTTGCCGCCTCATATGTATAACCGTTTCCCCAATAATCCTTGTCAATTATCCACCCGAGTTCGCCTGTTTTTCCGTTATTGACAAACTCTATACTTACCGCCCCTATATGTATGCCGTCAAGTATTATAGCCGCATCAAGATATTCCGGTTTTCCCTTTTCCCACTGCATATATGCTTTATGGAGATAATCCATTACCTCCTTATCGTTCTCGCAGGGCAAAAAGATCATCATTTTTGCATTTTCCGTATCAGTCATATATTTACAGGCTGTGGGAAAATGCTTTGTGCCAAGCATTTCAAGAACAAGTCTGTCTGTCTTTATTATCATATCAAGTCCTGATCTCCTCTTAATATCATAAAAATAAGCCTCGGAAAATCATATAATCATTTTTTTATCTGTAAATTTTTAAAATACATATATACCTGACATTTTATCATACCGTTATACAGCTTTCTTCTTTTATCCGCCGGTCTGCCGAAAATATTTTCAAAGCTGTCATCCGGACTTATTATTGTATAGCTGAAGCCCTGCCGCCTTTCAAATTTTTTACCCATTATGCGATAAATATCCCTTGAACGGTCTATATCAAGAAGTCTTTCACCGTATGGCGGATTACATATCACTGCCGCCCTTTCAAATTCCGCCTTGAACTCCGAAATATCACGTCTTTCCGCATGAATACGCTTTTCCACTCCCGCCTTTTTGGCATTTGCAAGCGTAAGCTCAACAGCTTCACTGTCTATATCATAGCCGTATGCCTCAAACTCAGCATCATGGTTTATAAGATCAAAGCAGCGTTCCCTCTCCCTCGACCATATCTCCGGGGGTATAACATCCCATTTCTCGGCGGCAAATCTTCTCAGTATTCCGGGGGCAATATTGAGTGCCTTAAGTGCGGATTCAATAAGTATGGTTCCCGAACCGCAGAACGGATCCACTACGGTACTGAACGGACGTACATGGGAAAGATCAGCCATTGCTGCGGCAAGTGTTTCCTTTATCGGTGCTGTTGTGGAATCTCTGCGGTAACCTCTTTTATGCAGCCCCTCACCGGATGTGTCAAGCATTATACTTACCTTATCCTTAATAATAAGAAACTGTATCTGATGCTTTCCCCCCGTTTCATCGAACCAATCGGTATGATACTTTGACGAAAGCCGCTTTACAACTGCCTTTTTTATTATCTTCTGGCAATCCGGAACACTTGCAAGCTTTGAGCTTACGGAATGTCCCTTGACCGGAAATGAATCGCCCTTACCGATCCACATTTCCCATTCTATTTTTTCCACTCCACGGAAAAGCTCTTCAAAGCTGTATGCGTGAAACTCACCAAGAAGTATCTGCACCCTTTCCGCATAGCGTGAGCAAAGATTAACTCTCGCAAGAGTGGAATAATCGCCCTCAAAAAGTACTCTGCCGTTTTCCGCCCTCACATTTTCTATATCCATTCTTTTAAGCTCGTCCGCACATATACCCTCTATTCCGAAAAGGCACGGTGCTGAAAATTGAATTTTTTTCATAATTTTTCCTCATTTTCATTTATTTGTACAACTTAATTGTACCCCATTCATCATTAAAAAGCAATATCATAAAACCGCACAAAATATAACCGTTTTTCTTGACTTTTCTGTTCTCCTATGTTATACTTAGGCATAATATATAATATACTGATCAGGAGAAGCTTTCGCTTTGTCCGGGTCACGCTTGTGACAGCGGAGCATTTGCCCGTGGGACAGTAATTTTCGTTACTGTGCCTGCGGTTTTTTAATATCCGGAAAAGAGGGATAACATGAGTGATAACCTGCCGATATCCGAAAAAGACAATAATAAAAATGATGTACAAACAGCCGTAGAAGTATCAGTTGTAAGCATTGCTGCCAATTCCGTCCTCTCCCTCTTCAAACTTGCGGCGGGATTTTTTGCAAATTCCGGTGCCATGGTAAGTGACGGCGTTCATTCGGCTTCGGACGTTTTCAGCAGTATAATCGTAATAATCGGAGTAAAGCTTGCCGGAAACAAGCCCGATAACGAACACCCCTACGGTCATGAACGCTTTGAATGTGTTGCCGCCATAATACTTGCCGTCCTGCTGTTTCTCACAGGTCTGATGATAGGAGCAGAGGCAATAGGCGATATTACAGGCGGAAATTATGAGGATTTCACTCCCCCGGGAATACTCGCTCTTATAGCTGCCATTATCTCTATTGTCGTAAAAGAGGCTATGTTCCGCTATACGAGGCATTATGCAAAAATTATTGATTCCGGTGCCGTTATGGCGGACGCGTGGCACCACCGCAGCGATGCACTCTCCTCTGTCGGCGCCCTTATCGGTATATTGGGTGCAAGAAACGGTATACCGATACTTGAGCCGATTGCAAGCATTGTTATATGCCTGTTTATAATCAAGGCAGCATACGGTATTTTTGCCGATGCCGTCAATAAAATGGTTGATCATTCATGTGACGAAGAAACCGAGGATGCAATACGTGATTGCGTACTCGCACATGAGGACGTTATCGGTGTAGATCTTTTAAAAACAAGAATATTCGGGAACAAAATATATGCCGATATAGAAATTTGTGTTGACGGCAGCAAAACGCTTAGTGAAGGTCATGCAATAGCTGAGCAGGTGCATAATACCGTGGAGAAAAACTTTCCAAATCTTAAACATATCATGGTTCATGTAAATCCGGAATAAAAAATTCGGTTTTCCTATTGAAAAAAAACAACAGAGTATGGTAAAATTAAAACAGGTTGAGCGTGTAAGCTCCGTGCTGAACGTGAAACCATATTAAAAATAACTGCTTCTGAGGTAAAAGGCTTTTCCTGAGCTAAAGGGTGTGTGAAATATTACATTAAAGACAGCACCCTTGCATATATCAGGGGTGCTTTTCGCTTAGCAGCAAATAAGGAGATGTTTTTTTATGGAAAATCATGTATCAATAATCGGTATCATAGTTGAAAACCTTGATTCCACAGACAAACTCAACAATCTTCTGCACGAATATTCGGATTATATCATCGGCAGAATGGGTCTGCCCTATCCCAAAAGAAATGTCAATATTATAAGCATAGCACTTGATGCACCGACTGATGTCATAAATACACTTTCGGGAAAAATCGGTATGATCGACGGAATAAGCTCAAAGGTGGCATTTTCCAATAAATGAAAAAACTTATTGATAAACTCGAAAAAAACTCCGTGTTGGAGTTTTCGGAATATACCGAACTGATAAAGGGCTTTACCCCGGAGCTTTCGGAGTACCTCTTTGAAAAATCAAGAAATATCAGGCATAAATTTTACGGACATGATGTATATATCCGGGGACTTATCGAATTTACGAATTTCTGTAAAAACGACTGCCTTTACTGCGGAATAAGACGCAGCAATAAAAATGCGGAGCGTTACAGGCTTACAAAGGATCAGATTCTCGACTGCTGTGAAAGCGGATATGCACTCGGATTCCGTACTTTTGTACTTCAGGGCGGTGAGGATCCTTATTTTACGGATGACCTCATGACCGATATAATAAGCTCCGTAAGGGAAAAATATCCCGATTGTGCAATTACGCTTTCAATCGGTGAAAAAAGCTATGACAGCTACAAGGCATTTTTTGAGGCAGGGGCAAATCGGTATCTTCTGCGGCATGAAACTGCAAATTGTGAACATTACGGCAGGCTGCATCCAAAGGAGTTAAGCTGTGAAAACCGCAAACGCTGTCTTTATGACCTTAAAGAAATCGGTTATCAGGTGGGCTGCGGCTTTATGGTAGGCTCTCCGTATCAGACAGCGGAAAATCTTGCGGAGGATTTGATATTCATAAAGGAATTACAGCCGCAAATGGTCGGAATAGGACCGTTTATCGCCCAGCATGATACACCGTTCAGGGATTTCAAAAGCGGAACATTGGAGCTTACGCTTTTTATGCTCGGACTTATCCGTCTTACGCTGCCCGATGTACTTCTCCCCTCAACAACCGCTCTCGGAACGATTCACCCCCGCGGCAGGGAATTGGGTATACTTGCGGGTGCAAATGTAGTGATGCCTAATTTATCTCCCGTGGGAGTCAGAAAAAAGTATTTGCTTTATGACAATAAAATATGTACGGGTGATGAGGCGGCGGAATGCAGGCACTGCATGGAGCAAAGAATGGAAAGTATCGGTTATAAGGTGGTTGTAAACAGAGGAGATGCCGTAAATTTCCGTTAGCTGTTTCAGATTATGATGATTAAATAATCTTTATTGTAAAAATCACTTGCTGTTAAAACAATACAGCAGTGGAATAATGATTAAGGAGAATTGTTATGAGTTTAAATTCAACACCTTCTGCGGACAGACTGCATATTTCCTTTTTCGGAAAAAGAAATGCGGGAAAATCAAGTATAGTGAATGCCGTAACAGGGCAGGATCTTGCTATCGTTTCAGAGACACTCGGTACAACGACCGACCCTGTATCTAAGGCTATGGAGCTTCTCCCCCTCGGACCTGTTGTTATTATTGACACTCCGGGTATTGACGATGAGGGCGAGTTAGGTAAGCTGCGTGTAAAAAAAAGCTATCAGGTTCTGAATAAGACAGATATAGCCGTTCTGATAATCGCCGCTGACGAGGGTATCTCGGACGAGGATAAAAAGCTTATTGAAAGATTCAAGGCTAAAAATATACCCTATATTATAGCCTATAACAAAAGTGACCTTAAAAATATTGCACTTTCGGGTGAAAATGAAATCCTTGTCAGTGCAAAAACAGGAGAAAATATATTTGAACTTAAGGAACTTATCGGTAAGCTTTCAAAGGGACAGGAAAATAATAAGCATATCATTTCCGATATGCTTGAAGAGAATGATGTGGTTGTTCTTGTCGTTCCGATTGACGCCGCCGCTCCAAAGGGCAGACTTATCCTGCCGCAGCAGCAGACTCTCAGGGATATACTGGATTGCCATGCAATTTCAGTTGTAACTCAGGATACGGAGCTTAAGGCAACCCTTGATTCCCTCGCAAGAAAGCCCAAGCTTGTAATAACAGACAGTCAGGCCTTCGCAAGAGTCAGCAGGGATACTCCGGAGGATATACTTCTTACCTCTTTCTCCATTCTTTTTGCAAATTACAAGGGCAATCTCAGGCTTGTTGTTGAGGGTGTACGTGTGATATCCGAGCTTAAGGAGGGCGATACGGTTCTTATTTCGGAGGGCTGTACTCATCACAGACAGTGCGGAGATATCGGAACACAGAAACTCCCTGCCCTCATCAGGAAATTTACCGGACTGAATGATATCAATTTTGAATGGACAAGCGGAACTGAATTTCCCGACAGTCTTGACAAATATAAGCTTATTCTTCATTGCGGCGGCTGTATGCTTAACGAGCGTGAAATGAAATACCGTCTGAAATGTGCACAGGACGAAGGCATACCGATTACAAATTACGGAACCGCCATTGCATATATGAACGGAATACTCAAAAGAAGTCTTGAAATTTTTCCAAGTGTTTCCAACATTATCAATTAAAAAATTGTATGCCGCATAACAAAGGGGTTACCGACTAAGCTTATGATAGCTTAAATCGGCAACCCCATATTTTTTTATATAAAAAAACATCAATCAGGACTCTATCTTCCGTCCATATGACTGAGAATAACACCGGCTGTCTTGAAAATTATCTTGATGTCCGTCCACAAACTTCTGTCCTCGATATATTTCCTGTCCAGTTCCATCCATTCGTCAAACGATATATCATTGCGGTTTGGTCTTGCCTGCCAATAGCACGTAAGTCCCGGCTTTACCTTGAGTCTGAATTTATCCTCTTCTCTGTATTTCTTTACTTCGTCAGGCAAGGGCGGACGGGGACCTACAAAAGACATATCTCCCTTTAATATGTTGAGCATCTGCGGAAGTTCATCTATATTTGTCTTTCGCAGAAATTTACCTACTTTTGTTATTCTCGGGTCGTCCTTGATTTTAAAAGCAGGTCCGTCAGCTTCATTAAGATGCTCTAAATCCTTCTTCTTTTCCTCGGCATCAACACACATTGTACGGAATTTATATAACTTGAATTTTTTTTCGTTTTTTCCCACACGCTCCTGCACAAAAAAAGGCTTCCCCTGACCATCGGACACGGCTACTATTATCGCAACAAGCACATAAAAAAGAAAAAATATCAACAAAAACAAAAAGGAAAAAACCAAATCAAATAAACGTTTTACAAAATCGTAAAACGGCTTCCTCTTAAAATTCATTTTCAATCCTCCCCGGATTTTCAGAACCACATTCCCATAACTTTCTTAGGCTTCTTCGGCATAGTCATATCCACATATCTTCCGCTAAAAACATCTCTTGCATTTTTATCGAACCAATCCGTATACTCTTCGCCAAACTTTTTCCTGATAAAATTATAACATTCCCTGAGATTTGGAGAACGCCGCTTCATATTGTGACAATCAGAGGATATAAGCTGTGCCATCCCCCACTTTATATACTTTATCGCCATCTTATCATTATCAAGCACAGCACCGCTGTTGATCTGAGCTATGCAGCCCTTTTCAATCAAATCATAAAGCTTGGTCGGATCCGAAGTAAAATAGGGGTAACGCTCAACATGAGCAAGAATAGGCTGGTATCCCCTGTTGATTATATCAATAAGGGTATGTGTAAGTCCATACGGACGTTCGTCGGTCGGAAATTCTATCAAAAGATAATTGGTGTCCGTAAAGCACAAACCGTCAAGTTCAATATCATTCAGCTTCGTCGAAAAATAAATCTCCGCACCAAGCTTAAACTTTATACCGAGATCCGCAACCTCGGGAACAGCGAACAGCTTATTGTAGCTATGCTCCCTTGCACGCAGAAAATCTTCAAGACTTATTCGGTTCACATGAAAATGGGGCGTAAAAGTTATGGCCTGTACACCCTGTTTTTTTTCCTCCTCGAGCATCTCAAGGGAAACGTCGGGGTTTCTTGCCCCGTCATCAATCCCCGGCAGTATATGACAATGTAAATCAAGCATTATTCTTTCCTTCTGTTCATTAAAAATTTATCAGTCCCTCTTGTTAAATTCCTTCGTATCAACTGACGGAATAATTCCAAGGAGCGGTATGTTCAAAGTATTGACAATATCGTCTTCAGTTTTGAACGTATTGTTTGCGAGCTCTCTCACAAGAACAAAAGCAAGAATCAAAACAAAACCCATCAAGGCTCCCACAACACCGTTTCTCGCAGAATTAGGGCTGACAGGTGAACCGTTATTTGAAATCCTTGCTTCACTTATAATCTTAACCGAACCCGCCTCAACCTTATCCTTGATTATCTCAGGAGCTACCTTTACTATCTCCTCAACAACCTGTTTTGCATATTCGGGTCGTGTAGACCGCATTGTAACATTTATTACCTGTGTGGAATCAACAGTAGAAACATTGATAGAACCCTTAAGTGCCTCGGGTGTGGTGGAAAGATTAAGGTTATTTATAACTTCATTAAGCACCGCATCGGATTTTATTATAATTGAATAAACATCAGCCAAACTTGCCGCCGCAGTAAGCTCACTACTGTTTACCGTATTGGCGTTTTGCGAGATATTATTCACAATAAGCACCGCACCGGCTTCATACTGCTTAGCGATAAAAAATTTTGAATAAGCGAAAAACGCAGCGGCAAAAACCACCGTCACCAAAACAATAGCTATGAGGTTTTTGCGGATTATGCCAAAAATAACTCTCAGATCAATTTCTTTTTCCCTGACTTCCTTGCCACTTTCGATTTTTTCTTCCATATACATTCTCCTTAGAAAATCAGTTATCGGTTGTGAACTGCCTTATCAAAATATCTCAATACTCATACTATGCCATTATACACTTGTTTTTATTTTTTGTCAACATAATTTTGTGATAAAAATCCGATCCGTTCACCATTTAAAAGAACTTTACATTTTTTTCTGTTAATTTGCAAATTAACTATGCAAAGTATATAATTTACATTTTTCCTGTATAACAGCTTTTTTCTTTTAACAATACAGTTCATATGCTATAATAGGTATATCCGAATATACGGACAAAAATGAAAGGATGATTAATATGAATAAGGTTCTGATAACAGGCTCCGGTCCTGCCGGAATATCGGCATCTTTGTATCTGGCAAGAGCCGGAATTGATGTTACCGTTGTATCCGCCGGACGCGGTTCTCTTGAAAAGGCTGACAAAATAGAAAATTATTTTGGCTTTGCACAGCCGATTTCCGGAAGGGAGCTTCTTGAAAACGGTAAAGCCGGTGCAAAAAGACTCGGTGTAAAATTCAGAGATGCAGAAATTGTGGACTTAAGATTAACAGAGGAAATGAAATATGAGGCGTTTACCCCGACTGACAGCAGCATATATGATTGTGTTCTGCTTGCGACAGGCTCCCAACGAAAAACACCGGACATAAAGGGACTGAAGAAATTCGAGGGCAAAGGTGTAAGTTACTGTGCGGTATGCGATGCATTTTTCCACAGAGGAAAACCGACAGCAGTAATAGGTGACGGAGATTACGCACTTCATGAGGCGGAAATTCTTGCACGGACATCTTCCTGTGTTACAATCCTCACAAACGGCAGTCGTCCCGAATACAAATCCGAGGTTAGGGATAATATCCGGGTAAACGAAAAGAAAATACTGGAGATTGCAGGCAAAAACAAGACGGAATATATTATTTTTGACGATAATTCACGCATTGAGGTTTCCGGTATTTTTATTGCAGTCGGAACAGCAGGAAGTACGGAGCTTGCAAAAAAAATCGGTGCAGCCGTTGACGGGAACCATATTGCAGTTGACAAAAATATGGCTTCGACCATACCCGGTCTTTATGCGGCGGGCGACTGCACAGGAGGTCTTTTGCAAATATCCAAGGCTGTTTCAGACGGTGCGAACGCTGCTATGAGTATAATAAAATATCTAAAATCAGAAAATAACAAATAAGCAATCCCGCAGTGACAGGAAAAACCGTCATCTGCGGGATAATTATTAATTATTTATCTCCGATTTATTATGAGTTCTCTGCTTTTTTCAGATATTCCGCAGCCGTACCATAGGGTACCGGTGCATTGCTTCCGCAGCCGTTAGGTGACAGTACCTTCGGTTCCGATTTTGTAGGAGATACATCTGAAGGACCATTCTCCGGGTCACTCGGTATCATGGATGAAACATAGCTGTATGAATCATAATGGTAGTCATATGTGCCGGATGGGAGGATCTCCCTCTTTACCTCTTTGCCGTCCTTAAAATATACCTTTGCTCCCTTTGCGGAATATGAACTGTCATAAGCGGCATCAACCCAGCCTACCGGTACTATTTCGTCATACTCGGTCGAAAGCGGTCCGTACATCTCAACACACAGTTCATCATATCCGTCACCGTTATAATCATATACATATGTTGCAATATATATCGGATAATCTTTGGTATTCTTAAACTTCATGTCAAGGTTTCCGTAATCCACCGTTGCATCAAGACCCCTGTCGGCATAAACAGAGGGATAAGCGTGTGCGTATCTTTCAACAACCTTCATATCAGCCTTCAATGCACATATATAGAGCGTTGTGGATGCCTGACATATACCTCCGCCGTACTGCTGTTCATATCTGCCTTCCACAATTGCGGTAGACGGAACATAACCCAAATCTCCGTTCGTCGTATCACCGGTCATCCCATTGAAAGAGAAAGTCTCTCCGGGTTCTACAACATATCCGTTTGCAGATTTGATTGCAAGCTCCATATTATAATTCGATGCCCACACATTCTGTGCCGATGTATAATGAGAAGCTATCAGCTTTGTATTTGCCTTTATCTGTGCAAGACTTACCTTAAAGGGCGTTCTTACGGTTGTCATGGAAATGCTGCCGGTCTTTGTCGCCTGATCAAGTATATCCGTCATTTTCTGACTTAATTCCTTATGGTCGACAAGGAAACCGTCCGTACCGTCCTCGTATGTAAACTTTTCCGTCTTTGTCGGCTCAAACGATTTGACATGAGCATCAATCGGCTGAATTTCTATCTTCTTCGCTACCTTTTCAACAACCTTGTCTATTGATTCCTTATTGAGAACGGATGTGACAACAAAATCCGTTTTACCGTCATTGTATACCGTACCTACCGTCGGTTCGTCAAGCTCACCTCTGCTGTAGTGGTATGCCTGAATAAGCACATCCGAGATGTCCGTATCAAATTCAAAATCATCCTCGGTCAGATTAACTGTTTTTCCGTCACAGTTTACCGTTATAGCAACATCATCACGCAGCTCAGTCAGCCTATCCTGCATTGCATCATAAGCCTCACTCAGTGTCTTTCCGCTCAGATCCACTCCCGAAACGGTGACATTATCCCCGAAAACTATCGTTGCCGTATTTATCGTCTTTATCTCCGCCGACTCATCCCTTATAACAGGAACAGCGGATGCTTCGCTGTCTTCCTTTTCCGAGGCTCCCGCCTGCTTTGACTCCTGAGATGCCTCACTTTCCGTTTCTATAACTGTCGGTACCGAACCCCGATTGTAGTTGACAGCAAACGTAATTCCCACAGCAGCCGCAACAATGACAACTGATGCGGTCGTTATGGCTATAATCTTTCCGTTTTTTCTCTTTGCTTTCTTTACCCTGCCGTGTCCCATCGGTTGGCGTTTACTTTCCTGTTTCTTCCCGCCTGCGGTCCCGGCAAAAACAACTATATCCTCTTCCCCGCCATCTTCTCCTTGGAAAGATGCGGAATCCGACTCATTATTTTCTGTTTTAACAGCCCCTTTTTGATTTCCTGCAATACTGCCGCTGAACACCACTTCGTCATCTTCATTCTCTGCGGAAATGATGCCGGCATCTTTCTTTTCCTTATCCATTAAGATAACCCCCAATCAGAATGAGTTCCGCGGATACCTTTCTATCCGTTTATATAATACACCAAAATACGGGCGGATGTAAAGCTTTTTTTCGCTAAATAAAGAAGTAAATACTGACAAACTTAATTTAAATTTTTTTTTATTTTTAGACTATTTTACGACACAAAAAAAATTACACAGAACCGCAGACAGAAAAAATTATTTTTTGTTGAAATATTTATATTTATGAGATATAATATTCGTGGTGGTATTATTGGAATATTTTACTACGGAAGGATGATACTATGAGAGTACTTATACTTTCCGCCACAACGGGCGGCGGTCACATGAGAGCCGCTAACGCACTCAAGGAATATATAAAAAAACAGGACAACAGTGCGATAGTCAAGATATCCGATACAATTGAGTATGTCAGTCCTTTTCTGAATAAAGCGGTAACCGGCGGATATGTCTACATGGTAAGAAATACACCGAAAATGTACGGAAGCATATATAAGAATGCCGACAAAAGCTCCACACCAATCAACAAGACGGTTGAGCTTACAACAACTTCACTGCGAAATAAGCTTCTTCCGCTCGTATATGACTTTCACCCGGATATAATTGTAACGACACACCCTTTTGCCGCCGAAATTGTTACGGCACTCAAGCAGAATAACATAATCAATCTCCCTATCATTGATATTGTCACAGACTTTGCAATACATCAGGCATATATCAGTGACGGTGTCGATGCCTATATTGTTTCAAGCAGAGAAATGGTAGATCAGGTTGTTGAAAGAGGCGTGAACAGAGTTCATGTCTATCCGTATGGCATACCGATAATGCAGAGCTTCTACGAAGAGATCGACAGGGAAAAAGCCTTTGCAAGTGAAGGACTGGATCCGTCATTGCCGACAATACTGATTATGGCAGGCAGCTTCGGTGTAACTGATGTTCTGAAAATTTATCATAAGATAGTGAAATCCCCTGAAAATTTTCAGATTATTGTAATTACGGGAAAAAATGAAAAGCTGTATGAAACATTTGATGATTATCTGAGAAAGATAACGATAAACAACACTATCATTGAGTTGAGGAAAGCTGTCAAAGCGGAAAATGCCGCAAAATCCGCCGCAAAGTCGGCAAAAAATCCCAAAAATCTTATGAAGTCCCCGGCAAAACAAAAATCTCAGCGTACGGTATCAAAAAATCTCAAACCCTCAAAGCCGACAGAACTGTTGTATTATACCGATAACGTTGACAAGTATATGCGTATGGCAGACCTGATAGTAACAAAACCCGGAGGTCTTACGGTGAGCGAAGCGATAGCAGTGGGGCTGCCAATGGCTATATTCAAGGCAATACCCGGGCAGGAAGAACAGAATGCGGATTTTCTTGTGAGCAAAAATATGGCTGTCATGCTTGAAAAAAAAGATTCCTGCACAGCTGTTATAACGGATCTTCTCAGAAATCCCGAAAAACTGCAAAATATGAAAAAATCAATTAATTCATTTTCAAAGGGAAATTCTGCCGCAAATATCTATCTGCTTATGCTCGACCTTATAGAAAAATATAAAAAGAACAAAATTTGATTATCAGCCGGCTGATGTCGGAACACAAAAACCCGATAAAATAATAATCGGGACAGCGGCAGCGATTAAGTCTTTACAGACTTAATGTTGCTGCCCTTCTTTTATAACAAAAAATTAATTACCCGTGATGTTTTATTGAGCAAACAGCTATATTTTTGTATTATTTAATTCTTGTGTTCATATCGTATTGATTTATTTTTAAATTAATGTTATCATAATGTGTATGGTAATATGCGGAAAATTTTACAGTGTTCGGAGGAATTATGGATAATAAGAAAGAAAAAAGGCTCCATATACCTTGGGGATTGATGTTTAACATTACAATTGTTGCACTGACAATAGTTCTCATAGTCTATTTTATTTTTTCCGAAGGGGGATTCATGGATCTCGTTCGCAGCGGACTTCAGATAAGTGTAGCATGGCTTTTAGCTGCTGTTTTTGTGCATCTTCTCAATATTGCACTTGATATGACTGTTATATTCCTTTTTGTAAAACAAACAAATCCTGAATTTTCCGTATGGAATGCACTTATTGCATCTATGACGGGTCAGTTTTTCTCTGCCATAACACCGAGTGCCTCGGGTGGTCAGCCTATGCAGATACTTGCAATGTCAAGAATGGGGATTAAGCCTTCCAACTCAACATCTGCATTGATACAGAAATTTCTTGTATGGCAATTTACAATGGCTGTGTACTGCATAGTCGCCGTAACCGCAAAGTTCTCTTTCATTTCGCAGCAGCTGAACCCGACCATGTGGGTTTTGTCTATAATAGGATTCGCAGCACAGGTTGTTATGATTGTCATTCTGCTTCTTGCATCATTTTGTAAGCCGCTGACAACGAAAGTCGTTAATTTTTTCCTGAACATCCTCGGAAAGATTCATGTTGTGCGTAATGTTGAGGAAAAAAAGCAGAGCATTGAAGCAACTCTCACCTCGTTCCATGAAAGCAATAAGATCCTTAACGAAAATAAAGCACTGCTTGTAAAAATATATGCTATAACCGCAGTTCAGATGACGGCTTATTTTCTTGCTCCGTACTGTATAGCCATGTCATTCGGTATACAATGTGATGTTTTCGATATGCTTTGTGCTCAGGCTTATGTGAGTATGGTATCGAGTCTTGTTCCGCTTCCCGGCGGTTCGGGTGCTGCGGAATATTCATTCAGCGTATTTTTCGGAGCTTATTTTACAACACAGACAATCAAATCCGCAATTCTTTTATGGAGAACAATAACCTACTACGGAACCATTGCCGTTTCCGCTCCGTTTGCATGGCTCCGCAATAAAAATAAAACCGGTGACTCGGATACTCAACCGGAAATTGAACAAAACGAATATTAAAATCTAATGAGGTAATATCAGCGATGTCAGAAGTAAAAATATCCGTTATAGTCCCAATCTATAACGTTGAACAATATCTTGATGAATGTCTTGAATCGATCAAAAACCAGACATTTAAAGATTTTGAGGTAATATTGGTAGATGACGGCTCAACAGACGGAAGTATTGAAATAGCAAAGAAATATGAAAAACTTGACGGTCGTTTTACGCTTTATATCAAGAACAACGGCGGTGCGGCAGACGCAAGAAACTATGGTATCGAAAAAGCCAAGGGTAAATATCTTGCTTTTATCGACAGTGATGACACTATAATGGAAAAATATCTTGAAAATTTATATAATGCTATAATCAAATATGATGCCGATGTTGCCGTATGTGATTTCTGTTTTTATTTTATAAATAAAGGAAAAACCGTAAAAGCAAACAAATTATCCATAGGGAACAATCGGATATATAACAGGGATCAAGCACTTAAGGAGCTTTTGTGTGACGCTAAGTTTCGCTTTTATTTATGGAACAAATTATGGAAAAAATCATTGTTTAAAGATAATAATATATATATGCCTGATATGTTTTATGAGGATATTGTGGTATGCTCCAAGGTTTTCTGCCATATAAACAGGGCGGTTTTGATAGATTACCGCGGATATACATATAAAAGGGCAATTTCAAAACATCAGGAAGTATCAATGTCAAAAATCAGGATAAATGATTACATAAGAACCGTACCGTATGTAAGAAAATATCTTGGTGAAAAAGAACTTTATAAAATTGCAAAAAAATCATTTTTCAGGCACGTTTTCCATGTATTTTTTTCTGTTCCGCTTTTGGTTATACAGGCAAACAAGAGTCTTGAAAAAGGAATTATAAAAAATTCCGTTTCCGGTATGAAAACGGTTATAAAGAGTCTGCGTGTTCCGATTGATGAGCTTGACGAAATGATTAACGGTGACGCAGTAGTATGATCGGGGTGATATCATGCAGAATCCGAAGGTATCGGTGATAGTACCTATATACAATGTAGAAAAATATATTGACAAATGTCTTAGTACGCTCAAAAATCAATCATTCAGGGATTTTGAGGTACTCCTTATAAACGATGAGACGCCTGATAACAGTATGCAAATAGCCGAGAAATATGCCTCAGAGGACAGTCGTTTTCTTATATTCGGCAAAAAAAACGGCGGGCTTTCCGATGCAAGGAATTTTGGTATTGAGCATTCAAGGGGAGAATTTATTGTCTTTGTTGACAGTGATGATTATCTTCACGAAGATTACCTTAAAACCATGTATGAGGATTGTATAAATAATAATGCTGATATGGCATATTGCAGGTTTAAGCACACTATTGACAAAACGAAAATAAAAATATTTTCAATTAATCCGAAAAAATCGGTTATAGAAAGAGATAAAGCACTTGATATGATTATAAGGGATAACCGTATGCATAGCTATGCATGGAACAAGATGTACAGGAAAACCTTGTTTACGGATAATAATATACGTTACCCTATAATGTATTTTGAGGATGTTGCCACAAGTGCAAGAGTGCTTTTTCATGCCAACAAAATAGCCGTAACAGATAAAAACCTCTATTATTATGTCCGCCGCTCCGGAAGTATCATGTCAACAATGAATTCAAAAAAAATCGAACATCTTTTGCTTTCCATACTAATTACAAGGAATTATATACAGCTTCACGGGGAATATGACAAATACAAAAAAGCCGTCAGGGCAGTTGCTCTTAAAATGCGGCTTATCAATATTTATTCAATTATCAGGCAGCATATTATCTGCGGCAATTTCAAGGGCATGAAAACCAATCTTCGCACCAATAAAAAGCTTTATAAATACATTATTTCCGACGATTATGTACCGGTGGAGGGTTATCCGGAATTGCCTTACAATATTATCCAGCCGGAAAGAAAAAAATAAGGGAGTGTCAATTCAGCATCGGCACTCCCGTTTTGTATGTTATATAATTCCCGGTTACAACTCACATATCAATTTGTAACCGCTGCACCGGTTGATTTCCTTGTTGATGTGGAAAATGCTATGTTTATGCTGTGGTCAGCTATTCTTTCAAGATTGGTAAGAAGCTCCATAAACAATGTACCCACCGTTGCATTACACTTTCCCGTGCTAAGTCTTTCAATATGATTTTCTTTGTATTCTGCCGTTTTATCATCTATCTCCTGCTCAATGCTGCTTACAATATCCGCTGTTTTATTATCAAAATAGGACGACTTGAACATATTTAACGATTCATCAAGAATACTGTCGACCAATGCCTGCATCTTATTTGCTTCTTCAAGAGCCGTATCACTAAAGGTTTCTCCTTTTCTTATGATATTCTGTGCAAGCTCGCATATATTTTCGGCATGATCCCCTATTCTCTCCATATCACTTACCACATGATAATAAGAACCTATTTTTACCCGGTCGCTGTCTTCAAGATTCAGTCCGTTTATCTTGACAAGATAATTTGTTATAGCCATGTTAAGGTAATCAATCACTTCCTCATTCTCCTCTACTTCGGCTATAAGCTTCTCGTCCTGATTTATAAATGCCTGCATTGATTTTGCAAAGTTTTTCTTTGCAAGCATACCCATTCTTTCAATTTCTTTTGTAATCTGTGATACGGCAAACGGAGGCGTCTTAAGCATACGTTCGTCAACATATTTGAGCCTGCTCGCTTCCTTTTCACTTTCATCCTCACCCGGTATGACAATACAGGCAAGCTTTATTATCACTCCCTCAAGCGGAAGCATTACAAGCGTTGCTACAATACTTGAGATAATATGTACAAGGGATATACGGAACGGTACTATATCCGTCAGTGATTCTATAAACTGATTAAACGGGGTAAACATGGACAGAAGTGCAAATAATATCGCACCCAATGAGGTAAATACAACATAGGAAATGGCCGTTCTCTTTGCCGCCTTTGTCGCACCGAGTGAAGATATAACCGCCGTCACACAGGCTCCTATATGAATACCGTATACCATATATACCGCATTAGGCAGTGTCAGTGCCCCGGCAGCTCCCAATGCCTGAAGTACACCTACAGCAGCTGAGGAGCTTTGTATAATTGCCGCAAATACTATACCGAACAGTATGCCTACAATCGGGTTACTTACCGAAGTTATAATATGAGAGAAAGCTTCAGAGGACGCAAGCGGCTTAAGATTTCCGCTCATTGTTGTCATACCGAAAAACAGGATCCCGAAGCCGGCTATTATTTGACCGATATATTTTGTGTTATTCTTTTTACTCAGAACAACCATAAATGCACCAATGAATATCGCAAGAGGTGCATAATCCGATATCTGTATGGAAAGCAGCACGCTTGTCACTGTCGTACCTATAGTGGCTCCCATAATAACTCCCATAGCCTGACTTATATTCATTATCGAGGCATTTACAAAGCCGACACACATCACCGATACCGCTGTCGAACTCTGTATAATTGCAGTTACTATAATTCCCACCAAAGCACCGAGAAAACGGTTTGTCGTGAGCTTCTCTAAAAGCGTCCGCAGATTTGAACCTGCGGCAAGCTCCAGTCCTTCTCCCATAAGCTTCATACCGTATAGAAACAGTCCCAGTCCGCCGAGTGCAAGAATAACCTGCATCATTATTTCCTCATTGAAGGTCATACCAAAGTCCTCCGTTTTTCCTACTCTTAATTATTATCCTCTTTATCCGTACTCTTCAATAATATTACAACATCCGACAGTTAATATTCTTTATAAGAATTATAAGTTTTTCTATCTTTGATACAAAAACCTTTCAGCATATTAACTTTTTTTATATTATATGCAGAATAATAATATAGTATCTGCACACATTATATATCGGTCTGCCGCTGAGGTGCAACATATACAGTCGTCTGATTTACATATATCACCATCCCGGGTTTTGCTCCCCTCGGCTTGCTGACATATCTGACCTTTGTATAATCTACCGGTACTTTTCCCGACTCCCTCGCCTTACTGTGACAGGCGGCAAGCTGTGCGGCATAAAGTATATCATCCTCATCGGGGGTCTTTCCGTTTGTAATGATTATTGTGTGTGACCCCGGTATATCCTTTACATGAAACCATATATCATTTTTATCCGATTTTTTAAGAGTAAGCATATCATTCTGCTTATTATTTCTTCCTACAAGTATCTTAAAACCGTTAGGTGAAGTAAATTCAAGCGGCGGAAGCGGTTTTTCATTTTTCGGCTTTTTACCCTTTACCTTTATATAGCCCTCCTCGGTAAGCTCCTGCCGTATCTCGTCAAGCTCCCTTACACTTTCCGCCCTGCTGAGACTGTCGGATACCGATGATATATAATCAAGCTCGGCTTCCGCCTGCTCTATCTGCAATCGCAGAACCTGCTCGGCTGTCTTTGCTTTCTGATAGCTTTTATAATATTTCTGTGCATTGGCTGACGGAGAAATCGACGGGTCGAGCTTTATCTTTATCTTCGCCGTATTTTCATCATAGAAATTTTCAACCTCACATTCCGCTGCTCCCCTCTCTATTCTGTACAGGTTAGCCTGAATAAGATCTCCGCATATTCTTAAATGCTCTCTGTCGGCACAAGTCTTAAGCTCATCACTTTGTATATATATCTTTTTTATAAGACGTGTTGCCGCATTGGAGAGGAGTTTTGTGAGGTCTTCGGATTTTGATTTTATTGCGGTTATATTATCACGCTGTGAATAATAAATATCAAGCAAGTCACTGAATGTATCGCTTCTCTGCCTTGACCTGCCGGAACCGTACTGCTGTATATGTTCAAATGTGAAATCTATCGGTTTATTATTTATATCCGTTATAATGCACGGTATTCCCGAACATTCCCTTGCGATATTGATATCCCTCTTAAGAAAATATGAAAGACGTGTTTTTTGCTCCTCATTCATATTATTTGAATATACATCCGCCCCTCTGCCTGTCAGATATTCAAGCTCACGGCATATTATAGGTGACACTCCCTGTATAACAGAAAGAAGTGCCTTTGAAAGCGGCTGTGAACCGGGAAGGTTTTCAACTGCATTTATTATATCCTCCGCATCCTTATCAAGCATACAGAGCTTTATCTGCTTTGGCGGCATCTCATATTTTATCCCGGGAAGTATAAGCCTCTGCGATGACATCAAGGCATCAACACGCTTGACCGCATCTATAATTATGCCGTTTTCATCAATAAATACAATATTGCTGTACTGTCCCATTATTTCAACCGCAAGCTTAAGCATTACGATATCCCCAAGCTCATTCACAGCCTCAAATTCAAGCATAAGTGTTCTTTCAAGGTCGGGTTGGGCTACAGATCTCAGCTTTGCCCCCGAAAGCCTTTTACGCAGAAGCATACAGAGCATAGGCGGTACTTTAGGATTCTCCGGAGAGGCCGTTGTTATATTTATCCTCGGAGCATCTGCCCTTGCGGAAATCAGAAGCTTACAGCTTCCCTCCCTTGAACGCATTGTAAGAAGCAGACGATCCTTTGCGGGCTGATAGATTTTATCTATCCTGCTTCCGATAAGCTTTTCTTCAAGCTCCTTTTTTATATGTCTTAAAAATACACCGTCAAGTGCCATAATATACCCCCTAATCGAAAATTATGACTGTTTTAAATATATATCATCTTATCCGTATCGCTTTCCGCCTGTTTAAAAGCAGTATCCCGAAATTCTTTCCCTAAAATCAGGGCAAGCTTCGGTATTATTATATCCTCGGAACGGAAATGACCTATATCAAATACCGCTATATTTCTTTCATTTGCAAAGAGTATCTCGTGATGTTTTATCTCTCCTGTTACAAAGGCTTCAGCCCCTGCCGATGCGGCGGCAAAAATATTGCTCCCGCCCGCTCCACAGGATATCCCTACCTTTTTTATTGTACCGTTTCTCCTTGAATACCTCAGTCCGCGACAGGATAATGCGGATTTGATTTTATCTGCGAATTCGTCGGAATTAATTTCCTCCTCAAGCTCCCCTAAAAGCAGGCATTCCGAATCCGTACCGCTTTCAGATGCTACACCGACTGACTCGGCGAGTGTATTATTTACTCCGACATTTGCAATATCAAGGTTGGTATGTGCGGATATGACCGTTATATCATTTTTTACCGCAAGATAGGCTATACTGTCCTTTTCTATAACTTTAAGCGGATTAAATATTATCGGATGGTGGCTTATTATTATTTTTACACCCTCTGCCGCAGCTTCATCTATTACCTCTGATGTAATATCAAGTGCGAGCAGAACCTTTTCCGAGGTCTGATCTTCACTTCCTATGAGCAGTCCTACATTATCAAAGCTCATAGCCGTATCAAAAGGTGCAATTTCATTTATGTAATTCAATATTTGTCCTGCTGTTACCATTATTATTCCTCCGTATCGGTAAGATCCGATAATTCCGATATCAATTCTTTTACGGAATTATATTCCTCAGTTCCGTATTCATATCCGTTCAGTTTTTTCTTAAGCTTTTCGTTTACGACATATATATACCGTTTTGCTTCGACTGATTTATCGCTGTCAAGTTTACCCACATATCTGTATTTTAAGTCACACTGTCTTATTGTTCCGTCATGAGCCGCAAGTATAACACTGTAGGTTTTGCCGAATGATATACAGGCTTTTTCCTCCTTTATGCAAAAACCTGACTTACAAAGATATTCCCTCAGTACCTCTGCCCTTGTCATCGGTTGAAGTATAAGATTTTTGTTTGAATCCCTGAGCCATGGCGTTCTGTCTATTAGCTTTGCTATAAGCTCACCGCCCATACCTGCCATTACTATGTCATCGGCCTCATCAGCCGTTATACTGTCAAGACCGTCCGAAAGTACGATTTTCACCTTATCGGTAAGTCCGTACCTTTCCGTATTCATCCTTGCCCTGTCAAGCGGTCCCTCTCTTACATCTGCCGCAACTGCATATCTGATTTTCTTATTGACCAAAAGCCATATCGGCAAATACCCGTGATCCGTGCCTATATCTGCAAGCGATATGCCCTCACGCACAAATGAGGCACACAATGATAATCTGTCATCGAGTCTGAACATGAACCACCCCTCCCGACACACATAAAGCCGCAGAGATCACCCTGCGGCTTCGGAGATAACTATATAATTATTTATTATTTATATGCTCATTAAGCTTATCGACAAGCTCATCAGCATCAACACCGTGAACTGCACAAGCCTGCTCGACAGTTTCACCCCTTGATGCGGGACAGCCAAGACAATGCATTCCTATCGAAAGAAAAAGCGGTGCTGTCGTTTCATCAATATCAAGAATATCCCCGATTATTGTATCCTTAGTTATCTGTGCCATAATTATAATTCCTTTCTGTTTTTATATACATCTATTATAATACCCAAATAAACTTTTTTCAATACCAAAATTAAAAAGTCGATTTATTTTATTACGTTTTATTAAATCACCTTACATTTTCTCGGCGATTTCCCCCTGCTTTTTATATATACTTCCGCCCGGAATATATCCCCTGACCATGGAAAGCGGATAAACCGTCGTATTTCTGCCTATAACCGTTCCCGGATTCAATATCGCATTGCATCCGACCTCGACATTGTCCCCCACGACAGCACCGAATTTTTTAAGTCCTGTATCTATTTTTTCACCGTCTGCCATTATTGTTACCGGTGTCTTATCCGATTTCAAGTTTGAGGTTTTAGCTCCGGCACCGAGATGTGATCTGTACCCGAGAATCGAGTCACCAATATAGTTATAGTGCGGTACCTGTGCATTGTCGAAAATAATGCAGTTCTTAAGCTCCGAGGAATTGCCTATAACGCTTCCTCTGCCTATTATTGCACTTCCTCTTATGAATGCACAATGCCTTATCTCGGCATCCGGACAGACGATAAGCGGTCCGGCAAGATAGGCTGACGGCATTATATTTGCAGTTTTTGCTATCCATATACCGTCACCCTTATATTCATATTCGTCCTCCGACAAACTGCCTCCTATGGAAATTATATATTCAGATATCTTCGGTAAGGCTTCCCAAGGATATGTGAGTCCCTCAAAAAGCCCCGATGCAATACTTTTCGACAAATCAAGCAAATTTCCTACCGTAAGGTTATTATTTATCATTACTCAAAAACCCCCTGTTAAAAAATAATATCGTCCTCATCAAATTCCTTATAGAATGCCCAATCGTCACCGTCAAATTTACCTGCAAGGAACCTTATATTTTTCCCGGGTGTTTCTATCGTATAAACCGAAAAGCTATACGGTTTTTTTGTCTGCGGGTGCAGCACTATATCACATTCCCCGAACGACCTCCACTTATGCGAAAAAACATCCACACCGTCTATACAAAATCTTTTTCCGTCTGATTTTCCCAGATAAGTATATTCCTTCATAATTTTCATCCTCAATCGTCAACCCATCACCATTTCGGTTATATCCGATATCAGATATCTGTCCTCCTCGTATATAATAATAAAATTACGGGAATATTCATATTCCCCGGCATCCTGACTTTCGCCGTTATCATCGGTATGCACACCGGAATAAGTCAGCACATATGAAACAGGTACGGTATATTCGTTTTCCCTGCACATAATATGCTCCTCATCCACATCAGTGACCGAAAAATCCGTTATATATCTCGAATAATCATAAAACGCCGTTTCATCATAGTTCCAAATAAAATCCTCTGTGGTATAGCTCATAATACCGATATGATCCTGTTCGGTAACCGCTGACAGATAATTCGTTATAACATCCTCAAGCATATCCGCCGTATCCGATCCCATAGAAACATAGCTTATATCCTCGCCGGAAACAGTTTCCTCCTCCGGAGCGTTTTCACATGAGCATAACGAAACAACAGATACCGATAAAAACACCCCGGACAGAACCACAGAAAAAAATCCCTTCATTATCTTACCATACCCCTCTGTCTGAGGTATGAAATTATTAACCGAACACTTCCGTCAAGTCCTATTTTTCCGCTGTTTATGCACAGATCATAATTATTCGGATCTCCCCATTTTCCGGATGCATAAAAATTATAATAATTCGCCCTGCTCTTATCTGTCTTTGTTACAACACTCTGTGCCTTTTTAGGATTTACGTCGTATTCCTTTATTGCATATTCAACACGTTTATCCATATCGGCATAAATAAACAGCTTTACAACATCCTTTCTTTCTGAAAGAATATAATCCGCACACCTTCCGACAATAACGCACGGCTTGACCGATATTTTCCTTATAACGTCATGCTGTGCAAGAAAAAGTCTGTCGTTCAGCGGAAGCTGAGGTTCAACCCTGAATCCGCTGTCATAAACGGCAGCCGCACCTACTGAAAGCGAATATAAAAGGCTGCTTGTGGATTTTTCGTCCATCCCTTCTATCACATCAGGATCAAGTCCGCTTTCCTTGGCAACTATATTGATAAGATTTTTATCGTAATATTCTATGCCAAGTTTCTCGGCAAGCTTATAACCTATCTTTCTGCCGCCGCTCCCGAATTGCCTTGCTATTGTAATTACCATAATAAAACCTCCCGATTTACTTATACTGCACTTTTATTATATTATTGTAACATATTTTTTATAAAATTTAAACAGTTTAATGTAAATATTTTCATGTTTTTTATTTATATTCTAAGGCTACACAGTTGTAATAAATTCGTATCCGTTTTGTTGTTGACTTTATCAACGGAAAATCTTATCATAATAACTATAATATATTTAAAATATGTCTATGATTGGAGCTGATAACTTGAAAATGATAAAAAAATTGTTATGTATAATGTTTTCTCTCAGCCTTTTTATATCGGTCTGTGGCTGCGACAGAGATACTGAGCTTCCCGAGGATCAGATTATAAATTATAATACCGATTACGAACCTGTTACGCTTGATCCTCAGATTGCAAACGATTCAAGCTCAAGACTTGTTATCATGAATATTTTTGAAGGTCTTGTCCGCATAGATGGGGAAAATAATATAATTCCCGGTGCTGCCGAAAGCTGGGAAATAAGCAAGGACAGACTAATGTATACTTTCCGTCTGCGTGAGGATCTTAAATGGAATGACGGAACCAAGCTTACAGCAAATGATTTTATTTACGGTATACAGAGAGCCCTTATGCCGCAGACCTCTTCGCCGACCGCCTCGACACTCTACTGTATAAAAAATGCGGAAAAAGTCAGTACGGGAGAAGCGGATATATCCTCTCTCGGCGTTTTTGTACCGGATGAGTCTACGATAATATTCCAGCTTGAATATCCCGATCCGGATTTCCTTCAGTTGTTAGCAACAGCACCTGCTATGCCCTGCAACGAATCATTTTTCAAAAAAACGGCAGGTCAATACGGCAGAGAGGATGACAAGCTTCTTTGCAACGGTGCTTTTTATATCAGAGAGGACGGCTGGGTGCATGACGAATATATATATCTGCGAAAAAATCAGGAATATACGGGAGAAGATAAACCGGTGCCTGCTGGAGTAAATATTACTATCGGTGATACCCCGGACGATATATGCGGTGCAATAGAGGACGGAATAATAGACTGCGGTTCCATAACATCAGCCGATACAGAACGGGCAGAAAGTCTCGGTTTCAATATCAAGGGATTCGGAGATACAATATGGGGTATCTCATTTAACAATACGGATGAAATTTTCAAAGACGAAGACATAAGGAAAGCTTTTTTGTCGGCAATTGACAGGGATTATATTCTCGGGAATATGCCGGATAACTGCATTATTACGGAAAACATCATTCCGGACAGTGCCGTACTTGACGATAAAAAATACAGAGAAATTGCAGGCAACATCACATTTGAAAAGAGCGAGTTCCCGGATAAGCTTCTTGCAAAGGGTATGAAGAACCTGAAGCTCGACAATATCACAAACATAACCATACTATGCTCGGATGATGACAAAACTCAGTTATTTGTCAATAATCTTATTGAAACATGGAACGCACTAAGCGGAGGATACTTCAATAAAAAGCCTGTTCCTGTTTCCGAATTAAAGGACAGAATAGGCAGCGGTGATTTTGAAATCGTTATTGCCCCTCTTACCGTTCAGGGTAATACACCTCTGAGTACTTTGGAAATGTTTGAATCAACAAGCAAATATAATACCGCTTCATTTCATGATGAGGAGTATGATTCGGATGTGGAAAAAATAAGAAAAAATCAGGTAGCCGCAGAGGCGGACAGTATAAAAAGAGTTGAACAGGATCTGTTGGACAGAGGTATATTCTATCCTCTCTATATTGAAAACAGATATTATGCAAGTGCCGGAAATGTCAAGGGCATAATTTTCCATCCGTTCGGAGCCGAGGTTGATTTTTTCCATGCCGAAAAAATCGTTGAATAATACACCGTCATGAAAAATCAAGGGCTTCCGGATAAAATAGAAAGTTTTTATTGAGTTATGAAGTGTAACAATTTTATTTAGTAAAATTTACGACTTACAACACTTACAACAAAAAAGTGCCAATTTGTGACACAATATATTGACTTTTTTGCAGATTTACCTTATACTGGAGAGGGTACAATTTATTTATGAAAGGGTTGGTTATTATGTCTGATGTATTTCTGAGCCATAGCTCAAATGACAGGGAGGCTGTTGAAAAGGTGTGTGCTTTTCTTGAGGAAAAGGGACTCACCTGTTGGATGGCCCCGAGGGATATTTTGCCGGGAAGTGACTGGGCTGCTTCTATAAGCACCGCAATCACAACATCAAAGGTATTTCTTAT
>CANQAJ010000020.1 GCA_947589365.1 uncultured Clostridia bacterium | reverse complement strand
CAAAAAAGTGTTCGTAAAAGTTCTTGCAGTTCTTGCGGAAATCAGGGTAAAAAGTGTCTATAAAGTCGTTGTAAAACTATAATCGCACAGAAATGTGTTATACAAAAAGCCGTCAAGCTAAAAACGATGCAGCGGGCGGCGGGTAAATTGATCGGTATTTTTAAGTAAGCTATCATTATTGGGATTATACTCAATTATGTATTTTTTCTTATGTAGGTAAATATATTGGTATTTTTGTCGGAATATGATATAATAGCATTGTTACTGTTCTCCAATCTGGTAACAGAGAGGAGGGTTGTTCAATGGATTTTATCTCGTTTCCGGTCTCGGTTATGGCAAGTCTGATTGCTAATCTGATTTGCAAATGGTTCGACAACGATAAGAAACAGTAACGAGCCTGCGGTTTATGTCAGCCGTTCCTTGTGGAGAAATGAACAGACCCTCGACAAAGTCCGGTAAACTCTGTCGGGGGTCGTTTTTTAGTCCAATGGACTTCATCTCGTTTATGAGTCCATTATATCATATGCAAAACGAAAATGCAATATTCACGACAAAAAAGTGTTCGTAAAAGTTTTTGCAGTTTTTATTTATTTTACAAGTAACGATGCAGCATCAATTATATCACTTAACATCCGTATGTACACGGCAAAAAAGAATCAAAGGACGATCCCGATTTACAAAATACATCTTTTGGTATCTATGGTATATAAAACCTGTGTTTCTATATCGTCCGTACACTGCCTCCCGCAGATTTTATTTTCATTCCCCCATATCAAAATTTTCAGGCGGAATACTTACATCAACAACAAATCTTTCAAAGAACGGCACTATTTCGCTTGAAGCAAGACCTCCTATGTAACTGCGGCTTGACACAAAGTTAAGGGTCTTGTCTGTGTATTTTTGCGTTTCAGCCTTCATTTCCTCAAGTACAGCTTTAACCTCGTCCTCCGCCAACTCGCCGCAATCAACCGACACAAGCAGTTCACTGCCGCTTTTTTTCCTCATACCCTTCAAAAAAGCTCTTGTAATTCTTCCGTCATTGTCAAATAACTCACTCAGCTTATCGGTTATATCATCCGGCATTTTTTCAAGTGTATAAATAACCGCACGTTCGGCATCACTCTGAGGTGCAAGCTCAACAGCTCTGTGTATTGCCTCACAGGTTTCCTTTGTTATTGTAAAATTAAAGCCAAAGGGATTCAATACGACAATTTCACCCTCATTGCAAAGATTTTCTATATGTGCAAATGTGGCGGGTACAGGATTAAATTTACCCTCATGGTCAAGCTTTCTGTACTCGTTTATATCCGTAAAGAACGGTATAACCTTTTCCCCGTCATTTCTGCCGATTGACGGTATATTCACCTTATTACCCTCAGGCTTTCCCTCTATCGGTATGATATACCTTGCATTATATGCATCAGAAAGGAAATTTATCTCCTTATCCGGTGTCACGGTTTTATTTTCTATACACTGAAAAAATCTGTTTGCACTGCACACCAAGGCAGGGTTTATTACAGGCCGCTGATTTTCGGGAATTTTTGAAAAATCCGGAACATTTATGAGATCGCTGAGCGGTATGAGAATATGAGCCTTGCCGTTATCAATCAGAACGGATTCTATGCCGCTCCTGTGATAATCCGAAAGCATACTGAGACGGCTGTCCCTGTCACATTCCGCAATGCCGACAGTATGTCCGCTTTCCTTTACGTGACGGCAAAAGTCCTCACAGTACTGCTTTTCGGAAAACAGAAATGCCGATGGTATTCCCTCAACATAATCAACAAAGTGACCTCTTGTTCTCGGTGAAAATGCGGAATACAAGACCTCATCCGTCTGTATTTTCGCAAGTATATCACGGTATGTCTTCCGGTTTTTATTTTTACCGTATTCTTTTATCAAATCTTGAATCCTGCTCATATTTTATCCTCCGAAGCTAATATAATATTACAACATTAATTATATAATAATCCAATTCCTCTGTCAACAACTGCCTTATGAGATGTTTCTATAAAGCACAGTGTCCGCACTGTATTGCAGCAGACAGTGCAGACACTATGTTCTTCCGTGTTACATTTCCGGAGCTTCCGTATTATCGGAATCATCCGATGCAGTATTCCTTATCATCGTAAATGCATAGGGATAAATAGGATATCTGAACTGAAACGGCATTATCCTGCCGTTAAACACACCACATTCATCCTCTCTTCCGTACGGATCAAACGGTGTTCCTATCGCACTGAAGCTGCCCTCGTAAAAATCATTCTGTGACACAATTTTTCACCTCGATAAATTTTCGCAGAAATCCTGCATAATAATAAAATTCATAACCTATGAAATTATTATTACTCAATTATTATGTGCTTAAATCGTATATGTATAATCGGTTTGTATGATTTTTCATTATCATGCATAAGTTATCTATGATAATTTATCAATTTATTGTGTAGAAAAGGGGAGTAAATTTTTGGTTATTTTTACTGTATCCGAAAAGCTTATCAAAAGCAAAGTTTTTTTTATAATTTTAGCAGCATTCATTATGGTTCTTACAACTCTGATGTTTGTAATATTTCATGATGACCCTTATACTGCGGAATTTGAGGGAAAAACATATTCTCTCCGTGTCGGATCAAAAAAGGAAATTTCCGGATTTGCTGATTTTTTCGGTCTAAAAATCGCCGATGAACCCACCAACGTAAAAAACATAATCATTCCCTCGGACTTTAATGATATTTATTTGCAGTATAATGACATTCAAAAACAAATCGGTCTTAACCTCGAAAAATTTAAGGGACAAAACTGCACATTATATTCTTATGAAATAATTTCTCCCGAAAGTCGAAAAGGCGACTTACTGAACCTTATTATACAAAATGACATAGTTATAGGTTGTGATATAAGTGAAAAAGAGTACAACGGAAAAATGTTTTCTTTGGGGGATACAGACAGGGAAGTATAATATCTCAGCAGCTAATGATACTATAATAACTGTTTTATGCATAAAAGTAATCTTGACAAACAAAACTGAACGTGTTATCATATTTAGCAAGCCGATAAAATTATTATTTTACAAATAAATGTCATTATTGTACTATTATGCACGGTAAAATGCTATTACGGCTAATATTTATTAAAGTAAGGAGAAGAAAAAATGCTTCTGGACAGATTTTTACCCCGCATCGAATTTGATTCGTATGAAGACTTCAAGAAAAACTACAAGGTAAATGTACCCGAAAACTTTAATTTCGGATTCGACATTGTTGACGAATGGGCAAAGCAGGACGAAAACAAAAAGGCCCTTGTGTGGTGTGATGACCACGGCGGAAAGAAAACCTTTACATTCAAGGATATCAGCCTTCTTTCAAACAAGGCAGCTAATTATTTCAAAAGCATAGGCATAAAAAAAGGCGATGTAGTTATGCTTGTACTTCGCAGACGCTGGGAATATTGGGTATGTGCCGTTGCACTTCATAAGCTCGGTGCAATCACAATACCCGGAACACTCCAGCTCACAAGCAAGGATGTAATATACCGTGCAAATTCCGCCTTGGTAAAGGCTGTTGTTTGTGTTAATGATGATTTCGTAATAACGCAGTTTGAAAAATCACTTCCCGAATGTCCGACAATAAAAAATCATATAGTTGTCGGTGAAAAGCGTGAGGGTTGGGAATTTTTTGAGGATGAAATAGAGAAACAGTCGGATGTTTTTGAAAGACCCACGGGTGAGGATGCTACAAACAAGGACGATATCATGCTTGTATATTTCACATCGGGTACAACAGGTATGCCGAAAATGGTACAGCACAGCTTTTCACATCCGCTCGGACATATTGTTACAGCTAAATACTGGCAGCAGGTACAGGAAAACAAGCTGCATATGAGCGTTACGGATTCCGGCTGGGCAAAATTCGGATGGGGAAAAATATACGGACAGTGGATCTGCGGTGCTGTAATATTTGCCTATGATTTTGACAAATTCATTCCGACAAAGCTGCTTGAAAAAATGTCGGAATATAAGCTGACAACCTTCTGTGCACCGCCGACAATGTATCGTTTTATGCTGTTGGAGGATGTTGCATCCTATGATTTATCCTCAATTCAACATTGGTCAACGGCAGGTGAACCGCTTAATCCGGAGGTAAACAATAAATGGTTCAAATTCACCGGACATAATATATATCAGGGTTTCGGTCAGTCCGAGGGCAGCGTGCTTATGGCAGATTTCCAGTGGGATGAAATTAAGATAGGTTCTACGGGAAAGCCTTCGCCGCTTTATGACATCAAGCTTCTTGACGGTGACGGAAACGAAGTAGGAATCGGCGAGGAGGGTTCTATTTGTGTTATGGACGTAAAAAACAATCCTCCTGTCGGTTTGTTTACGGGATATTACAGAAACCCCGAAATGACGAACGAGCTGCTTCTCGGAAAATTCTATGATACGTGTGATATGGCATGGCGTGACAGCGAGGGATATTATTGGTTTGTCGGCAGGAATGACGATGTTATCAAATGTTCGGGATACCGTATAGGTCCGTTTGAGGTTGAAAGTGCGATGCTTGAGCATGATGCGGTTGTTGAATGTGCAATAACAGGTACTCCCGATCCTGTAAGAGGTCAGGTTGTCAAGGCAACGGTTGTACTTAAAAAGGGCTACGAACCGAGCGAGAAACTTATCAAGGAATTGCAGGATCATGTAAAGAAGTCGACCGCACCTTATAAATATCCGAGGGTAATTGAGTTTGTAGACGAGCTTCCAAAAACAATAGGCGGAAAGATAAAGAGGGCACAGATAAGGCACGCTGACGAGGAGGCTGTCAGAGTGAGGGACGAGAATCAGCCTAACAATAACAAATAAAGCAGTTATCCCGAACACACAGGCAGCTTAAAAATACAGATAAAACGGTCTGCCTTATCAGGTTTATTGACACCTGATAAGGCAGACCGTTGTTATATAAATTGTCGTCATAAAGCGGAGCCGTTTCCGACACTTTCCGCCCATTCCGCCAAGCAAACTCACTAATGCGAACGGACACCGGCGGCACGCCGGGGTTACTCGTTTTGTTTGGAGAGGAAGTCGGCAGCGGCCTGCATTAACTTTATATCACCTTCGTTGGCAAATGCTCCGCTTTCGGGGAGAAGCATGATTATTGCCCCCGTTATGTCACCGGCTGATATAATCGGATATGCAACGGACGCACATTTGTCAATATTCTCAACAGGCATGAGTACGGTGGAATTTCTCTCCGCTGTGAAACTCCTACGGTTTTCTATCAGATCCTCAAGATCGGCCGATATCCGGCGGTCAATATATTCCTTCTTAGATACGCCCGATGCTGCAACAACATGATCCCTGTCCGTTATTATGACGGGACATTTTGATACTCTGTTTATAACCTCGGCATACTGCTCTGCAAAACTCGACATTTCTCCCATGGGTGAGTATTTTTTAAAAATCACTTCTCCGCCCGAATCCGTGTATATTTCAAGCGGATCACCCTCACGTATTCTCAACGTGCGGCGTATCTCCTTGGGAATAACTACCCTTCCCAAATCATCTATTCTTCGTACAATTCCGGTTGCTCTCATATATAAAACTCCTTATTAATTGATTTATTACTCAATGATATCTTTTGTATCTGTAAGAAAAATTATACATGAAAACAAAAAATAAAACGGCGGACATTCCGAAAAGAAATGTCCGCCGAAAACTTACATCATATAAAACCAAGCAATCGCTTCAGAATTTATGAATTAAGCTCTTTCTTTTTTCTTAAATGCTACAATAGCTACACCGAGAGCTGCAATAGCAATAACTGCAAATACTGCGGGTACTGCTGTATCGCCTGTTGCAACTACTGCTCCGTCGCCTGTGCTTGAACCACCATTATTGTTGCCACCGGACGGGTTTGTATCATTAGGTGTATTTGTGCCACCAGGTGTGCTTGTGCCATTGCCCGGTACATCTGTACCGCTGGGTTCTCCGGGCTCTTCACTGGACTCTTCGGGCTCTTCGGAAGGATCCTCACTTCTTGCAGGAGCTGCGTTAAGTAACTCGGAACTATACTCACCCTCGTAAGCTTCCCATGCACCTGCACCGTAAGACCACTTTCTGTTCTTCCAGTTGCCGCGAGCACTTGTCGGAGCTGTTGTTGTGTCAATTTTATATATCTGACCTGCATTTGCTGTAGAATCAAACTCAAGGTCTACTGTCTGGATACCAACACCGGCAGCCAACAGAGCAGCAACGCTTGTATCTCCGTCTGCTAATGCCTGAACCTGCTCATCAGTTATAACATCCTTGCTTATTTCATCGTCTTTCATACCATTGCTGAAAATAATCTTTGTAGCACCGAACGGAACTCTTACCTGCCATATATCAGTATCGGGGATCTGAGTCATCAATTCGCCCGGAAATCCGCCGCCTGCACCGGGAACTTTTTTACCATCGAAATCCTGAATTTCTTCACCGGTCTCAGGATCTATTACAACAGAACCCCAAAGATGATCTTCGAGATCAACAGTTTTTGTAAAGTCAGTATTCCACCAGTAAGCATAAACATTTTCCCACTGTGTTTCACTGTTATCGAAGAAAATATAATCCGAAATCTGTGTCTCATAGTTCTCTTCGATAGACGGCTGATCCGGCTCGTCTGTTGAAGACTCATCCGTTGAAGACTCGTCTGTTGTAGACTCATCTGTTGAAGACTCGTCTGTTGTAGACTCTTCTGTTGAAGACTCTTCGTCAGAAGCCGTCTTAGCAGCAACAGTTGTATAGCTTACAGGCCAATAATTGAAGCCATCCTTTTCAAAATCAAATCCATCCACATTAACTTCGGAATCCGGGTTAGCTGTTGCAGCAGAATCAACTGTGGTTGTATCGAGCGTAACTATAATGTTAGAGTTACTATCAAGTGTAGCTTTCATATTTGTCTGACTGTCATAGGTACGATCATTATCTACCTCATATGCACCCCAACTGTCTTGCCAAATATTTGCAGGATTAGCACTGCGATCACGAACCTTAAATTCCTGTTCACCTGTTACACCCTTAATTATACCAACATACTTACCTGCTTCGGTCTCATACATGGGTATATCGCTTGCAGCAGCTGTCTCCTCGTCACCTGCCCAACCTGTCATACTACCAACGATAGTATACTTGCTTGCTTCGCCGCCAACAGCATAAAACGTTACAGGCCACATATTACCGTCCTCGCCGTTAGCATCAAGAGCAACGACAATATCGGAAGTTGTTTCCGTAGTAATCTGGCAGTTTATCTGGCTGTTGAATATACGATCATTCTCTTCCTCGTATGCTCCCCAGCTGTAATCCCAAGCACCGTCAAGACGAACCTTGAACTCATAGCTTCCGGCTGCAACATCCTCAATTACACCTAAATAAATGCCGTCTCCATCATCATCGGTCATAGCAGCTACATCAGAACCCCATCCGTCGAAAGAACCCATAACGCCCATTGTGTGACCTTCGAGATCTGCCTTTGTAAATTCATCCGGCAGAACGTCAACAGCAGATGCTGACAGTGTAGCAACAGCAGCTATCGAACTTACAAGAGCAGCTGTCAAAGCAATACTGATAATCTTCTTTGTTTGCATCTTTTTTGTCCTCCTAAAAATAAATTTTTTCCGTAAAACCTAACAGGGCAGAACACCCCACCGCTTTTACTTTATCTTGATTATACAACGTAAAAATTAAAATTGCAAGCTAAAAGTAAGTTTATTTTTAGTATTTAGTTTCCGGAAATGTAATTTTTTGTGCATTTTGCCAATTGTTTTTATTCTTTTTTGCAGAAATAAATGTTAAATAGAATTTTTACTATGCATATTAAATATAAACAAAGGTTAATTTTTGGTAATATTTTCTTTCTAATATGTAACTATTTCGTTACAAAGTTTTAATTTTTTCGTCGGGAACGGCTTGTTTTCAACATTTTTTCGTGTCGCTGTTGAAATCCGTTCCGTAAAAACATTGACTTTTATACAAATTGTTATATAATAAATCCAAAAAGAAATTCATATTCCGAACGGAGAAACAAAGATGAAATATTGTTCCAAATGTAAAAAGCTTTATTTTGATTATGCGGATGCACGATGTCCTTCATGCGGCAGAAAATTAATAGAAAATCCAAATCATTTTTCACCCGTTTATATTGTAACCGCAAACGGCTTTGAGCTTGAAAGAATAAGAGCCGCCCTTGACAGTGCGGGAATACCCTATTCTTATCAGAATGAAAAAAGGGAAACAGGAATAAGAATACTCAATTCCGCACCGCCGGAAAACTGCGAGGTATTCGTTCCTGTGAGTGCCTATTCCGATGCCGTTGATACATTGGTCGGAATAGGTGCGATCGGAGAAGATAAAATACCCGAAATTAATGAGGACGAAAAAGAAAAACTGAACGAATACGAAAAGGAAGCCGCACAAGCGGAGGAAGAGCTTTCTCCGGGGAAAGCACGCTTAGTGCGTATACTTTCCTTTATCGGGTTCCTGCTTATACTTGCGGCTACGGTTTATCTTGCCGATTTCATAATTGCAGTCATCAAAAATTTCTTTTCCTGATATATGCACGGACATCCGCATACAGTCCGTTTCCTGACGCAATAAAAAACAGCCCGACCGCTGCATAATTCATACATCATGTAACGTTCGGGCAATATATCTGACCGCAGCACCTGAGAACGACAGAAAATTCCGTCATCCCCGCTGCCGCATCAGTCCTTTACTCTGAATGACATACAGTCAACACACTGTTCCTCTGTGGGGTTGCTTTCGTGCGTGCCTATTCTTACCGTATTCAGCGAACAATAATCGCAGTCCGTGCAGTGGTACTGACACTGATCAACAGTACACTCTATGCTTCTGTTAGGATCCTTCATAGTCTGTTCCTCCAAACATTATATTACCGATACGTTTCATTAAAACCGGCAATAATATCATTCCCTGATTTCCATACTATATTCATCGTTTATCATGAAAACGGTTTATTTAAACCGTATGATCCGTATGCCCAATAATGTAGTGTTTGTCATTCCGTATTTTTCCCGTATCGGAAAATCATTTCTTCTATCAAATCGGCTTTCAAAGTACTGTTTATCGAAATATAGCTATATTATAGCATTTTGCACATAATATCACCTGTAAATTATATAATATTTGTATAATTATACTTTATATTTTACTATATAATAATAATTAACGGTTATTTCATACATACTTTGCCGGATTTTTATGTAAGTAATTAACAAAAACAAATAATTCCCTAAAAAATTCATCCGGATATAAGTGAGATCTATATTCTTTTATTCCGTAAAATCACACCGGAGTATGTCATATGCAAAATTTTACATAATTATTTTTTTAATTATCTCTTGATTTTTGGCTGTAAACATGATACAATCGTCATAAAGGTACCGGCGTGGTATCGGAAATATTTTTTAGGAGGATTTTAACAATGAGAAATTCAAAAATACTTAAAGTAGCTGTTTGCTCTGCTATCGCTGCTTCCTTGGCTGCTACCGCAGCTTTCAGCACATCAGCATTGACAACAGTCGAAGAACTTCAGGATCCGTCAGTCAAGATGGGTGTTTGCGGTGTATTCACAGGCGACCTCGCTGCAGGCGGTTGGGGAGCCGGTGCCGACATTCCTATGACCTATAACAATGGTGTTTGGGAAGCTCATGTAGAGTTCGACGTTCAGGAAGGTTATATTCAGGATTGGACCTGTGACGGTAACCCCACAGAGGAAGGTAAGGGTATCCAGTTCAAGGTTCGTATAAACAACGACTGGACAGATAGCTGGGGCAACTATGACAACAAGAACGGTGCATACAACAGCCAGTATAACTACGGTATCCCCGCTTCTAAGGTTAATGTAGGTGACCACGTTTCCTTCACTGCATATTTTGACACAACCAAAAACGATCCTCTTGCAATCGCAGCAGACGAAGTAGCTGAGGATGACGAGCCCGACTTCACGCTTCTTGCAGGCGGTGTAAAGGATCTCGTAGTTACACCCGCAGGCGGCGATGCAGCAGACGGGGCTACAACAACCGACAACAGCACACCGGCAGACGGGGCTACAACAACCGACAACAGCACACCGGCAGACGAGGGTACAACAACCGACAACAGCACACCGGCAGACGAGGGTACAACAACCGACACACCGGCTGACACAACAGAGGATAAGGATACAGCAACTCCCGCAACAGGTGATACAACATCTGCTATAGCTCTTGTAGCTGTTGTTCTTGCTTCTCTCGGCACTGCTGTTGTTATGACAAAGAAGGCTTCTTCTAAGGACTAATTCCCAAATAACAGTAAAACAACAAAAATTTTAAGGCTGTCCGCCAAAAACGGACAGCCTCTTTTTGTATTTATTTTCGTATATGCAAAAATTTTACGTTATGTAAGATGCAATCTTCAATTTACCCTACTGACTCGCACCGAAAACATATATTTTGGTATGAAGAGGTGCAAATCGCTGTATATCATCGTTTATTGCCTTTTCCTCACTCTCGCTCAGTTTGCTCCGACAATTAATATTAATGTATCTGCCGTTCTCGGAAACATCACCGTCAATATTATAAATACCCAAAAGCTTCTTAATCCCCTCAAGCGTAAAATCTCTGTCCGTCACCGAAAGCATACTCATTATGCTCCTTTTTCTTCCCTCTGCGGATTTATCAAGATTACACACAGACATAAGCCTCTCATATATTCCGACCTCACTGCCCTCCGATATATCAAAAAAAATATCCCTCCTGATTTTCTCCAGTTCATCAAAAAAAAGATCCAATCCTACAGCATAGGACATCAGCTCGGCATATACCCCGCTTCCCTCGGATATATCATAAAGACCCGTCTGTGCAAGCCTTTTTGACATCATTTCAAATTCACCCAAATATCTCACCTCACATAGTGTTTACCGTAAGATTTCCCAAAATTATAAGTACAGACTCAGCCGCACTTTTATCCTGCATATTATTGAATACATAGTTCTCTACCCCATCGGTATTCATAAGGGTACAGCCTATCTCCGCAAGAATCACCCCCTGTCCGACATTCAGTGCATTAAAATAATTTATTATGCTGTTTCTGACGTTTTCCGTCACCTCCTGACTGTTATAACCCGGTTTCACCGATATTCCCACATCAACATTGTATAATGCTGTGCCGGCATTAACTACCCTGATCTTATGACCGATACATCTCCCCTCTTCTATAATTTTATAAACTTTTGAAATACAACTTCCGCTGCACACCGCACCTCTGCCTGCAACATAAATCGTTGCACCTTCTTCTCCCGTACTGCTCTCCACAACGGCTGACGACTGAACCCCGTCCACACTTTCCGCAAGTCTGCGGTAATATGCCGCATTTGCACCATTGGATATATTTCTGTAGGTCGCTTCGATCCTTTTTCTCAGCTCCTCATCGGTTTCATCATCGGTACCGCCTGTAAAGGCAGTTCCGTTCTCTATATACATCCCGGCGGAAAAATATGTAACCATGGTTGTAATGGCATTTTTGGCGACATTATATTTTTTGCCCGTATGCTCCGCACAGGCATGACATACGGTTCTTACACTTCCTTTCATCACCTTTGTCGCCTTATCTATAATAAAGTTCAGCCCTCCGTCCGCAGTCGTACATACGGTCCCCTCGGGAATCTCCATTTCATAATCTAATGCAGTATCAAGCACAATAACCAATTCTCCGCTTGATTTATTTCCCCTTATTCTTTTTATTCCCCTCTGCATTGCATACATATCAAGCTGTTCACCTGTTGCCGTGGTGAACAGAAGCTGTCTTTTCAGCCAGTCAAAATTACTTTCCAGGGAATAAAGCTCCCCCGCAAGCAGCTTTAACCTTATTCCGATATCCCCGCATTCCTCCGCCTCATGCCCCGTAAGTTCAAAATATTTATTTTCCATTCTTTCAAGTATTTCATCATAGCTGTACGCCATCTTAAATCCCCCTCAAAGCAATATTATATATCCTGTCGTCTATACTGACAATAGCATATGCAGCCCCGTCCCTTATCCGTACACCGCATACTTCCGCCTCCCTGATATCCTTGACCGCCTCCCTTGCCCGAATCTCCAGAAGCTCCTCCGCATTATCATCTGAAAGTACGATTTTATACAATTCCCCGCCAAGCTCACGGTCATAAATAAAACCTCCCCTGTGTCCCGACAGGCATATATATATTTTTTGCAAAATCACATCCGTTCCGTCAATCGTATAAGGTCTGCCGATTATATCGGTATCAAAATCACCTTTCGGATCAATCGCTGTATCCATCCGAATCAAACCCCCTTCCGTTTATATAGACCATACCGTCATTTGAAAGCTTTATTTGGGCTCCCCCTTCCGATTCCATAATAATCTCCCCGGGTTCAATTGTCCCGTAATATCTGTTCATTCTCATACCCAAACAAACGGGACCGTTCTGCGTCTGCATCACAACCGATGTCTGATTGTTAGTAGGAAGACTGTAAATCCCCGGCGGCGTCATCATTGAACATTTTTCTATTCCTCTCCCGGATGTGGCAGAAACCCTCATATTTGCACTGTGTCCCACAGCACCGTTTGAAGCAGTGCCGACATTGCTGTGGGAAATAATATTTTTTGATATCCACATTACACAATCACCTCCGCATAAATTCTCGTATGCTCCCCGCTGCCGTCAAGTATATAGTGAAGCTCGTCAATCTTCATTTTCCCCTTTCTGTTCCGCACCATCAGGGTATCTCCGACCTTGCATCCAAGTATACCGCTCAGGTCTATTGTATATCTTTCATATTTACCGTTGGAATTCTTTATTATATTATCCGCATAAAGCACCGACCTGTATTTGCTGTCCGCACAGTTAAAATACCTCTTTCTTTGTATCCTGTGTTTTTTTGCCGTTTCGTTTCCGATATACATTTCATATCCCCCGGCAAAATAAGTCCTTACATATACATCGGATACGGGTGCATTTCTGCTTATCGTCCTGCTGATTTTTATTATGGAGCTGTTTTCTCCGAGATATATCGTATCCGGCTGCGAATTTTCCCCCGTTTCTATAACAAGATCGCTTCTTACAACCGGTTTGGATTTACAAAATTTTTCGCAGTAATTGCTCAGCACCTGCCATTCGCTCATTCCCTTTGAAATAACAAGATCCCCCGGAAAGGCTCTTTCTCCTCCCACGACCCCCTTAAAACCCAGCGGTTTAAAATGCCTTTCAAATAATATTTTCATCGTCGGCATACAATAGGTCTGAGGCATCGCTTCATTGTCAAGCAATACAGACTCGGGACCTCTCGCACTTATTTCCAGCAAAATTCCCTTGTCCGCAACCGTTTCCGTCTGCTCGTCAACAAATCCGAAAAAAACAATATCTCCTCCGTCAAGCACCCTGACGGAATATAATTCCGGAATTTTTCCGCCCACAGCAAAAACAGCTCTGAAACTGTCGGCAGGTGCATCCTCCGATGAAACAATACTCATACTGAGAGGATGTTCAAATACAGTTTCAACATCATTTATATCTTTTAATATGTATTTCAGCAAAGCTTCACCTTCTCCCAAGGAAGTACAGGTATATCCGGTCTTTTTATATGGGGATTAAGCTCCGTCAGAATATCAATATGTATCCCGTATTTATAGGAAATATCCCATAAACAATCACACCCGTTTCCATAGCAATACAAATATCTCTCCGAAAAATGCTTTTCAAAACTTTCAATAAATCTGAATTTGTACCGTATAACCCCCTCACAATCTTCAGCAATAAGCTCAAGCTCCTCAAACATTGCATAAACAGGCTTTTGCGAGGGAAGATAAAGCATTCCCCCGCCGCCCTTATTCATAACAGCTTTAAGGGCAAGAAAATCATCAACACATTTCTCGCCGAAAAACTCTCCTTCCCCGCTTATTATCCGATATGAAAGTCCCATATCACTGACCGTATCATATCCGTCAGGAATATTAGTCTTTGCAATTTTTCTGCCATGACTTATTTTTATAACCGAAGGATTAACGGGGAAGACATAATCCTTATAGCTCATTTTTCCGTCAGTCCTCATCAATCTCCTCCTCAACGTCAAGAATTTTATTGTACCTGAGCATATCGCACCTTATCATTTCCGATATATCCCTCAGCTGTGCCGTCTTATCCCTTCCAAGCTCGTCAGCCATATCCTCAGTAAGTTCAAGATTTATTTCCTTCATATATCCTCCGATTCCATATCCATAGCAATAACACTTATATGTTCCCTAAATTTCTCCCTGTCTGCCGCTGCATAAAAATCATCCCAAATACAGTTTTTAAGGGTATATCTTTTCCTGTCAATTTCGACCGTCATGGTAAAATTATCAAGATCGGCAAAACAACAGCACTCAAACGGCTTTTTGAATTGAAGTCCCGTCATAGTTGCCTTGTAGCTGCAACGCCTTCTTATGTGTGCGATATCATCTCCGGAAAAGCATGAACGGATATTGTGTATTTCCGATTTTTTGCGTATTTCCATACTTTCTGCCTGAAGCAGCTTTTTCCCGTCAATATATATATTTACATCTCTGCCGCATAGGCTCTCCTCTTCAGAATATATGATCAGTCACCTCCGTCCCGAAGTACCTCACGAAGTCCGAATTTAAGCTTTATGCTGTAGCATCCGACTGCATCATTATACTCACACCCGCCTGCCGATACGGAGATTATTCTTTTCCCCGTGTCAAGACTCATAACGGCAAGCGTCACTGTTTTTGCACATTCCCTGCAATATCCCTCGTTAATTTCCTCATCTACCGCAACATTTACCGTCATAATCTCACTGACAGCCATACCACTCCCCAAAAGACAGCTTCCGTTTTCGTATTCCGTTCCGAAGCTTACATATGGCTTTTCCATAGGAAACGGAAGCTCCCCCGCACACTTTTCAAGCACCGGCTTCATACCCGAAAATGCAGGGTCATCCAAAGCCTTAAAATACATTTCTTCAGCAAATGTCATATATACTTATCACCCCTTTTTATTTTCCTTGCACAGATCTTCACATAATCTCCGTATTTGCTTTTTACCTCATCGCTCCACAATATATAGTATGCATTTTCCGTATCACTGACAATATCGCCGTACTGTACACCGTTCCCTATTTCAAAATTGCAGTATATAAAATATTTTTCGGGATCCCCTCTGCCGTGAGGAGAAATATCTACTCCTCCGTTTATCCTCTGAGAATACCTCACGGGAAAAATTACGGCACAGCCTTTTTTACTTTTTATATAGCAAGCCTTTCCCAAACTTTCAATAGCCTTATCTATAAGCTTTTTCATATAACCACCTGTATATTACGAAAATGAATTAAATACAAAATCCTCACTGTCAAGAATTTCCCCTATATCCGCCAAAGCTTCTCTGCAAAGTCTGTCCGCCGCATCAAGCTCACTGAATACGCCATGCTTTACTCTTATTTCCCCGACATTTATCTCATTTACAGCTCCGTCGGTCAGACTCCATAAAACATATCTGTAGTATGCAAGAGCGGCGACGGCAAAATTGATTCTGCCGCCGCAGCATCTTGTATCCGCACCGTGTTTTATGCGTGACATTATATAGCTCAGTGCAGTATCACACATAAAACGAAAATCAGCCGCTTCCTCATAATCCAGACCGGACAGACGGCAGAATATTCTCATTATTTCCTCCATATCCAACCGTCATTCCCCCAATCAACAGGTAAGCACCTTAACCGAATCAGGGAATATTTTTGCGAAGCCCGTAATACAGCTTATTGCCGCTCTTTCAAGCTGTCTGTCTATGAGCTTATCATAATCGGTCACGACATCTCCGGACTGTACCATTTCAAGTGCACAGTTTTTATCAAGACCTACAATCTTATTTCCTGTAATTGACGGAATATGTAAAAGCTTCGCCCCGAGCGGTGTAATCATTTTTCCGCTGCCGTGGAAATCAAGTCCCGCACGGGAATCCTTCATTTCACTCATTGAAAGAAGCTTTGTCATAACCGCTGTCGGTGCAAGAAGTGTATTCATTTCATAAGGCGAAAGTTCCGCCCATAGCTTTACAAGATCATCATAGGAAATATTTCCGACAGACGCAGCGGAAACAGTACCGGCAGCAGACGTTGTCGAATCCCCGTTTATAAGAACCTCCACCGCATCCTTAAGCTGTTCACGGGCAATATGTGCCCCTATTTGCCTGAGTGTTACGGTAAACAGGTCAAGCTTCTGGAATTTAATTGCCTCATAAGATGCAACAAGCATTCTTCCTCTTTTTTGCAGCTTAACAAGCTGACCGCTTGTTTTTATGGTCGTCTGCGGAAGATATGCCCCCTCCGCAACAGGCTTAAGCTGTTTATCGTCATCGGAAGGGTCGGAAACAACGGATCTGTAATCCATGCCGTCAATCACGGTCTTAGCAGCAATAATATCCGAAAGAACATCCGCCCTTTCAATGCCCTGCCTTACCGCTCTTGATACATATTCAGGAAAAAGTGCCGCACTGTCCGAGCTTTGGAAAAATTTCTGCACACAATCCGAATTGCTTCCCCCTACCCTGATATTATATCTTTTAAGCTGACGCTGATATGCGTCCAATCCCTCAAGCTCACTTCCCTTATAATTTTCTGACGGGTCAAGCTCCTCGAGTATCTGCGTAAAGGATTTTGTACCGTTGCCGTACATACCCTTTTCCGGCTTTATAGTGTCATAATATGCCATATATCAATAATCTCCCTTCAAATCAAAGTATAATTCCCGCTGTTTTGGCAACGGTATCAATATCAACAACAAGGTACTCCCTGCCGTCCGATGCATCCGTACTTATTTTTCCGGTTTTTCCGACAAGCTTGGTATACCCGACAGCCGGTGCGGTATCATAAGCGGTTTTAACATATCCGCTAAGCTGCACTGCGGCATAACCGTTTCTCACACCCAAACATATTCCGCAGAATACACCGCTTGCCGCCTTAACCTTTCCGCTTGCCGATACCATAACCGGCATACCGGCACTCACACTTCCCTCCGTTTCAAATGTAACCACATTTTCCCCGAAGCCGTTAAATGAAACATTCATATATTATCCTCCTCAAATATTTTTAAAAGCATTATTATCCGTTCTCATGTTTTTTACCGCCGCACTAAGCTGGGGCTTAAGCGGCATATTATTTTCCCTTCCCTCCGAAAGAGCCTTCTTTAGATTTTCAAGCTGCACTGCATTCATCTTACTTGTAATGAAGTCGAGTACATCTCTTTTAAGCTGCGGAAGGGTAAAGGCGGCAAGCTTATTTATATCAGCCTCAAGCCGTCTTCTGTATACCTCACCATCGGCAGCCTTTTCCTGCAATATGCGGAATTTTTCCGCTATAATATTCATTTCGTCAACACTGAAGCTTTCAGCCTCACCGCTGAAAAGTCTTTTTTCAATATCCAAACCGTTCTCTCCTTTTTTATATGATTTGATAACACCTGCCGCTTTTTGTGCAGGTACTGCAACAAATGACCATTCATAAGCATCCGTCGGTTCTTCGAGTATTTTATAGCACACCTCACCGTCATAGCTTCTTCCCCTGATATGTCCGCATGAGCCGTTTTCGCAGCCGCAGATTGAGCATATCCTTTTAGCTATCGAGCAGCCGACACTTACCTCCTTTTTTATGCCGCTGTCAAGCTGCATAATAAAATCCTTATTGCCCTCTGTCCTCGGCATATATGCCCTTGCGGCAAGACGTATATACTGACGCCCGTCCGAGGTTTTTTTCCCCGATACTTCCTCCGCTCTGCACGAAAAAATCCTTGCTGTCTGGTTTTTACTCTTCGGGTCATGGTCAAGAACTCCGGTTACCCCTACAAACAGTTTTTCCATTTTTTTAAGTGCGGAATCAGAAAATTTTTCAAAATCCCTGTCAATTTCGTTATCACACAAAACAACGGAAAAGGCATATACCTCATCGGCCTTAAGAGGTCTGCGTGTATAGCTGTTGATAAGCTCCAGTTCACCTGCTTTCAGATTGCTGTTTTCATTTTCCACATTCATTCTCCCTTTTTAATACGATTTTCTATTTCCTCTGCCTGAGCGTTATATAATCTTGACTTTGCAAGTTCAACCTCGTCCTGAAGATTGATATTATCCCATACAATTTCACACTGTTCATTAAAGCCGTTAAGCCGCAGAAATGTACGGCATATTTTTCTTATGCTTTCATTAAGTACACGTCTGTAATATTCAAGCTCACTTGTGAGAATATCCGCCTGCTGTGAAGACATCCTTTCGGTTGTTGACCATGTAAGCCCCAAAAGGAACGGAGGTATTGACAGCTTGGCAACGATTTGTTCAAGTATCTGCCGCACAGGGACCTCGCTGTCGGGTATCTGATTATCCGCACCTATTGCCTTTATGCTGACATCCCCCACGGACACAAAATCCCTCGGCTCTCTGCTTTTCATAGCCTTGCTCCATTCAGAGGCTATAAGCATAGCCTTTTCCTTTGTACCTCCTCTGTCGCCGTCACTCGGCTTATATGTGACGGCAAATCGAACATTTCCCACTCTGTCCCAGTTTGTACCTATAGCATTGATAATTTTAAGAAATATATCGCTCACAAACGGGAGTCCCTTCAATACGGAGGTACCGTACAGCTTCCCCGGCTCCGGCATAATCGCACTGCACAATATAAGCTCGGGGTATCTTACGAGCTTTTTCACTCCTGTTTCGTCTATGACATTAATACATACATCAAAAGGATTCTCACCGCAGCAAAGCTCTATATTATCAAGTGAGCTGTTATAAAGTGCAGCAATATTACCGTCCTCACCGAGTACTATCTCGCCTACAGCGGTACCGTATGTAAGCATTTGCTCAAGGTACTGTGATATAAAACTGTCAACACCGCAGGATATTCCGTTGACCCTGACATTTCTCAGAAATTCCTCCAATTTTCTTTCGGCTTTTTTATCGGAGCATTGAACCCTGAAATTGCCTGTCAATCTTATGATCTTGTATATCGCCGCATCAATTACGGGAATGGATTCCCTCAGCGAACGATACAGATTTTTTTCAAAGCAGCCGAGGGGGCTGTAATTTCTGATACAGGAAAACGGGTGATTGTATTTCTCGCCCCCTGCCGTCTGAACGGCAAATCCGCTCGTCTTATTTCTGTTTTTATTTCTGAACCAACCCAATTCTTATCACCTCTTTTCCGCACGAAACGTTTATGTATATGTGGTTTCGCTATGTCGGTATTATCTGCTTGAAGCCAGTGCATATATACTGTCGTCATATCCGTTCAGATATGTAGCAACAAAATACCTCACATCATCCATAGCATGATCATTTTCTTTCAGCGGAACATCTCTGCCTCCGCTTTCCCAACGATACATACCAAACTCCCTTATACAATCGATGCAGCAGCGGCATATTCTTATATCCCCCTGTTTAAGTGCACTGCTCACCTGCCTTATACCATCGGTTACATTATTCTTTGCCGCCGTCACTCTGAACCTGCCATGTCTTTTTATAACTTCGATAAAGCTTGCCGCAGACGGATCAACAATCACCTCCGATATCTTCCTCTCCCCGGCAAGCTCACATAAGCCTTTATAATGCTCCTCATCAGTGCGTGAAGAACCCTCCCTGCGTGAGCTGTAATAATATTCATTTATCCTGTACCATATGCCGCCGCACAGTCCCCACAAACCGAATGAAGACGGGTTGACGGTACCGTAATCACACGAAATAACAAAATCGTCAAATCCGCCCTTCGGCTCATCATACAGCATTTTTTCGTCCGACATAAACGGATATACAAGTCCCTCCGAAGCCGTCCATTTTCCGAGGACATACCTCTGATAAAAGCTGCCCGAATAAAGCTTCTGATAGCGTCTGAGCATAGCCTTGGACAAGGAGGGATTATCCTCCATGGTAAAATGAATATAAAAAAGATTTTTCTCCCTGACCTTTTTTACCCATTCGGTACAGAACCAATGCTGAGGATATTCGGGATTACAGTTAAACCACAGCTTTGATCCCTCCACTGAGCATCTCGCCACAGCCTGTTCAACAAACGACCTCGGCATAAGAGCGGCCTCGTCAAAAAGTACTCCGCAAAGTGTTATTCCCTGTATAAGTGCCGCCGAACTCTCATCTCTCCCTCCGAAGAGATAAAATATGTTTTTCCTGCTTCCTGTCTGCACCTCCAGTATATTTGATGAAAGCCTGTCCCTGACCTCAAAACCCAGATCCGCCAATACGTTAAGCAGAGGGACGACCAGATTTCTCTTAACCGAACGTATGGTCTTTCCGCATATTGCAAAACTGCCGCCTTCAAAATTAAGCATTGCCCACGAAATAAATGATACACTCATGCATAAGGTCTTACCGCTCCTGACGGCACCATCGCATATAATACCGTCGCAGTCGGAACTTTCACTTCCGTCACACCACCACCTCAGAAGTTTAAGCTGTTTTTCGGAAAAAGTCCTGAACTTCAAATAATCTCATCCCCCGGAGTTTCAGATTCAATACATTCTCTATTTTCGGATGTACTGTTTTTCTTATCGGAACCGTTGATTCCGCCTATAAGGGCATTATAAAAATCCGATATACCTTTCTGTTCGCTGTCATCGGCAGATTCAAGCTTTTCAAGAGCCTTGATCCTGTCGAAAAACTTAATTTCCATCGCACCGTCCTTCGGTCTTTTAATTTCCGCAACATTGAACAGATCATATGAGTCAAGGGCTTTTTCCGACGGGTTATCCTCAAACATAAGCCTGACCGCATCCGAAATATTCCCGAAAGCAAGTCTTTCATATCCTGCCCTTACCCTCTGACGAAAATTTCTTGTGCGGGATTTATATATTTTTTCTATTTCCGCATTAATATCGTCCCTCAGCAAAAGGGCAGCCCCTGTTTTATCCGGATTGACGAAACCCGCACATAAGGCCGCTTCCTTATAATTTCCGCTGTTTGCATAAACACAACAAAACTGTTTTTCTCTCGGAGTAAGCCCCCTCTCTTTTTTATTCAATTTTATACCCCCTTTCAACAGGAGGAGAGAAAACAAAAAAAATTGACCCGCAAAGGTCAACTTTCTATGAATAAATAAAAAATATTTTTCAAAACAGAGAATATATAATAAACGCGGGCAACATGGTAATGTTGGTGTAATTTTACTGACACAACGGACACCTCCATGTAACAAGTTTATTTATTAAAAATATAAATTGAATTTTTACGCATAATATGTTATGATTGTCTTATTGTTATCCGGATCAGGATATAAGAATTTAAAACAGGCTGTAAGATTATACAGCAAAGAAAGGATTTGAAACAATGGCTAAGAACAGAAAGAAAAAAGGACCGGCTCCAAGGAAAAAAACTCCGACAACACCCGCACCAAAAAAGCAGCAGCCGGCTGTTGACGTAAAGGAAACGGGCAAGAAGCTCAAAACGGGCATAATAACGGCAATCGTTGTTGTAGTAATTATAGTCGGATTACTTATTCTTGCACTTGTATTGTCAAACGGCAGCAGCGGCTCACAATCCTCCGCAGAAGAAAGCACTCAAAGCTCACTTGACTCAGGCGAATCAATAATAGACGAAACCAAAACTTATTATGCGGACATCGATATAAAGGATTACGGGAAAATCACCGTTGAGCTCGACCCCGAGTCCGCTCCTAAGACCGTGGAAAACTTTGTAAAGCTTGCAAATTCAAAATTCTACGACGGTCTTACATTCCACAGGATAATGGAGGGCTTCATGATGCAGGGCGGTCAGGCTAAGGAAGGCACGGAGGAGCCGGAAACGATCGTGGGCGAATTCAGCTCAAACGGCTATAACAATACAATTTCCCACACAAGAGGTACGATATCAATGGCAAGAGCTACCGATCCGAACAGTGCATCCTCACAATTTTTTATAGTCCAAAAGGACAGTCTGCACCTTGACGGAGATTATGCCGGATTCGGTCATGTAACCGAGGGTATGGATGTTGTTGATAAGGTATGTGAAGATGCAAAGCCCACGGATGACAACGGTACTATAGCCGAAAGCGAACAGCCGATAATCAATTCCATCACCATACGCACAGAGGATAAGTGATTACCCCTATAAAGATTTGCACACCGGATATGCCCGGAAACGACCCGGGCATACCCGATTTTTACATTTACTTACAGGGTACCCAACTAATAATATATTTTCTGAAAAATATATAGAAAAATTAATTGATTTTTTGTGCAATATGTGGTATAATAACCGTATTCTTTTAAAAATGTCGGAGGTATATTTATGGATAAATTGATAGATGTAACAAGGATGGATAACTACTACGAACAGATCGTCAAAAAGAAATTCACCGCAAAACAGATGATAAGTCTTGTAGGCTCAATATGTGCCATTATCCTGATAATTGCACTGTGCGTATTTTTTTCCGGAATATACTCATTTCTGATACCGGTTGCCCTTATACTTCTCGGTTTCGGTATATGGCTTACAGTTTATCTTGTAAGAAATTCGGGAATAGAATATGAATACACCTTTGTAACCGGTGAAATGCGTATAGAGCGTATAAAGGGAAAGGCAAAACGACGTAATATCACGGTATTTGATATAAAGGGTATTGATGATATCGGAAAATATTACAATCACGAAACAGGCAGGCGTAATGTTGAACCGTCAAAGCATAATCTTGTACTTCATGCAGAAGAAAATAATGCAAGCGACTCGACCTATTACGTCCTGATACATGATAAAATACGGCACAAGCCTGCCCTGCTTATGTTCACACCCAACAAAATGACCCTTGAAAAGCTCAGACCCTATCTTTCAATCGAGCTTAAGAAAAAATTTATCACTCTTATGAAAGAGGAAGAAAAATACAATAACAGCACTGTAACAAACTCATAAAATCAATTTTTGAAGACAGCACAGTTCTGAAAAACGGATTTATAAACTCAATATTCCCGATTTCATACAGACCGGGGCATAAGCTGACAGAAAGAATAGAGTTAAAGAAAGGAACGAGTGAGTATGGGTATAAAATCCGGACAATTAAGCCGGATACGTATAAGCGGCTATAAATCTATAAAAAAATGTGACTTAAAGCTTGACAGCATAAATTTACTGATTGGAAGCAACGGTGCCGGAAAATCTAATTTTATTTCCGCTTTTACGTTACTCCAAAGCATTTTAAAGAAAGAATTACAGCTGTATACCCAACAGTGCGGGATCAACTCTTTATTCTACAATGGCAGAAAGGAAACAGAGGAAATCTATTTTGAAGCCTTTTTCAATGATAATTCATACGGTTTCTATCTTGTACCAACAGATGATAACAGAATTATTTTTAAAAAAGAATTTTACAGCCGGGGAACTTATGAAAGCACCGTATCCACGGCACATGAGGAATCAAAGTGGGAAAATGGTGTTTATAGCGGAATAAACAATTATGTTTTTCCGATATTAGAGAAAAAAATGTGGCGTGTATATCACTTTCATGATACAAGCCGAACAGCTAAAGTAAAGCAGGAACATAATATATCAAATAATCAATCGCTTATGTTCGATGCTTCCAATCTTGCGGCTTTTTTATACAGACTCAAAAAAAACTATGAAAAAAGTTTCAATGAAATCGTTGAAACAATTCGCTTGATAGCCCCATATTTTGACGACTTCATGCTCGAACCTAAAGAAGGAAATGAAGAACTTATTTCTCTGAAATGGCATCAAAAGGGCTGCGAGGATATCTTTAACGCTTCACAGCTTTCGGACGGAACTTTGCGTTTTATCTGTCTTACCACATTGCTGCTTCAGCCTGCAAGCTTACAGCCTGCAACTATAATTGTTGATGAACCCGAGCTTGGACTTCACCCCTATGCAATTACAATATTTGCCGAAATGGTAAAGCAAATTTCCAAAAAGAAACAGATAATTATTTCTACTCAATCTGTTGAGCTGTTAAACGAGTTCAGCACAAAAGACGTTGTTGTTGTAAATAAAGACGCAAACGGTGCTTCGACTTTTAACAGATTAAATGAAGATGAACTTAAAATCTGGCTTGAAGATTATTCATTAGGTGATTTGTGGCAAAAAAATATTTTGGGAGGCAGACTCTCAAAATGAAAATTCTATATATTTACTGTGAAGGTCAAACAGAAGAAGCTTTTGTAAATAATATCCTTTCCCCGTATTTATCAAGAATGGGTATTTATACCACACCGATTATCCATAAGACAAAACGCACTCCTACAAAATCTTATAAGGGCGGGGTAAGCAAGTATAATGTTATAAAGGATGAGCTATGCAGACTTTGTCAAAATCCCAATGCAATTGTCACTACAATGCTGGACTACTATGGTATGCCTGCTGATACTCCCGAAATTGATTACAGAGAAGTTGATATTTATAAACGCATAGAATACATTGAAACAGCAATTACAATAGATATAGGTTGCAGCAATTTGATATTCAATCTGATGCTGCATGAATTTGAAGGATTGTTATTTTCCGACCCTCAGGCTTTTGCCATAATTTCGGATAATAAATCTGTAAAAAAGTTACAGGATATAAGAGATAATGCAGAAACACCGGAACATATAAACAACTCCCCCGATACGTCACCGTCTAAGAGAATCCAAAGCATAATCAGCGGTTATTCAAAAGTAAGACAAGGAATTCTTGTTGCTCAACATATCAATATGGATAGAATGCTCTCTGAATGTAAGCATTTTTCATTATGGATAAGTAAAATCCGTAACTCATTTTCCTGAACATTCAGTAACGATCTGCTTCTTAACTGTTTGGTAACCCTCAATTATTTGGTATCGATTAGAATATTAATAAGCAAGAATTTCCCCTCAGCAGGTGGGAGAATATGTGACTTACCTGACTGTTGGTAAATCTACTGCAAAATGAAGAAAAATGTCAATTGCAAATTCTGAAAATAATGAAAGGGCTTCGCTCAGACTTTTTAAGTCTGATTCGACAGCCCCATTTTTTATTCTTACGAAAAAAATCCCTTTACGTCACTGTTTTCGATTCTCTGTATAAAGCAATCCCCTATACTTCTCAGGAAAATAAAGCTTATACCCTTTCCGCTGCTTTTCTTATCCCCCCTGGTCGCCTTGACGATATCATCAATCGAAAATTCTGTGCTTGTAGTCATATCATATTTTTTGAGCAGCTTGTATATCCTATCAGCACTTCCGGCTTCGGTAATACCCTTTTTTTCGGTAATTTTTGTAATAAGATAAGCACCGAGTCCGACAGCCTCACCGTGTGTTATGCCGCTGTAATTATAAAGCTTTTCCAGTGCATGACCGAAGGTATGCCCGAAATTCAGAATAGCCCTCTCGCCCGTGTCGAGTGCATCATGCTCAACGATCAGACTCTTTATGGAGATACATTCATATATGATATCATCTATGAAATCCATTGCATTTTCATTTTCCAGTCTTTCAAAAAGAGTCCTGCTGCGTATGCAGCCGTATTTTATAACCTCTCCCATTCCGTCATTAAAAAACTTTTGCGGCAGAGTATCAAGAGTATCGGGGTCAATAAGCACGGATTTCGGCTGCTTAAATGCTCCGACGAGGTTCTTCCCCACGGAAAGATCAACTCCCGTTTTTCCCCCGACAGAGGAATCCACCTGTGCAAGCAGGCTGGTCGGTATCTGGACAAAATCTATTCCCCGTAGATAGCTTGCCGCCGCAAAGCCCGCCATATCCCCGACAACTCCGCCTCCGAGGGCAACGACTATGTCGCTTCTTGTCATATCATTGTCAAAGAAATGTGCATACATTTGTTCAACAGTTGAAAGTCTTTTTCTTTCCTCACCGGCTTCAAATACAAACAATGATGTTTCAAAGCCGCTTTCTCTAAGGGATTTTTCAACCCTTGCCGCATAAAGGGGTGCTACATTGCTGTCGCTTATTATCGCCGCACGCACCGCACGGGAAACCTTTCTGACATATTTTCCCGTTTCGGACAGTATCCCTCTTTCAATATATACATTATAGCTATCATTCGTTTTTACATTTATAATTTTCATTCTCCCAAACTCTCCTTAATCCTTCTGCTTTTTGCGAGAAGCTCCTCAAGAGCCTCTCTGTCACCGTTTTGTATTGCGGATTTTATGCTGTTAAGATTTTCTGTAAGTATATCAATCTCCTTGATAAGCGGCTCTCTGTTTTCAAGAAACAGCTCCGCCCACAGCTTTTCATTAATATTTGCAACCCTTGATACATCACGGTAGCTTCCTGCCGAAAATCCCATATGCTTAGGGCAGGTCGGACTCATAACATAAGAACAGGCTATAACATGAGGAAGCTGAGAGGTGAAGGAAATAATCCTGTCATGCTCCTCGGGTGTAGAATACATTATCTGTCCGAATCTTAGCTTTCTCATCAGCTTATCAACGGTTTCAACCGCACTCTTATCCGCAGCACACGGGACGATTACACAACTTGCACCCACAAACAAATCAGCCTCGGAAGCGGAAAAGCCGTTTTTCTCCTTTCCTGCCATCGGGTGACAGCCTACAAAGCTGAAGCCGTATTCCTTGGATACATCGGTGAGCTCACGACAAAGGTCGGTCTTTATGCCCGCACTGTCCGTTACTATACACTTTTTGGGAATAAGCTGTGCATTATCCTTTATAAATTTAATCATTGCTCCCGGAAATGTTCCGAGAATAAGCATATCCGCATCACAAAGAGCCTCAGTATTGCCTATTTCATCTATTGCACCACAAGCAAGTGCATCCTCAAGAGGTTTGCGACTGCGATTTATACCCACAACATAGCAATCTGTGTATTTTTTAATTGCCTTTGCAAATGAACCGCCGATAATTCCCAGCCCATATATTACAATTTTCATTAATTTGCTGCGGAATATAGGATTCCGAAGCTCCCCCCTTTATGACAAACTAAAAATATTATACCACCCGGGCAGTATATTTGCAATATTTATCTAAAAAACAACTTAGCACCCGATTTTGTAAAAAGAGAGGACTTTGATTGGGCAATAGCCGAAGCCTCCGCAAAGAAGAAAAGCGACTTTTCAA
>CANQAJ010000019.1 GCA_947589365.1 uncultured Clostridia bacterium | reverse complement strand
CGTATTTTCTTCGACAACAGCATTTGCTTTCACCTCATCAATCAACTTCCTCGTTTTCTTTGACCTTTGTCCATACAACCTGTTTCGGTCGTAAGCTTTAGGGATTAAAAGCATTTAATGTTGAGTTTGCACCGTTTGCACGATACAAAGGGTAGTCGTTTCAATAAATTTTTATATATTTCTATATATTTATATAAATTTATTGTAACTGCTTAGTTACCCATTAACAGTAAAAGAGTGGGGCGTCCCCACTCTTTTACTAAGCCTACATGAATTACCACTAATATTCTACCACAAATATTCCGGATTTGCAAGTATTTTTTTGCACAAACAGATAATAATTCATGACATATATTAATATGTAACATATTATTGACTCGGAAGTCGTAAAATTTAAGCATAAAATCAATACAGAACCAAGGTATTTCCCTTAAGGCAACAATTACATTCATAGCTTTCACTTTTATCAAGCTCTGAATCATATATACTGTATATCCGCTTTTCGGTATTTGTTTCATTGTCGGTGACAATGTTTTGTGTTACTATATATCTGTTTTCTATACAGGTCATAAAGCTTCCGAGTTCACTTTTGTAAGTAAGTTCCGCACTGCTGTTTATTATTCCCGTCACCGAGGTATTCCTGTTATCCGACTTTACGGAGAAAACGGAGAACGGTTTTTCTTCGATTATGTACATAGTATCATTGTCCGGAATGTTAAGCTCCGCCTCTACATTAAGTGAATTTGTAAACACATCATAGCTGCATATTTTTTCTATGCCTGTTCTGAATTCCTTTGCCCTGAAAAACAGCTTATCCCCGTCTATACCCATGTATCTTGCAAGGGCTTTTATATCGGCACTTGCTATGCATTTTTTTGTTATGTTTTCAGCACCTGCCTCAAGCTGTTTTTCAAATTCTTCGAGTCTGCAAAGCCATATATTATCCCTGATATCGGCATTTATCCACCTTTGTTCCTCATAATAACCCCTTTTGATATCCTCATCGGCAAACGGGTCAAGCAGTATAAGGTATTTTTCGTCACGCACGGTCATTTGTTTTATATTGTCCGTACCGAGCTTTGCGATAAGCGGATTTTTTATAAAATGTTTTATATTGGTCTTGAGGTCATACATATAGCAAAGACATTCACACCCTGTTACCTCACTGTATCTTTTAAACATCTCGGTATTGGCTTCATCCGGACCCATATATATGAGTATGTGTTCACTGTCAAGGGCAGTGCAGCTTCTGAAAGCACCGGTGCATACTACTTTTCTTCTGTTCAGTTCCATTCCGCTGTTTTTGTCAATCTCAATCAGCCACATACTGTTGCTGCCGTTTTCGAGAATAAGAACAAGTGTATTCTCGAATGCGAAAAGGTGTTCCACAAAGGTAGGGTCCTCAAGTGTATAATTCGTTACAAGCCGTTCCCTTCTTGTGGAGCGGTTGTACTCGAGGATAAACAGATTATTATGCCCTTCTTCATTTTTCTCCTCGGCATAGTATATATAGGAGGAGTTTACCTCAAAAAGTTCAATGTTTCTTTGTGAAAAAATACTTCTGATATCGACTACTGTCATTTTATTCAGCCTTCCTTTTCATGATATTTTGCTTTTTATCTTAAAGCTCGGTTAAATTTACATTATTACATCTATTTTACACCGCTGATATATGCGGATTTTGGTGTAACGGGTAACAATATGCTGTAAGTTTAATTTATTAAGACAACATCTCATAAGCCCCGCATACTATTTAAAGTATATGTTATTGTTTTGTTTTTGTCAATGTTGACGCAATAATTTTAAAAAATTTCTTTATTGCCGGGTATATCCGGAGGTGAAAAATAAACGAAACATGGATACTTGTAATAACAGGAAGCCGGCGCACATTGGCGGGATTACAAAAAAAATTGTAAAAACCATTGTATATTTGAATGTTTTGGTTTATAATTAGTATGTATTTTTATACTCTGAGATGAGGAGGAATGAGCATGGATTATTATTTTATGACACTCAGTGCCATAAAAAAACTTCTCAGTGATATAGGTATGACCAAATATTCCGATGTTGTCGGAGAGTGTATCGAAAAATGGAAAAATGAAGGGGACTCTGCGGCATTTAAGAAAGCCTTTGATGCAAAGGGAGCATTTGAGAATTTCCGGATTGATACACGTATCATTCCGGATGTTGAAAAATGCTTTTGGACAGCAAATACGTTTTCCGCACTTATAGCGATGTCCGCTCAGCTTGCTTATTTTCACCAAAAAGGCATAAAACCGGAAATAGATTTTATGAGGAAAAATTTCGGTGTGGCAAATGAGATTATGATTGTGTCAAAATGTGCGGATTGCGGAAGACTCGAAGCAACACTGACTGATATTGACAGATATATATCAAAGCCTGTCATTGCAAAAAGGATAGTTGACGGAATGGAAAACGGTGACCTTGATATGCAGGTAGAAGTCCTGATGAGTGCCGGAGCAGAAGAAATAAAGCGAGAAAGAAAAAAGGCTGTAACACGTCTTGAAAACAGCGGTATACCGTATGTGGAAAGCTATGGAACGGTAAGAAACTGCCTTAAATGCGGAAAGGGAAATATAACAGAGGGAAGATTGTTAAAGAGTCTTAAGGAGAATATATTTATACCGCTGAAAAAATAAGGGATGGGTATTTTTTACCTTTATGTGCTTTGTATTTCGGTAAAAAAGCATTGTAAAACATATGTAATATGTGTTATACTGATAGAACGTACGGCAAGCGTATTAATAAAGAATTTATGAGGTGAGTACCAATGGGAATAAAGGCATGGTTTAACGGAAGTAACAGCAGAAGAGAGCTTAAAAGAATAAATCCTTTGGTTGATAAGGTTTTTGAGCTTGAAAAGAAGTATCAAAAATATACCGATGACCAACTCAGAGGAGAGACAAAAAGATTTCAGGAGATGTTCAAAGATGAGGATCTGACCGATAAGAAAAGGGACGAGATACTCGATTCTATTCTCCCTGAGGCATTCGCGGTTTGCCGTGAAGCATCGTGGCGTGTTCTCGGAATGAAACACTTCCGTGTACAGGTAATAGGCGGTATCATTCTTCACAGAGGAAGAATAAGCGAAATGAAGACAGGCGAAGGTAAAACGCTTGTGGCGACACTCCCGGCTTATCTGAATGCCCTTGCGGGTCAGGGTGTACACGTTGTAACGGTAAATGAATATCTTGCAAAACGTGATGCCGAATGGATGGGAAAGCTTTATCGTTTTCTCGGTCTTACGGTCGGAGTGCTTCAGCATGATACCTCGAATGCCGACAGAAAAGAAGCGTATAATGCGGATATTACATACGCTACGAATAACGAGCTTGGCTTCGACTATCTGCGTGACAACATGGTTGTGTATAAGGAAAATAAGGTTCAGAGGGGTCATAGCTTTGCCATTGTCGATGAGGTCGACTCAATTCTTATAGATGAGGCGAGAACACCGCTTATTATTTCCGGACAGGGGGATAAATCCACAGAGCTTTACAGTAAGGCAAATGACCTTGCAAAGACACTCAAGAAAAAGGTTGTGGCAGAAACCGATTCAAAGGAAGACAATGACGATAAATACGTTCAGGAGGGTATAGATTATATTGTCGATGAAAAGGCAAAGACTGCTACTCTTACCCCTGCGGGCGTAAAGAAGGCGGAGGAATTTTTCGGTATAGAAAACTTTACCGATCCCGAGAACCTTACCATACAGCACCATGTAAATCAGGCAATTAAGGCACATGGTGTTATGCACAGGGATATTGATTATGTTGTCAATGATAAGGACGAGGTTATAATTGTTGACGAATTTACGGGTCGTCTGATGTACGGCAGACGTTACAACGAAGGTCTGCACCAGGCTATCGAGGCCAAGGAGGGCGTTAAGGTAGAAAGGGAGAGCAAAACCCTTGCGACAATAACGTTCCAGAATTTCTTCCGTCTTTATAAAAAACTTTCCGGTATGACCGGTACGGCTATGACCGAGGAAACGGAATTTTCCGAGATATACAGACTTGATGTTATCGAAATACCGACAAATAAGCCGATACAGAGGACTGACCTCCCGGATGTTATATTCAAAACGGAAAAGGGAAAATATGAATGCCTTATAAATGATATTGAAGAAGCACATAAAAACGGTCAGCCGGTGCTTGTAGGTACGATTTCCATTGATAAATCGGAGGAACTCAGCAAGCTCCTTAAGAAAAGGGGAATAAAGCATAATGTCCTCAATGCGAAATTCCATGAAAAAGAGGCTGAGATAGTTGCACAGGCGGGTAAGCTTGGTGCCGTTACGATTGCTACCAATATGGCAGGTCGTGGTACCGATATAAAACTCGGCGGAAATGAGGAATTTCTTGCTAAGGATGAAATGAGAAAGCTCAATTTCAGCGAGGAAATGATAAATGAGGCAACCGGCTATGCCGAAACCGATGATGAGGAGATTATAAAGGCTCGTCAGGTTTACAGGGAGCTTCTCGAAAAATATAAGAAGGAAATAGAAGTGGAAGCTCAAAAGGTGCGTGAAGCGGGCGGATTGTTTATAATGGGTACAACCAGACATGAATCAAGACGTATAGATAACCAGCTGAGAGGACGTTCGGGTCGTCAGGGAGACCCCGGAGCGAGCCGTTTCTATCTTTCGGCGGAGGATGATATACTGAGACTTTTTGCCGGTGACAGGATAAAGACTATAATGGACAGAATGCCCGGAGAGGATGACGAGCCGCTTGAGAGCAAGCTCCTTACAAACGTTATTGAAAGTGCACAGTCCAAGGTTGAGGGAAGAAACTTCAACATAAGAAAGAGCGTGCTTGAATATGATGATGTTATGAACCGTCAGCGTGAGATTATATATTCTCAGAGAGATCAGGTTCTTGACGGTGAGAACCTCAGAGATACAATAATGAAGATGATTACGGAAACAATGGAATCACTTGTTAATCAGTATCTCCCGCATGAGGATAAGGATAACTGGAACCTTGAGAGTCTGAGGGAAGCACTCAAGGGTTGGATAATTTCGGACGATGATGAGGAAACCTTTGTATATGATACGGATGAGCTTGAGAAACTTGAAAAGGAATTTCTTGTAAATGAGCTTTCGGATATGGCAGTAAAGATTTATGAGGAAAATGAGAAGCTTATTCCGGAAGAAACAATGCGTGAGCTTGAAAGAGTATATCTTCTCAAAAATGTCGATAAATATTGGATGGATCATATTGATGCGATGGACGAGCTTAAGAGAGGAATACGTCTGCGTTCATACGGACAGCATGACCCTGTTGTTGAATATCGTATCGAGGGCTTCGATATGTTTGATGATATGGTCAGATGCATACGTGAGGATACCGTAAAGATACTGCTTGTTGTTCCTAAGAGAGTTGCACAGAGGATCGAGGAGCAGGAAAAAATGCGTAGTCTGGCATCGATGCGCGGAGCGACAGGCAGGGCACAGGCAGCGGCTATTGCGGCTCTTAAAGCAAAACAGGCACTTAATGAGGATGCCGGTAATGATGAAACCTCATCTGTTCCGGAGATAACATTGAAAACCGTTGAAATCAGTGAAAACAGTAATTCATCCCCGGACAATAAGGAAATAACCGAGGAGGATATCAAAAAGGCGGCAGGAAAGCTTATTGAAAGAGAGCAGGTCGCAAAGCCGACGTCAACGAATATGGATTCGACCTCCGGTTCAATTAATAAGACTGTCAGGGGCGTAAAGAAAATCGGCAGAAATGATCCTTGTCCGTGCGGAAGCGGTAAAAAATACAAGAAATGCTGCGGCATGAATAAATAATCTGCGATACTTTATTTTAACGGGTATTGGGAGAGTGACAATATGAAGATCGGAAATGCCTGTTTACTTATAATAACAGCTTTACTGTTCGTAATGTCTGCCTGTGCTGAAAGTGAGGAAAATAATTCTTCAGATGTTTCACAAGCCGAAAGTAAAGCTTCCGAAATAAGTGAGGCTTCGGAAAAAGAAGAAATAAAGGCGGTATCGTCCTCTGTATCATCACCGCTTTCATCGGACGTATGGGGGTCGGCTTCCAAATACTCAACATTTAAACAAAAATATTATGATGTTCCGGTAAGACTTACAGGTGTGACTCGCGGGGATAAAGCTAAGGCTGAGGTCAGAGCTTTTATGAATGGAAGTGATGAATATACCTATAAGGAGCCTGATAAGGGGGAGGAATGGGTCGTTGCGGAGTATGAGCTTTGTCTTGACGGATTCCCCCTTGATGAGGGAGGAGCAGACTGTTCCGTGTCGTCCTTTGTTACGGGTACGGACGGAGGATATATTGTGAGCGGCGGTAAGAACTACAGTCCGGTCACAGTAAATATTACGGACGGGGAGTACTATTTTGAGGAAATACATAGCGGAAAGATTGCTTTCACACTGCCGAAAAATTGTAAGGACTGTCTTATTGTCCTCGGGGAATATGAAGAGGATCAGGCATATTTTACCTTGAACGAATGATTACGGTTAATATACGGCAATGCGGAATGAGCTATGAAAAAACTCTTGTCAAACCTGACCCGATTGTAGTATAATGTCTTTGGATATAATAATACAGGGAGGAATATTTATGAACTTTTTTGATAAGATCGGTGCCGGTATCACGAGCACAATTGATGTAATTGTAGAGAAAAACAGGCAGCTTGCTCAGCTTAACAGACTTGCTGTTATAATCAAAAACGAAAAGGCGATTCTTGAACACGCCTATGTTACTCTCGGAAAACAGTATTACAAAGTGCTTGAGAAGAATGAGGAAAGTGTTGATACCGAACAAATATGTGAGGTTATAAGATTTACCGAGGAGAGGCTCAAAAAGGCTCAGGCAAGGTACGATTATATAAAGATATTCGGGATGCCCGTGAGCTTTGACGGTGATGTTGGGGTGAAGCACCCGACGGAGTCCGCTTGTGATACTGTTGAGGCGGATAAGGAACCGGCGGCTGAGGAAGAGTCCGAAGATATTACGATAGCGGTTGCTGATGAACCGGAAAAGACCGAGGTTGAAGAGAAAGCAGAAACCGAAGAAAACCCGGAAATAAAGGTCGAAGAAGAAACCGTAAAAAATAAAAAGCAGTCCCATAAAAAAAATAAGGCTGATGTTGATACTGAAGCGGCTGATGATGAGTAAATTCGCTTGTTTTGATTTTACTTGCTGAAACGGTGTGATACTTTCGGAAAGGTTGCAGGGAAGGTCTGCGGCATCGGAAATTCTCTGTTTCAAGCGAAATTATCCGGAGGTAGCATAAATGAGTGAAAATTCGGGAAGGTTTATTTTGAATGAGGATGGTGCTAAGCTTAAGAGGATAAACCCAAAGGAAAAACGTCGTGAGTTAATTATACTTGTGATACTGTCGGTTGTAACTCTGGTTATGGCGTTTACTCCTTTGGGGTATATTCACAGCGGTCTTATTATAATAACTTTTATGTCTGTTCCCGTGACAGTTGCCGCCACTGTTCTCAGACCGAGAGATGCTGTGATCATAGGTACGATATTTGGCATTACAAGCTTTATACAGGCGATTTGGGGAACGAATACGCTTACAGGTGCTTTATTCAGACTTAATCCTGCATTGACATTCTTTTTGTGTGTTGTACCCCGTATTTTTGTCGGATTGTTCGGAGGGCTTATATTCAGGTATATAAATGATGTCGATAAGACAGACTTTATATCGTATATCATAACAAGTCTTGTTGTACCTGTGATGAATACTCTGTTGTTTACGACGACGTTGTATGTAATGGTAAATGTTGTTGTATATATAAATCCTGAGGGTGCGGGCAGCAGTCTGCCGCCTGATTTCTCGTCTGCATTCATTGGTGCCGTAAGCAATGCATCAAATAATATAGTTTCCTTTTTTATAAATACAATGGGAGCTCAGGCAATATTGGAGGCGGTTATCTGTTGTGTTGCAGGTACAGTAATTTCAAAGCTGCTTTCTGTGGTCTTGAAAAAGATCGGGAACAAATCCGTACAAAGTTGATATAATTTTACGGAAAACTATGTTATCTGGCAGGTCAGAGGTATGAAAACAAAGATATTAAAAATACTTGAAAGCACAAATGACTATGTATCGGGAGAGGAACTCAGCAAAAGACTGGGTGTTTCCCGCACGGCAATATGGAAAAATATAAATTCACTCAGAGATGATGGCTGTATGATATCTTCTGTGACAAACAGGGGATATCGTCTTGAAAAAATCCCCGACCTGCTGGACGGGGATATTATTTCGTGTGGTCTTAACACATCGGTTATAGGCAAAAGGATAGAAATTCTGAAAACAGTTGATTCTACAAACGAGGAAATAAAGCGTAGGGCAGCAAAGGGTGAACCGAGCGGTCTTATTATTGCGGCCGAGGAGCAGACAAAAGGTAAGGGCAGGCTCGGAAAATCATGGGACGGTCATAAGGGGGGATTATTTTTTACCGCTCTTATACGTCCGGAGTTGTCGCCGAGTGAGATTTCCTCTATTACGCTTGCAGCAGGTTATGGTGTTTGTCTTGCCATAAGAGAATATACAGGTCTTGATGCAAGGATAAAGTGGCCTAATGATATAATAATAGGAAATAAGAAAATTGTAGGAATACTCACAGAAATTGCCGCACAGGCTGATATGCTTGATTATGCTGCAATAGGCATAGGCATAAATGTCAATAACAGGAGTTTTCCGAAGGAAATTGATAGTAAATCAGCGTCACTGTATACGGAGCTTGGAAAGGAAATAAACAGGAATGATTTTTTCCGCTGTGTCATAAGCAGGCTTGATAAGGTTATTTCATCGTTTATAGTGAGTATGTCCATTGATGACATAACGTCCTTTACCGGTCTTTGTGCCACAATCGGGAGGCGTGTATCCGTGCAGAGGTGTGGCAGGCTAATTGAGGGGAAAGCAACGAAGATAGATCCGCTTGGCGAGCTTATTATTGTTGACGACAGTGGAAACGAACACACCATAAATTCAGGTGAAGTCACCGTCCAAGGAATATATTGACTCCGTGCCGTGCCGGCACCGTCATATTCGCGGCGGCGTGCCGCCGGCAGAGTGTGTCGTGAAAGCCTCTTGCGAGGCTTTCCGCAAACAGAAATGACAAACTCATCTCTCGTTCATCGAGTAAATTCATGGTCGAGCAAAAAATTAATTGACCTGAGTAAATTAATTACGGATTGACTGCGGCGGCACGCCGCCGGCACGCCGCCGCCGCAATTTGTTTTGAAAATATATTGAATTTTTTGGGAAATTGGTATATTATTAGTATGTATGAAATAAAATTTGGGAGGAAAATGAAAATGAAAATTCTTGTAATTAATGCGGGTAGCTCATCTATGAAATATCAGCTGATTGATATGGCGGACGAGAGTATACTTGCAAAAGGCAACTGTGAAAGAATAGGTATTGACGGCCATTTTAAGCACACTACCGGTGATGGCAGAAAGACCGAATATGATGTTGTAATGAACGATCATACCGAGGCTTTTGTTCAGATTAAAAATGCTCTGATTGATGAAAAGGTAGGAGTAATCAAGGATCTCAGCGAGGTTTCGGCTGTAGGTCATAGAGTTGTTCAGGGCGGCTCGATATTTAAGGAGTCAAAAATTGTTGACGAAAAGGTAATTGAGGATATCGAGAGCCTTATTCCTCTTGCACCGCTCCATAACCCCGCTCATGTTCAGGGTATAAGAGCCTGCATTGATGTATTCGGCAAGGATGTGCCGGAGGTTGTTGTATTTGATACAGCATTCCATTCAACAATGCCGCAGACAGCCTATATGTATGCAGTACCATATGAGTATTATGAAAAATATGCCGTGCGACGCTATGGCTTCCACGGAACCTCACACAGGTATGTGTCGGGCAGATGTGCTGAGCTTATGGGTAAGGATATAAAAGATCTCAAGCTCATAACCTGCCACCTCGGAAACGGCTCTTCAATAACAGCTATTGACGGGGGCAAGGTTGTTGATACCAGTATGGGACTTACTCCCCTTGACGGCATAATGATGGGAACACGAACAGGATGTCTTGACCCGTCTGTTGTAACATTTATTATGGAAAAAGAGGGTCTTTCTCCCTCTGAGATGGATACTCTCCTCAATAAGAAATCCGGATTCCTCGGCATATCGGGAATTTCAAGTGATGACAGAGATGTATCCGCCGCTGCCGAAAACGGCAACGAAAGGGCAAAGCTTGCGATTGATATGCTTGAATATCAGATACTCAAATACATAGGCTCCTATGTGGCAGTGCTTGGCGGAGTTGACGCCATAGTATTCACGGCGGGAATAGGTGAAAATCAGAGTTCACACCGTCAGAATGTATGCGACAAGCTCGGATATATAGGTGTTGATGTGGATGCGGATATTAACGCAAAGGCAATCCGAGGATTTGAGGGCAAAATCTCGACTGAGAACAGTAAGGTTGATGTATTCGTAATCCCGACAAACGAAGAAATAGTGATTGCAAGAGATACGGCGGCACTTATTGAAAAGGCATAATATTGTCGGTAAAAGAATAGTTATTTTGAAGGCAGGCATTGGTGCTTGCCTTCTTTGGTAAAGTACTATATTAAAAAACGACATATAACATAGCGGTTTCATGCTATCATTAGGAAAGGCTTACAGAAATGGTATAATTGATATGGCTCAGAATAAATATAACGGAAAAATATCCTCTGTCATTTGCGAATATAACCCCTTTCATAACGGACATGAATATATGCTGAAAAAAATGCGTGAAAACGGTGCGGATTATATAGTAGCCTGCATGAGCGGTAATTTTACACAGAGAGGAATCCCGGCAATATACGATAAATATACCCGCACAAAGGCAGCACTTTGCGGCGGTGTTGACCTTGTGGTTGAATTGCCCGTTACGTTTTCTTGTGCCGGTGCAGAACGTTTTGCCTATGGCGGTATATCTGTGTTGAATGCTCTCGGCTGCATTGATGAGGTAGTATTTGGGAGCGAATGCGGGAATACAGATGATATAAAAAGAGCCGCATATGCTGTTGAGGATAAAAGGGTATCTGAAATAATTAAGAGACGGCTTGAAACGGGTGTGACCTTTGCCGCCGCAAGACAATCGGCAGTTGAGGAAGTGTATGGTAAGGAAATTTCGGATATACTATCGGGGTCAAATAATATTCTTGCCGTAGAATATATTAAGGCACTCAACAGAACCTATTCTGAAATCACACCATTAACCCTGAAAAGAATAGGGACAGAGCATGACAGCGATAATACTTATAAGGGCTATGCGAGTGCAAAATATATAAGGAGTGTAATCGAAAAGGGCGGCAGTACGGATTTATATATACCGGAATATGCTTCGGAGATATTTTCGTCTGCAAAGAACAAACCTCCGCCCGGGGGGCGGATGTCAAGACTTGAGGCGGCAATTTTATACAGCCTCAGAATGGCGGACAAAAAAATGCTGTCCGAGCTTCCCGAGGTTGGCGAGGGACTTGAAAACCGCATATATTCCGCCGTGAGAAACGGAAGAAGCCTTGAGGAAATAATAGACGGTATAAAGAGCAAGCGTTATACCCGCTCAAGAATATGCAGGATAATTATGTACGCATTTTTGGGAATTACAAAAGCGGATATGCCGAATGTCCCTCAGTATATAAAAATACTCGGTTTTAACAGGCGTGGAAGGGAAATACTGAAAATAATGAAAAAAACGGCTGTGTTTCCTGTTGTTATGCGTTATTCGGATATTTGCGATCTTGGTGCGGATAAGCAGGATATATTCCGTCTTGAAAGCCGCTGCGATGATATTTTTTCACTAAGCGGACAGAATACGGATGTATGCGGCAGAAATCTTACCGAAAAAATCGTCATGGTTGATTAACATTGATTGTTTATACAATACCTGTTAAAAAAATATGCAGTTTTAAAAATAATTACCATAACTATTTCACAACTTGGAGGAATGATTGATTTGTCACTTAACGTAAAAGAGATAACCACCGAAGATTTTGGACATTGTGTTCTGCTCACATATGAAGATACAGAAATAATCGTCACCCTTGATTACGGTCCGAGGATTGTAAGCGTTAAAAGGGGTAACGGACCCGATCTTATATACAGCGAAAAGGATCCGGAGTACCAAAGGAATCACGGACACAAAATGAGGATAACCATAGAAAAAAGTACTAATGCCGTTTACTGTGACGACTATCCTGTACGCTACAGTCCCATGTCCGACGGTGTCAGCTTTATACAGACTCTTAATGATCCCGTGCAGCTTGAGCTTTCGATGGATGTTGTGTTCAATACGGATATCGGAGATTTTATGGTTGTACACAGTGTCTATAATAAATCGAAGGAGGATGTAAAGCTTTCAATTTATACTGAAACACCGTTTGACAGAAAGGGTTTCGTATTTATTCCGCAGAGTAACATACGAGAAAATGAGCGACCGAGCAGAGTGTTGTCATTGTGGGATAATTGCCGCTGGGACGATAAAAGACTTTTTATCGGAGAGCAATATGTAACCGTTCACAGCAACATTTCCGAAATGGAGGAGAGCGGGGAATTCAGGTTTATTGGCGGAGATTTTGGAAAAGACAGAATAAAGATAGGCATAAATAACACTGCGGGATTTTGCGGGTATATTGAAAACGGATATGCACTTATCAAGAGATACGTTCACAATCGCAATGCACTTTATCCCTTTACAAGCTGTTCCGCTTTTGCAACGGTGAATGATAATTATTTGAGTATACAGAATACAAGTCCGTTTTATCTGATAGGTCCGGGAGAATCGGCAAGGCATATAGAAAGCTGGATATTTGCACATTACGGAAGTGGAATCCACTATGATAATGAAACCGAGCTGGACTCATTTATAAATACAATATGACCCTTGGTCTGCCGATAAAAAACCCGATAAGCTTTATTCTGCCTATCGGGTATAATTTTATGTAGGGAAGAATGGTATATATGGTGAAACCATGACGGCGACAGTTCCGCATATTATACCGAGGAAAACACCTGCGATCACGTCTGTCGGATAATGAACAAGAACATACATTCGTGAAAAGCCTATAAGACAGGCATAAAACAAAACGGGTAAAAAAATTGATGGCATCATCAAAAATACAACGGTGGATACCGCAAATGATGCTGTTGTATGTCCGGAAGGAAAGGAATAATGGGCAGGGTGTTTTATCAGGACATCCTTTTGAAATTCCTTGCTGCACGGTCTGATCCTGCCGACAATGTGCTTGATTGTTATTTCGCCCGTCAGTCCTCCTATAAGCATGGAAAGGATTATAGTGTATCCTACCGGTCTGTATCGGTATATAAAGAGCAAAGGAATGGACAATGCAAACCATATATAACCGTTATTTCCGCTTGTTGTAATTATTATCATAAGCTTGTCAAGTTTTTTTGTATGTTTTGATGAAAGCTTGGTGAGTATACGGTTATCCCACGCTTTAATACGTTCAAGCATAGTCTGCTCCTTTCTCTGAATTATTATAACAATGCCGGCATATACACAATTTGTCCGAACTTTCCGAAAATCGGGTCTTAAAGGTCAGGGAATACCGGCACACTGTCACTATACTAATTATAGCATAAAATAAATAAATATTAAAGTGGTTTGAAAAAAAGAATATATTTACATAGCTTGTTTGCAGTTAAACGGCAGCCCCTGTCTTTTGACAAGAAGCTGCCTTAATATGAACCGTGTCGCTTCTGTTGGTTTTAAATTTTTACAAGAACATATTCGACCTTTACTTCAACCTCTTTGCCGCTATCATCCTTTGATTTATATTTTTCGGTTCTCACAAGTTTGATTGAATTATCTTTTTCGTTATTAATAATCTTATATTCAGTGTCTGAAGTGCCGCCATTGGAATTATTTACCCCGTTGGGCTGTTTAATATGCAGATTTACCTTTTCGTCATCATAATCATATGTAAAATTCAGGGTGGGGTCGTCACTTACAGTAATATACCCTGTGCCGGATTTTTCAAAAATATATTTCGTGCTTTCATATAACATATCTTCTTTTCCGACACGCTCAACTTCTTTTCCGTCCACATAATATATTTCCTCATTATATTCCCATGTGCCAATAGGATTGAAGCTGAAATCCGAACATCCGTTCAGTATTATAAGCGAAAAAAGAAAAATGACAGAAAGCAGACCGCAAGCACATTTTTTCATTATAATGACCCCCAATCGTGAAATACAGCACTAAAAAATACCCCGGAAAACGAAAATAAGACGGGTAAAAAATATGCGTTCGGAAAACTCCGAACGCATATCGTCCTGAACGGACACAGAGTGCGAGTGATGGGACTTGAACCCATACGTCGTGAAACACACGCCCCTCAAACGTGCCTGTCTGCCTATTCCAGCACACTCGCTTATTCATTGTTCCCTCGGAACGTTATTTATTATATAATATCGGTAGGCTTTTGTCAAGCCTTTTTAAAAAAATATTTAAAAAAATTCTGCCGCATACACAAGATGCGGCAGAATGAAGTCAGACACCGAGTTTTTTGGCTTTCTTTTCGTATTCCGAGACGAGTTCGGGTTTTCCCATGTCTTCATAAAGTGCTGCAAGATCCTCATACTGAACCGATAGCTCATATGAATATTCATATGCATCTATTCTTGTAAGAACCCTGTATATTTCGGCAGCCTTGAGATAATATTTTTCCGCATCTTCAAAATCCTTTACACATGAATATATATATCCCATATCACTATAGGCGGAAGCAAGGTTATCGTGATATTCAATTTCCTTGTCATCGGGAGAATCATATATTTTGTCCGAAGCAAGTCCCTCATATATTGCTATGACCTTTTCGTATGTTTCAATGGAAGAAGTATAATCCTCCTTGCCGCTGTATGCTTTTGCAAGACAGTCATAGCAATAGGCGACATCCTCGGCATATTTAGCATGATCACTTTCGGAAAGCTCTATATAAATTTCAAGTGATTTTTTATAGTTTTCCTCCGCCGTATCGTAATCACCCTTGAAAAAGAATGTATCACCGATATTGCTGTATTGATCGGCGAGCAGCTCCCTGTATTCGGCATTGCCTCCGGCGGAAAGCTCTGTATACATCTCCTGTGCGATATTATGGTATGTATATGACTCATCGTATTTATCAAGCTTGTTATATATACTTCCGAGAACATCACAGCACGATGCAATAAACGGTTTGTACTTTTCACTATCCTCCGCATACAGAGCGGTGTATATTTCATAAGCTCTCAGACAGTGTTTCAGAGCCTTTTTAGGCTCATCATTATCATTCAATTCTTCCGCTTCACTCTGTAGCCGTTGTGCAGTCTCCGGAGAATCGGAGACTTCGGTATCTTTTTTGTTTTTGATAAATTCAAACATTACCGTTTCATCCTCTTTGGTCTTTTTATATATTTTATAGTAAGCACGGGTTATTGTCAATAAAGAATGATAAAATTTTATGTAAATATATAGCTTATTTTACCTGTTTTCCTCCTTTAAAATGTCTGTATTTGCAGATAATAAATATCTTGGCTTTTGACTGTGAGGCATTGGCATAATTGCCGCAATCATAACTCTATGTTTGTCGGGTCATATTTTAAAGAATATTGCCGTCTTAAAATTACTTATGAGAATTATTAATAAATTACGGCAGAATCGATTATTATAAATCCTATTTTATTTTACTTTTTGGCGAATTTGTGTTATTATAATATAAAAATGTATAAAAGGATGTATAGATTTGCATAAGGTTAAGATATCACCGAAAAAGCTTGAAGGAACGGTATCGGTGCCGCCGTCAAAAAGTGCCGCTCACAGGGCAATAATATGTGCATCCCTCGCAAAGGGAAAAAGTACTGTCCGACCGATAGACCTGTCCAATGATATAAATGCAACGATAGATTGTATGAAAAATTTAGGAGCGGTTATTACTCTTGACGGGGATACCCTTACGGTTGACGGAACAAATACCTTTAATACGGCAGGAAAAGTACTTGACTGCGGAGAAAGCGGCTCGACACTGCGGTTCCTCATACCCGTTGCAGCCGCAGGAGGTATGGAAGCCACCTTTGTCGGACACGGAAAGCTCCCCGAAAGACCGATAGGGGTATATGCCGACTGCCTGCCGAAAAAGGGTATAAGCTTTAATACCGCAGGAGGACTTCCGCTTGAGATAAAGGGAAAACTTGAGAGCGGTATTTATGAAATTCCCGGAGATATAAGCTCCCAGTTTATAACAGGTCTTATGCTTGCTCTTCCGCTGCTCGAAGGTGACAGCGAGATAAGGCTTACATCAAAGGCTCAGTCTGTCGGATATATTAATATGACAACGGACATAATGCAAACATTCGGTGTAAATGTTGAAGAAACGGATCACGGATGGAAGATTGCAGGCAAGCAGAAATATATCCCGCAAAGCTTTACGGTTGAAGGGGATTGGTCACACGCTGCATTTTATATGACTGCCGCCGCTTTGGGGAGTGAAATATGCATAGATAATCTCTCTATGACCTCCTCACAGGGCGATAAGGAATGTGTTGATATATACAGACGGTTCGGTGCAGAAATAACCGATAATAACGGCAGAATAACGATAAGACCCGATAAGCTTGTCGGAATCGAAATAGATGCGGAAAATATTCCCGATATGGTACCCGCACTGTCCGTTGCGGCGGCACTTGCCGAGGGAAGAACAATAATTAAGGGAGCGGCAAGGTTGAGAATTAAGGAATGTGACAGACTTGCGGCTATGACGGACGGACTTTCAAGGCTCGGTGCAAATATCAGGGAAACAGAGGACGGTCTTATCATTGACGGGACGGATATTCTGCACGGAGGAGAGGTTGAGGGATATAACGACCACAGAATTGTCATGTCGCTTGCTATGGCGGCTGCAAGGTGCGACGGAGATATAATTATATCTGATATGGAAAGTGTAAACAAATCCTATCCGTCATTTTTTGAGGATTACAAAAAACTGGGAGGTAAGGCGGATGTCATCATGGGGTAACGGTGTAAAGATATCAATATTCGGTGAAAGCCACGGCGGAGGTATAGGGGTTGTCATAGACGGACTTCCGTCAGGCGAGAGGCTTGATTTTGATGAAATATATAAACAGATGGCACGCAGAGCACCGGGAAAGGATAAAACGGCCACGCCAAGGCTTGAAAAGGATATTCCGGAGGTTTTGTCCGGTGTGCTGAATGATACGACAACAGGTGCGCCGCTTTGTGCCGTTATCAGAAATACTAATACACGTTCGGGGGATTACGGAAATATACTTTCCTGTCCGAGACCGGGTCATGCGGATTACACGGGAAGTGTCAGATATAACGGCTTTAATGATATAAGCGGCGGGGGACATTTTTCCGGAAGACTCACAGCTCCGCTTGTATTTGCCGGTGCGGTATGCAGGCAGATACTCAGCCGCAGGGGAATAAAAATAGGTGCACATATTTTCTCGATAGGGAATATAAAGGACAGCGGTTTTGACCCTGTCAATATTCCCGATGAGCTTACAGACAGGCTTTCGGAGGAAATATTCGGGCTTATTGATAAGACCAGGGAAACGGAAATGCGTGAACTTATAGAGCAGTGCAGAATGGAGCGTGACAGCATAGGCGGCATTGTCGAATGTGCGATAGTGGGAATGCCGGCAGGTGCAGGCTCACCTATGTTTGACGGGATAGAAAATGTCATTTCCTCAATAGTGTTCGGAATACCGGCTGTAAAGGGAATAGAGTTCGGTGCGGGCTTTGCGGTGTCCGAAATGCGTGGAAGCATGAATAATGATGAGTTTTACTATGACGGAGATACCGTAAGGACACGGACAAATAATCACGGCGGTATTCTTGGAGGAATAAGCTCGGGTATGCCTATTATATTCAGGGCAGCATTCAAGCCTACTCCGTCAATATCAGCGGAGCAGAATACAGTGGATCTCCAAAAGCATGAGAATACGAAAATCATTATTAAAGGACGGCATGATCCTTGTGTTGTCATAAGAGCAGTGCCTGTTGTGGAAGCGGCGGCGGCAGTTGCGGTTATAAATATCCTGAAAGATGTAAATATGCTTTAGTATAAAGAGAAACGGGGGAGAAGAAATGAGTCTTAAACCTATAAGAGATGAAATAGATCGGATAGATGAGCAGCTTATTGAGCTTTTTACGAGACGTATGGAATGTTCAAAAAAGGTTGCACAGTATAAGCATGAAAACGGAATGAAGATATTTAATGCCGAAAGGGAGCAGCAGGTACTCGACAGCGTTGCGGAAAAGGCAGGTGAATACGGCGGGAGTGCAAGGCTTCTTTACTCAACAATAATGGAGCTTAGCAGAGCATTGCAGCATGATATGCTGGGAAGCGGAAATGAGCTTAAAAACAGGATAGTCGGAGCTCAGAAGGATTTGCCTTTTCAGTCTGATAAGGTAAGGATAGCCTGCTTCGGTGTATCGGGAACATATGCACATATGGCGGCAAAAAAGGTATTTCCGAATGCCGAGCCGAAGTTTTATTCTCCGTTTAAGGAGGTATTCAGGGCAATACAGGACGGAAAAGCCGATTTCGGTGTTGTGCCGATAGAAAACAGCTCGGCAGGTTCCGTTACGGCTGTTTATGACCTTATGCTGAAATACCGCTTTTACATAGCTGCGGCGGCGGATATTCCCGTAAACCATTGTCTTGCGGCAAAAAAAGGAACGGCATTGGAGAATATAAAATCTATTTATTCTCACGAGCAGGCTTTATCTCAATGCTCGGATTTTCTTAACAGCCGGAGCGGTGTCACTGTAAAGGAATATGTAAGCACGGCACAGGCTGCGAAAATGGTATCTGAAAGTGAAGATATTTTCTCAGCGGCTATTTGTTCCGAAGAAGCGGCAAAAGAATACGGATTGGAGATAATTCTTCGCGGATTTCAAAATAATCCGAATAATACAACAAGATTTATTGTTATTTCAAAAAATATGTATATTGAACCCGGCTCCGGCAAGATAAGCCTTTGCTTTGCACTTCCTCATGTAACAGGCTCACTGTACGGTACGCTTTGTCGTTTTGCCTCCCACGGACTCAATCTTACAAAAATAGAATCACGCCCGATATACGGAAAATCGTTTGAATATATGTTCTATCTTGACTTTTTGGGAAGCACGGAAAATAGGGATACCGTTGAGCTTATCTGTGCTCTTTCCGATGAACTTGCGGAATTTTCTTTTCTTGGAAATTATAATGAAAAATAATCATATACATAATTGGTGGTGGAAAATAACGTAAAAAATTCCTTGACAAGTAGAGATAGGTGTGTTATGATATAAAAGCCGCATACTGTAGGCTTATAAGTGAGTTATGCTCCGCCTCCGGTAGCGAGTTTATAAACAGGTAGGTGCCAATATGTACGCAGTTATTGAAACAGGCGGAAAGCAGTACAAAGTTACAAACGGTGACGTTGTGTATGTAGAAAAGCTTGATGCCGAAAACGAATCCACGGTTGACTTCAAGGTTGTTGCAGTCAGCACAGACGATGGCTTTAAGGTAGGTGTCCCCTATGTTGACGGGGCAAAGGTAACGGCTAAGGTTCTTGATACCGTTAAGGGCAAGAAAATTACGGTTTTCACCTATAAGCCCAAGAAAAGCTCAAAGCGAAAAATGGGTCACAGACAGAGATACACTAAGGTACAGATCGAGTCTATCGAGGCATGATAAGAGCAGAGCTTTTTCGCAGTCGTGAGGGTCTTCTTAAAGGCTTTCATATCACGGGTCATTCGGGAATGGCGGAATACGGGGAGGATGTTATTTGTGCATTTGTTTCCTCGGCAGCCTATATGGCGGCTAATACCATAACCGATGTAATATGTGCCGATGCTCAAGCACAGGCTGATGACGGGGATATGTTGCTTACGGTGTCGGAAAAGAATATATCGGAATGTCAGGTTATACTCGAGGGACTCAGGCTTCATCTGAAAGAAACAGAGAAGCAGTATCCCGATAATTTAAAGGTAATTTTAACGGAGGTGTAAGTTATGCTGAAAATAAATGTACAGTTATTCGCACATAAAAAAGGAGGCGGTTCAACAAAGAACGGTCGTGATTCCGAATCCAAACGTCTTGGCACAAAGCGTGCAGACGGACAGTTTGTTCTTGCGGGAAACATTCTTGTAAAGCAGAGAGGAACACATATTCATCCCGGCAACAATGTGGGTCGCGGTTCGGACGATACCCTTTTTGCGAAGATTGACGGCGTTGTTAAATTCGAGCGTGTAGGCAAAGACCGCAAGCAGGTTTCGGTTTACGCAGCAGAGTAAAATATGTTCTTCATTCGCCCCTCACAGACCTTGCGGTTTGTTGTCGGGCGTTTTTTCTTTTTGCTTGGTTTTGCAGAGGGAAAAAATACTTGACAATAATTAGCATATATAATAAACTATAACCACAGATGTTGGAATTTGAGAGAATTATTTCTATAAAGACTTATGGAGGAACAAAAAATATGAAAGAACGGTCGAAAAAGATTAAACAGATGAGGGTTCTGCCTGTATTTTTACTTGCTGTGATAATCATACTTCAGCTTTTAAATATAACAAATACAATTGTAAACAAAAAGAAAGGTTATCATTCGGATGAAATTTACAGCTATGGTCTTTCTAACAGTTTTTATCAGCCGTTTATACATTCCAATTCCGTCTATGGCGAGGAATATCTGAAAGTTAATGAATGGTTCTCCGGAGAAGTTCTGAGAGAATATGTGACGGTTCAGCCGGACGAAAGATTCCGATATGATTCGGTATGGTATAATCAAACGCAGGACAGACATCCTCCGCTGTACTATGCCGTATTACATACTATATGTTCATTCTTTCCTAATACGTATTCGCCTGTTTTCGGATATATAATCAATTATGTATGCTTTATAGTGATGCAGATTTTTCTTTATAAGCTTGCAGTAAATATGCTTAAATCAAAATATCTTGCTCTCTTGCTTTGCTGTTTATGGGGATTTTCGGCAGGTGCGGTGGATCTGACAATATTTATAAGAATGTATTGTATGCTTGCAATGATGACTGTCATATTTATGTATCTCCATTCGGAAATGTACCGAATATCCCGACAACCCGGACAGAAACCATCGATAAAAATGTATATAGCCCTCATAACGGTTACCGCATTGGGAGCTCTTACTCAGCATATGTTTTTAATTGTTGCATTTTTGACAGCAGTGTTTTTTTGCATATATTATCTTGTTAAAAAGCAGTTTAAAATCTTCCTTAAATACGGTTTTTCAATGCTGGGAGGGGCAGTGCTTTCCGTTCTGATTTTTCCGTCTACTATACCCCATTTACTGTCGGAATCAAGTAATGTGGAATCTCTGAGCTTTTTACAGCAGTTGTTTCTTACTTACAGGTATTCTTTAAGAGATATTGCAATATCGGTAATTGGCGGTAATATTGTATTCCTTTGCATGACCGTTCCCGTGTTCTTACTTATAGCAGCAGCCTTTTTGATACCTATTTTGTATCTGTTAAGGGATAAGCCTGAAGTAAAAAAAATTTTATCAAAGCTGAAGTCTCTGCCAAAAAAGTTTAAAATCCGGAAATTAAAAAAAGCGTTAAAGAATCTTTGGTGTGACATAAAAAAAATACACCCCTTATTTTATTTGTTTCTTATATGTATTACGGTAATTTTTGCAACGACAGCATATAGTATAAATTTTATAGCTAAGGGGTATGTAAACAGGTATCTTTTTATCGTTTATCCGCTTGCCGAATTGATTTTAGTTTATTTAATATGTTTTCTGTTCAGAAAATTAAAATGCAGGCGAACTGTAGTTACAATAATATTTCTGGCTATAATTATTTATAACATTTCCGGAAATACCGTAACCTTTTTGTTCGATGATACAAGAACTATGGACAGTATAGATGAACTGACTGCCGGGAATGAGTGTATTTTTGTCGAGAAAACAAAAGCTGAAACGTGGTTGGTTGAGACTTTACCCGGCTCGGTTTATAATGCGGATAAAGTCTTTATGACATATGTGTCAGAAGATGAAAGCATTACAGAAGAACTCGCATCACTGAAAACAAATAAGAAAGTATATTTATTTATAAATGAGTCTGCTAAGACAGATGTTGACGGAACGGATTATTTTTTATGTTATGATAATCAGAAAGATGTAAGGAAAATACCTGCCGATGATTATTATGATATTTTCAGAAATTTGCCATATTCTACGATGCTTGAATATGTGGGAAAATACACTATTTTTGCCCGTACATATACCATTTATGAATTGGCTTAAAGCGAAAGGCGGTTTAGTATGTTTGTAGATACAGCGAAGATATTTATAAAAGCAGGTGACGGCGGCGACGGTGCTGTTGCTTTTCACAGAGAAAAATATGTTGCCTCGGGAGGACCCGACGGCGGTGACGGCGGAAGAGGGGGAAATATCGTATTTGCAGCGGACGATAATCTGTCAACACTTGCCGATTTCAGATATAAAAGGAAATATATCGCTCAAAAGGGCGAAAACGGAAGAGGTTCACGCTGCAACGGAAAAAAAGCCGAGGATCTTATTATCCGTGTCCCGCGAGGCACTCTTATAAGGGAAGTATCAACAGGAAGACTGCTTGCTGATATTTCCGATAAGGAGCCTGTTGTTGTTGCAAGGGGCGGCAAGGGCGGATGGGGAAATACACATTTTGCAACGCCTACACGTCAGACGCCGAGGTTTGCAAAACCCGGACAGCCGGGAGAGGAATTTGAAGTTAAGCTTGAGCTTAAGCTTCTTGCCGATGTGGGTATAGTGGGATTTCCGAATGTGGGAAAATCTACACTTATATCCGTAGTAAGTGAGGCAAAACCGATTATTGCAAATTATCATTTTACAACAATTACTCCGGTTTTAGGTGTTGTGCGGATGGGACCGGATTCATCCTTCGTTATGGCGGATATACCGGGTCTTATAGAGGGAGCGGGTGACGGTCTCGGACTCGGACATCAGTTTTTAAGGCACGTTGAACGCTGCCGTTTGCTTGTCCATATGGTTGACGTGTCGGGAAGTGAGGGAAGAGATCCGAAAGAGGATTTCCGCATAATCAATGAGGAGCTTAAGAAATTTAATCCGGAGCTTGCCGAAAGACCAATGATAGTTGCGGCAAATAAATGCGACCTTACAGATGATGAAACAGTGGAGGATTTCCGTAAATTTATAGAAGAACAGGGATATAAATTTTTCCCGATAATGGCGGCTATTTCGTATGAGGTCGAGCCGCTTCTGAAGGAAATTCAAGAGCAGCTTTCAAAGCTTCCTCCGGTTGTACGGTATGAGGCGGAGCCTGCACCGCTGCCGGATATTGACGAGTTGAATAAGGTTGAAATTAATGTTACCAATAAGGGAGGAGTATTCTTTGTTGAGGCGGATAAGCTTCTCAGGGTACTTCGTATGATAGATTTCAATGATACCGATTCATTGCAGTATTTTCAGAAGGTGTTGGAAAGCTCGGGAGTTATAGAGGAACTTAAAAAAGCGGGAATACATGACGGAGATACCGTCAGTCTGTATGATTTTGAATTTGAATATATGGAATGAGGATGATGTATGTCAAGATTATCTTTATCTGAATGTAATCCGAATGAAATAAGCACACTCGGTCTTGCGTTTGTCGGTGACGGGGTATATGACCTCATTGTCAGGGAAGAGCTTGTATGTCAGGCAAACCGACCCGTTAAGGAGCTTAATCTGAAAAAAGTTGAAGTTGTACGCTGTGAGGCACAGGCAAGACTTGCCAAAAGAATTGAACCGCATTTGACTGAGGAGGAATCCGATATTCTCAGGAGGGGAAGAAATGCACACACTGGTCATGCCCCGAAAAATGCGAGTATGGCTGATTATCATATGGCAACGGCACTTGAAGCACTTATCGGTTATCTTTATCTTTCGGATAATATAGAAAGAATAAGAGAACTTATAGCACTCGGCAGGGAAGTGGAAGAATATGAAAAATAAATTTGCTGTTGCACCGAATCAGTTAATTAAGGATATTTTCGGCGGAATAATAGTTGCTTTGATATCAATACCCATATCAATGGGATATGCACAGATTTCCGGTCTGCCTATGCAGTACGGTCTGTACGGCTCGATTATACCTATATTTCTGTTTGGTCTGCTAACATCATCAAAAGACTTCGTTTTCGGAGTCGATGCTGCTCCGGCTGCACTTGTAGGCGGAGCAATAGCAACAATGGGTATATCTGCCGAATCTGCGGAGGCTATGAATGCCGTTCCGATTATAACTGCGTTGGTTTCGGTATGGCTGTTGGTTTTTTACATATTTAAGGCAGGGAGGATAGTACAGTACATAAGCTCGCCCGTTATGGGAGGGTTTGTTTCCGGTATATGCTGTACCATAATACTAATGCAGGTGCCGAAATTATTCGGCGGTGCGGCAGGAACAGGAGAAGCACCCGAACTTATAAAGCATATTGTTGAGCAGTGCGAAAATTTCAATCCGGTTGCCCTTATTCTCGGTATCTCCACAATAGTACTTATAATGCTTGGAAAAAAATTTATACCGAAGGTGCCGGTTTCCGTTATAATTATGGTTATCGGAGCATTACTTACCGTATTTTTTAATATTGACAGTATGGGTGTTAAACTTTTACCTCATGTTGAAAGTGGATTTAATGGTTTATTTATTCTTCAAATCAATAATGTTAAAGGAAGTGCGGGGGAATATCTTTTTAATTCTCTTTCGATAGCGGTTGTAATTCTTGCCGAATCATTGCTTGCATCAAGGGGAAATGCACTCAAGGACGGATATAAGCTTGATAATAACCGTGAGGTACTTGCGTATTCCATAGGAAATTTTTCGTCAGCATTATCCGGGTGTTGTCCTGTAAACGGAAGTGTATCCAGAACGGGTATAGTACGGCAATTCGGAGCTAAATCACAATGGCTTTCGATATCGGCAGCCGTTACAATGATTGCGGTGTTATATTTTGCAACGCCGATAATAGAATATCTTCCTGTTCCGATACTTACGGCTATTGTTGTATCAGCACTTATGAATGCCTGCGAATTTCACGAAGCTAAAAGATTATGGAAAACAAGCAGAAATGAATTTTACATATTCATGGGAGCGTTCTTATCCGTATTATTCTTTGGAACGATAGCCGGAGTTATGATAGGAGTTGTGCTTTCGTTCGTTGCGGTTGTAATTCGTGCGGTAACACCGCCGAGAGCCTTTCTTGGAGTTATAAAGGGAAAGGACGGTTTCTACAGTTTAGGCAGAAATAGGGAAGCCCGACCGATAAAAAACACAGTTATATATCGTTTTGGAGGTAATTTATTTTTTGCAAATATTGATACTTTTCAGAATGATATAGAGAGTGCGGTAACTCCGGAAACAAAGTACATAATAGTAAATGGCGGTGCGATAGGAAATATAGATATCACAGCGGCGGACAGACTTGTTCTTATGTATGATGATTATCTAAAGAGAGGAATAAAATTCTATATAACCGAACACGTTGGAGAAGTTAATGATATGCTAAGAAAATACGGTGCAGAAAAACTTCTCAAAAGAGGAGCTGTGCGTATGACTGTAGCACTTGCGTTGAGAGATGCCGGTCTTGAATATCCGTATAAGCTTGATACAGATAATAAGTTTGAGCATGGAAAAAAATTTGCCTTTACGCAAAGCAAAGGCAAATCGTCAAGACAGCGTTCGGTTGAGCGGAGTCCTAAGCACATAAGCAGGGCGGCAAAGGGTATCCAGCCTGAGCTTGAATGGGTATTCGGAAAGGACAGCCATGTATATATCGACAAAATTACCGACGAGCTTATAGACGAACTTCTCAGCACCGATATTTCCGAATCCGGACTTGTTGCTGCTGAAAAGCACACACCTTGGGGAAGGATCAATTATTTTGATGAGGATGAGCTTATCGACAGAATTGAGATGCGTATATTCTCACTGCTGAAAAATGATCCCGAAAAGGAGCTTATGTTTGAAAAGCTTCTTGAAAAGCGGCGTGAGGAGATAGAGATGCGTATGCTTTCCATGGATCCTCAGATATTTGAGCGACTCAAGGCAAGGCGTACAGAGCACGCGGAGGCTCTGAAAAAGTCCGATCCGGAGGCATATAATATTTTGTTGAGTCACCGTGCCGAGTATATAAAAAGGCTTGAAAAAACCCATCCCGAGCTTGCCGAAAAATACGAAGAGGTTTTCGGTGGGGAGGGAGAAAATAATAAAGAATAGTTATATGGAGTTTACCGTATATATCCTCTGTCACGGTTGACTTATACAGAAGCGGCTCAGTCGGAGTTTGTTAAAAAAACGGACTGAGCCGTTGTGCTTATTTATCAGGATTTACCCGGATATAATTCCTGTTTTTCGAGAATATTCCCGTATTCATCACATTTAGTATATAGGACGTAGGATGTAAATTCAGCCATAGTGATAGTTTCACGCGGGAGACCTTTCATTCTGTAAATTGTCGTTGCATATCCGCTTCCTCCCATGTAGTCGGGATATTTCTGTATTTTGGAGAATTCCTCAAAAATATCGTCCATATCTTCATGTTCCGACACTATTCTTTTGGCATCCGCAAATGTCAATTTTGTGGCATCCTCATCCAATACACCCGCAATAATTGCCGCTCTGTAGGTGCGTTTGGGACCTATTCCAAAAAAACCGTGACCATATATTTTATCCGAAATCATTATTTTTTTAAGTTGGTCATATGTAATACCCGGATAGGCCTCACGAAGTTCGGATGTATATTCTCTGTCATCTATTCCGCCCACACTGACTTGAATGGCATACTCAAAAGCACTGTCAAGTTTTTCTTTTTCCTGCTCATATCTGCTGTCAGTGGAATCAATATAACTATCAAGTATATTATACAAAGTCTTTTTTTCTTCTGATGCATTATAATCCGCACTGTCCCGGCAACCGATTTCATACAGTATATCGAGCCATTCTCCATGCATTTTTTCTATGGGATCAGGCTTTTTAGGTTCTGTTTGGTCGGTCAAATTTCTGTTTTGATTAGCTTCGGAGCCGCTTTCGTCTGTTGTGGAGTTGTCGGTGCTTTCCGACACGGACGACTGTACACTTTCGGCAGCAGATTCACTGCTGTCATTGTTTCCCGTGTTACCGCAGCCCGCAAGGACTGCGGCGGAAAGCAGGGAAAGTATGGTTACCAACAGCAGGTGTTTTCTCATCTTCATGCTTTTCACTCCTCTCTTTTGACGCAGCGGGCAGTAAAACTGCTTTAGATTTTTCAAGGTGTAACTGATGATTCATTTTCATCTTCTCTTGTGTACAACCTTTCTTGTGTTATAATGTTTCCGTCTGAATCTTGTTCTGTATAGTCAATTATCCCGAAAGTTTCACTGATTGTGATGGATTTGCTTTTTTCTTTATCCAAAAAATACATTGCCATTATCGTACCGCTTCCGGTAAAATCAGGCTCAGGCAGAATTTTGGCAATTTCTTTCCAAATTTTATCAAGGCTATCATATTCGGATATTATTTTTTTTACATCATCCAATGTTGATTTCCATTTAGTATCATCGTTGGAAGAGTTTTTTTCACTGTTATCCGACTTATCCGTTACAGAGGACTGCACGTCAACACTTGTTTCCGTTGAAGAATCAACCTCCGAGCTTCTTTCAGGTCTGCTTTCCTCCGCACTTGTTACGGTATCGGAACTGCTTTCGGTCTTGCTTTCGTCTGCTGTGGAGTTGTCGGTACTTTCCGTTTCGGATGGTTCTTCACTGCTTTCCGACACGGACGATTGTACACTTTCGGCAGCAGATTCATTGCTGTCATTGTTTCCCGTGTTACCGCAGCCCGCAAGGACTGCGGCGGATAGCAGGGAAAGTATGGTTACCAACAGCAGGTGTTTTTTCATTTTCATGCTTTTCACTCCTTACACATTTAATACACA
>CANQAJ010000018.1 GCA_947589365.1 uncultured Clostridia bacterium | reverse complement strand
CATCAAGAGTTTTTATAACTATGTGTTTGATCTGATAATTGAAGACAGTAAATAATTTTTCAATTGATGGGATTAAACGACAACTACATTTTTCATCAATATATGTCAGTTCAAAACGACAAATAAGCGATACATTCGAAGCATTAAAAGTCATAATCAATAATCTCCCCATTTAATCAATATGAATTTAAATATCTTAGTGGTGGTATTTACATTATTATACTCTATTTTAGTACCGTCCCGCAATACCTTTTTAATAATTTACTCGGGACTCTTTTCTTTTGTAAAAATGCGAAAAAGGGTAGCCGTGGGCGGTGTGGGTATGGTATAATGGGATAAAACGGAATTTATAGGAGTAATAAAATGAAGCTAAGTACTATTTATGTTATTGTGAGGGACATCGAAAAATCAACCGATTTTTATAGAAAGTTATTGCAGGAAGAACCAATATATCACAATGATGAAAGATGGGTACAATTTAGCAATTTTATTGCCCTTTACAATAAAAATTATGATAAAAAATTCATTAATGACAAATCTTCCGAAAGATTTAATGAAGCATATATAAAAGATTTTGCTGCTGACAAAGGAGCACCCGAAAATAACATAGTTATCTTCAATTTCGAGGTTGAAAATTTGTTTTTCGAGTATAAGAGACTAAAAGAACTGGAAATTGGGGACGTTTCGGATTTAATGTATGTTAATGTTCATATGCCATATTGGTATTTTAATATAATATGTAATTGAAATTACAGGACAGTATACACAGTAAATTCTGATTGATCACAAAACCCTTAGTAGTAACCCACCCCGGTTTTTACTACTATTCTACTACTAACGACTTCCGCATTTTGCCCCGATTTGCAAAGAATTGTAGTTTTCGCCCCACTCTGTCAAAGTAACCACACCACCCCGACAACCTCGCATAATGCGGCTTTTTATGCCCTTTTACAGCAATTTGAGAAAGGAAAAATCTATGATAAAAGTAATGTTCATCTGCCACGGCAATATTTGTCGCAGTCCTATGGCGGAGTTTATATTAAAAGATATGGTGAATAAGCACGGAATAGGAGAACAGTTTGAAATTGCATCGAGTGCTACAAGCAGGGAAGAAATATGGGGAGGGGTAGGAAATCCTGTTTATCCTCCCGCAAGAAAGGAGCTTGCGGCTCATGGTATATCCTGCGAGGGAAAACGTGCCGTACAGTTGAAAAAGAGTGATTATGATTATTATGATTATCTGCTATGCATGGATAACACAAATATGAGAAACGCAAAAAATATAATCGGTAATGACAGAGAAAATAAGCTAAGACTCCTTTTATCCTTTACGGAAAACGGCGGCAGCATTGCAGACCCTTGGTATTTCGGTAATTTTGACAGAACCTATGATGATATTGTAAGGGGCTGCGAGGCTTTTTTAAAATTTCTCGGTTACTGTGAATAAGACAGGGGAGGCAGATATGAAAACTATCAGAGAAATAAGAAACAATGAGCTTAATGCATTGCTTGAATTATACATACATCTGCATGAATCCGGTATCCCGGAGGACAGTGAGCATTTACAAAAAACATGGGAAAGTATATGTACTGATGTAAACCACCATATTATAGTCTGCGAGCTTAACGGAAAAATTGTTTCGTCATGTGTATGCGTTATTATACCTAATCTTACACGGAATATCCGCCCATATGCATTCATTGAAAATGTCGTAACACATGAGCATTACAGGGGCAGGGGTTATGCAACCGATTGTCTATGCTATGCGAAAGAACTTGCACAAAAAGAGAACTGCTACAAAATGATGCTTTTGACAGGCTCGAAGGAGGAAAAAACGCTTCATTTCTATCGTAATGCCGGTTATAATTCTTCAGATAAAACTGCGTTTATCCAATGGCTGTGAGCAATATTAAAAAATAAATATTTGTACAATTATATTTCTCTGTATTTTCTCTGTATTTTACTAAAAAAAGCTTGACAAAAGCCTGAAATCCAATATATAATATAGAAAACCCATAAAATTAAAGACTTTGAAGGAAATAAGATACGGAACACCGTGCAAAGAGAATTGTCGGTCGGTGTAAGACAATGTCGATGTCCGTATGTATAGCTCATTCCCGAGTCGACTGTTCGATAATGTAGGGCAGTACGCATGGCAGCGTTAAAGGTCGAGGTCTTGATTGAGATCGGTGAGGGACATATATATGTCCGAAAAAGGGTGGTACCGCGTGCATTATGCCCGCCCCTTGTCTGTATGACAGGGGGCGGGTTTTAAAATTTACAGGGAGGTAATTTTTTATGAATGAAGGATTTAAAAAATATACACCGTTTGAGCAGATAAAGCTCAAAGACAGAAAATGGCCCGACAATACTATAACAAAGGCTCCTATATGGTGTTCTGTAGATCTGAGGGACGGGAATCAGGCACTTGTAACGCCCATGAATATGGAGCAGAAGCTTGAATTTTTCCATGCTTTGGTGGACATGGGCTTCAAGGAAATAGAAATAGGCTTTCCGTCCGCAAGCGAAACGGAATATGAAATATGCCGTGAGCTTATCGAGGGCGGTCATATCCCCGACGACGTATCTATACAGGTATTGGTTCAGGCAAGAGAACACCTCATACGCAAAACCTTTGAAGCTGTACACGGAGCAAAAAATGTAATAATACACTTCTATAATTCCACCTCAACACTTCAAAGAAAAGTCGTATTCAAAAAGGATATGGACGGCATAATCGACATAGCCGTTGAGGGAGCAAAGCTTATCAAGGAGCTGATTGACAGCTATGACGGAGATACGAACTTCAGACTTGAATATTCCCCCGAAAGCTTTTCCGGAACCGAGCCAGATAATTCGGTGAGAATATGCGAGGCTGTCATGGATGTCCTGAAGCCGACAAAGGAAAACCCGATAATACTCAATCTGCCGAATACGGTTGAAATGTGTACGCCTAACACCTATGCGGATCAGATAGAATATTTCATAAGGCACCTCAAAAACAGAGAATCTGCGATAATCAGCGTTCACCCCCATAACGACAGAGGTACGGGTGTTGCAGGAGCGGAGCTTGCACTTCTCGCCGGAGCGGAAAGAATTGAGGGTACACTTTTCGGAAACGGAGAAAGAACAGGCAATCTTGATATTGTAACGGTAGGTCTGAATATGTACACTCAGGGAATTGACCCGAAGCTTGATTTCAGCAATCTTCCAAAGTACAGGGAGATATACGAACGCTGCACAAATATGAAGATAGGCGAAAGACAGCCTTATGTCGGTGATTTGGTATTTACCGCTTTTTCAGGCTCACATCAGGATGCTATCAAAAAAGGATTCGACTATGTAAGGGAAACAAACAGTGATAAATGGGAAATTCCCTATCTTCCGATAGATCCTGCGGATGTCGGAAGAAAATATGAGGCAATAGTACGATATAACTCTCAGTCCGGAAAGGGCGGAGCGGCATTTATAATGGAAACTGCATACGGCTATGAGCTTCCGAAGGCCATGCACCCCGAGTTCGGTGCATTAGTCAAAGCGGAAAGCGACCGTCAGGGAAAAGAGCTTTCTCCGGCAGATCTGCTTGAAATATTCAATAAAAATTATATTAATATAGAGCAGAAGCTGTGGCTTGTTCATCATGTGATAACGAATGTCGGAGTTGACGAGGCAACCTTCAAGGGAACAATACACCTTGTCAAGTCCGATAAGGATGTTGAGATTTACGGTGAGGGAAACGGTCCGATAGATGCATTCGTAAACGCACTTAAATCTGTAGGTATAGACGGATTTGAGGTATTATCATACAAGGAACATTCAATTTCAAGCGGCTCCGATTCAAAGGCTATATGCTATATGCAAATGAGAAAGCCCGACGGCAAAAAGGTATTCGGCGTGGGTATTTCTCACGGTATATTCAAGGCATCCGCAAGAAGTCTGCTCTGTGCAATAAATCGTTCCGACTGTGAAGTTAGGGTAAACGGAGAAATAATTTAAAAAACCGATTTACGCATTGTATATTTTTAAAATCAATATACAATGCGTAAATTTTTACTTTTATTGGCTTTTTAAAAATAAAGTTGTATGAATAGTTTATTTTACCTCCGTCAACAATAAATACGGGGGTGCAATAAATGCTAAACATGAAGAACGAAAGAAATTATAAAAAATCTCCGAGGAAAAACATCGGTTTCTATATTTCCCTTGCAGTATGTCTTGCCGCTGTCGCAGGTGCGGCATGGACTACTTACGGAAGTATACAGGAATATTCTCAGCCTTCGGAGGAGAGCAGTATTGAACAATCAGAAAACGAAAAAGTCAATGAAGAGGTAAGCGGTCAGGAATATGAGAAATCCGAGACTGAAGAGAGCAGTAAGCCCGAGCCTTCCGAAAGCAGTCAGGAAAGCAGTCAGGAAAGCAGTCGAAAAAGCGAAGAGTCACAGACTTCCCGGTCTGAGCAAAGCTCCCGTAAGCCTGTTGAACCCTCTGTTCAACAGACAGCAGCCGAGGAGTCGGAACCCTTGACCGCCGAGCCGATAGACAAGGGCGAGGTGCTGAAACCGTTCAGCCCGAAAAATCCCGTAAAATCGGAAACTATGGGAGATTGGCGTACACACAGCGGTGTTGACATAAAAGCCGGGGAGGGTACACCCGTCCGTGCTGTCATGAGCGGAGTCGTCAAGGATCTGTATGCCGATCCAATGCTTGGAAACGTTATAGTTATCGAGCACAGCGGCGGCTATGAATCTCTCTATTGCGGAGTGACCGACACTTCAATAGCAACAAAGGGCAGCAGCGTCAAGGCGGGCGATACAATCGGATATATCGGAAAGATACCGTCCGAATCCAAGGATGAACCTCATCTGCATCTTGAAGTAAAGCTTGACGGAAATAATATGGACCCGACATTAATATACTGAACCGGGTAAAATCGGCAGAGTCAATATGACTGTGCCGGTTTTTTCGGTTATAAAGCATAAATAATCGCATTACAATCGAAAAAAGTCGTTTTTACACCTTGTGTTTTACGCCGTAATGTGGTATAGTTATATCATATTAATTTTCTTGTCCGTGAAACGGAGTGGTCAGAATGAAAAAGCCCGCAATTATAATATTAACAACTTTACTCAGCATTATTATGTGTATTCTTCTCTGTGCCTGCAATGAATACAAAGAAGCACAGGACGAATTTCAGGGAGGACTTACAAGTATGATGAGCGAAGCAAACGACCTGAAAAGCGTTATTGACGAACAGGCAAGCGGTGTAAATGATTTTTATAATGATGTAACCGGACAGAGCAGCTCCAATCAAATTTCCGGTGAAAGCGAGTAAAAATACTGTCTTAATGCCGCTAAATATAACTATCCCAACTGTCGTACTGAGTGTACCAAAGCTCAGACGACATTTTTTGTTATATCCGAATGGTTTGCTTATCGGCATTATAATGCAGTTTTTCTTTTAAAATAAATTTATATTCATCAAAATTACTTATTGACAATTGAGGAAAATAGTGGTACATTATAGTTAGATTAGCACTCGGACATTGAGAGTGCTAACAGAGAGGTGGCTTGAATGGAACCGACTCAGAGAAAACTTAAAATCCTTGAAGCGGTCGTGGAAGCATTCATAAAAACAGGCGAGCCTGTGGGTTCCAAAGCTCTTTGCGAAAACCTTGATTTCAATGTTTCCTCAGCCACTATCAGAAATGATATGGCTGAGCTTGCTTCCCTCGGCTTGCTTGAACAGACTCATACTTCCTCCGGACGTATTCCCACCGAGCTTGGATACAGAATATATGTGGACAAGCTTATGAAAAGAATACCGCTGACTAAATATGAGCAATCGCGTATCTATGATATTCTCTATCCCGCTTCGGATGCTCCCGAGCATCTGCTTGAGGGTGCGGCAGCTCTTTTGTCAAAGATAACGGGCTGCGTTGCCGTGGCTACATCCCCCCCGGGAGAAGCTGCAATAATCAAAAAAATAAGATTCATCCAGACCGGCAGATATACGGCAATGGCTGTTCTGATAACTTCAACCGGCTCTGTAAAGACAAAGCTTTTCAGGTGCGATTTTGTTATAACACCCGAACTTACGGAAATGTTTGAAAAAACAATGAACGAACGTTTTTCGGGCGTTTCCGTAACGGATGTAACACCTGCCTTTATGCAAAGCTCCGCAGCGGCTCTCGGTGAAATGTCAATACTCATGACAAATGTTCTGCTTGCGGTAAATGATGCCGCAAGGGATGCGTCCGCCGCAAGTGCGGCTGTCAGAGGACAGTCCAACTTCTTTACTATGCCCGAGCTTGCATCCGGTGACGGAAAAAGAGTTATGGAACTGCTGAGTCACTCAAGAGAGCTTGAAAGAATGCTTACGGGTGCGGATTCAAAGGCAAGTGTGCTTATCGGAAGTGAGATAAAACATCCCGCTTTATCAAGTCTGAGTGTTATAGCTTCGCATTATAAATCGACACCCGAATGCGGCGGAGTGCTTGCACTCATAGGTTCGGTCAGAATGGATTATCCGAAAATAATATCCGCCCTGGAATATACCTCGGATATTGTGGGCAATATGCTATCGGAATTAATTGAATACGGATAAGCATACGAAGGTATAATAAGAAAGGAGAATGTATCTTGGCAAAAAAGAAAAACGCTAAGGCTGAAGAAAGTAAAGAAAAAGAGGAAGTCGTTGAATCGGAAGATAAAGCTCCCGAAACCGTCAGCAAGGAGGAATATGATAAGCTTAAGGATGAATTTGATACTCAAAAGGATCAGTTCCTGAGAATGGCAGCGGAATATGATAATTTCCGCAAGAGAACGGAAAAGGAAAAGCTTGCAGCATTCGACAATGCTCTTGCAGCGACCGTTGAAGCCTTTCTTCCCGTTGCGGACAGCTTCAATCTCGCCCTGACCTCGACAGAGGGTGCAAGCGAGGAATTCATGAAAGGTCTTGATATGATAAACAAGCAGCTCGAAAATGCTTTTAAGAAACTTAATGTCGAACAGTTCGGCGAAAGAGGCGAGCAGTTTGACCCTCAGCTTCATGATGCGGTATCGAGAGTTGATGATGATGAGCTTGAGGAGGATTATATAGCCTCTGTCTATCAAAAAGGTTACAGGGTTGGCGACAAAATAATCCGCCATGCAATGGTAATAATTTCAAACTGATAAAAAACGGGTTTTACAGAATATCGGCTTAAAGCCGGACAATAAATAATAAAAAATAATTTTTTCGGAGGTAACAATTATGGCAAAAACAATCGGTATCGACCTTGGTACAACAAACTCCTGCGTTGCGGTAATAGAGGGCGGCGAGCCTGTAGTTATTCCTAACGCGGAGGGTGCAAGAACAACACCGTCCGTTGTGGCTTTTTCAAAAAACGGAGAAAGACTTGTGGGACAGGTTGCAAAGCGTCAGGCAGTTTCAAACCCCGACAGCACGGTAGCATCAATAAAAAGACATATGGGTTCTTCCTATAGGGTAAAACTCAATAACAAAGAATATACTCCGCAGGAGATTTCCGCAATGATCCTTACAAAGCTTAAGAAGGATGCAGAGGCTTATCTCGGAGAAACAGTTACACAGGCAGTTATCACAGTGCCGGCATACTTTACGGATGCACAGCGTCAGGCAACGAAGGATGCAGGTAAAATCGCAGGTCTTGATGTAAAGCGTATAATCAATGAGCCTACGGCTGCCGCACTTTCATATGGCGTTGATAAGGAAAATGACCAAAAGGTTATGGTATATGACCTCGGCGGAGGTACATTCGATGTTTCCATTATCGAAATGGGCGACGGTGTGCAGGAGGTTCTTGCAACAGCAGGTAACAACCACCTCGGCGGAGATGACTTTGACCAAAAGATCATAGACTGGCTCGTTCAGAGCTTCAAGAATGACGAGGGTGTGGATCTTTCAGGCGATAAAACGGCTATGCAGCGTCTTAAGGATGAGGCCGAAAAAGCTAAGATCGAGCTTTCGGGTATTACCACAGCTCAGATTAATATCCCCTTTATCACAGCTGATGCCACAGGTCCGAAGCACCTTGATTATACACTCACAAGAGCTAAGTTCAACGAGCTTACTGCCGATCTTGTCGAAAAGACAATGGGTCCTGTCCGTCAGGCACTTTCCGATTCCGGAATTTCAATAAACGAGATAGACAAGGTTCTTATGGTTGGAGGTTCCTCAAGAATACCGGCTGTTCAGGAAGCTGTTAAATCGCTTATAGGCAAGGAGCCTTTCAAGGGCATTAACCCGGATGAATGTGTCGCAATCGGTGCGGCTATTCAGGCAGGTGTGCTTGCAGGTGATGTACAGGGACTCCTTCTTCTTGACGTAACCCCGCTCTCACTCGGTGTAGAAACACAGGGCGGTATTATGACAAAAATCATTGAAAGAAATACAACAATACCGACTAAGAAAAGTCAGATATTCTCGACAGCAGTAGATAACCAGACACAGGTTGAGGTAAATGTTCTTCAGGGCGAAAGAGAATTTGCAAAGGACAACAAACAGCTTGGTCTTTTCAAGCTTGACGGTATTGCCCCCGCAATGAGAGGCGTTCCTCAGATCGAGGTTACGTTCGATATAGATGCCAACGGCATAGTTAATGTTTCCGCAAAGGATCTCGGCACAGGCAGAGAGCAGCATATAACAATAACATCAAGCACAAATATGAATAAGGATGACATAGACAGGGCTATAAAGGATGCAGAGCAGTACGCAGCCGAAGATAAGAAACGCAGAGAAGAGGTTGACAAAAGAAACGAAGCCGAAAACCTCGTTTATGCAGTCGAAAAGCTCCTCAGCGAAAACGGCGAGCATATTTCCGATCAGGATAAGGAAACGCTCAATACTAAAGTTGCCGCAGTTAAGTCCGCACTTGCAGGAACGGATCTTGACGTTGTTCAGTCTGCAAAGGATGATCTCCAAAAGTCAATGTATGCTGTATCGGAAAAGCTCTATCAGGATGCTGCTGCACAGGGTGCTGCCGCACAGCAGGCACCGCAGGATAATAATGGTGTGTATAACGCAGACTATACAGATGTTGACGATAATAATAACTAAGCTAACCGAAAATTGAAGCCACAGGGGGAAAGCCGGAATTCGCTTTTCCCTTTTGGCAGTTATATAAGAAGCTACAGATATGAAGGCATTATTTACTATTCGGGGTGGTATAGTTGGCAGAAAAAAGAGATTATTACGAGGTACTTGGAGTACAAAAAGGCTCCTCGGAGGATGAAATAAAAAAGGCGTTCCGCAAACAGGCAAAAAAATATCATCCCGATCTTAACCCGGGTGATAAGGAAGCGGAAGCAAAATTTAAAGAGGTAAACGAAGCATACGAGGTTCTTTCCGACAAGGATAAACGTTCGAGGTATGACAGATACGGCTTTGCCGGAGTGGATCCTAATTACGGTGCAGGCTCGACCGCATACGGCGGAGGTAACCCGTTCGGTCAGGACATAGATTTAGGAGATATTTTCAACAGCTTTTTCGGAGGATTCGGCGGCGGAAGAAGTCCGAGGAACCAAAATGCTCCGAGAAGAGGCTCGGATGTCGAGGCATCAATCACAATAGACTTTGAAGAGGCTGCAAAGGGCTGCAAAAAAGAGGTTACATACAAAAATGTGGAAACCTGTAAATCATGTGCAGGCTCGGGAGCTGCCGCAGGGACTAATCTGAAAACTTGTCCGCAATGTAACGGTACGGGTCAGGTGACCGTAAGAAAGGGAACTCCTTTTGGTCAGATACAGACCACACAAACCTGTGAAAAATGTCAGGGAAAAGGAAAGATTATCGAAACTCCGTGTCCGAAGTGCTCAGGTGTCGGAAGAATACGTTCCTCAAGGACAATAACCGTTACCATACCGGCAGGTATAAGTCAGGATCAGATACTGAATATCGGCGGTCACGGCAACAGCGGATATAACGGGGGACCGGCAGGCGATCTTCATGTATATGTAAATGTCAGAAAGCATGATATTTTCGAGCGTAAGGGCGACGATGTATGGTGTGAAATACCTATCACCTTTGCACAGGCCGCTCTCGGACATGAAATGACCGTTCCGACTCTCGACGGTAAATCAAGCTACACTGTACATCCCGGAACACAGCCGGGCGACATTTTCAAGCTTAAGGGCAAGGGTATACAGCACCTCAATTCAAGAGGCAGGGGCGACCAGTATGTCAAGGTAACGATTGAGGTACCGAAAAATCTCACAGAAGAACAAAGAAAAATACTTGAACAATTCGATAAAACCTGCTCGGTAAAGAATTATCAGAAACGTTCAAGCTTCTTTGACAAGGTAAAAAAATTATTCAAAGATTAAAATAACGGACTGTAGCTCAAGCTAAAAATATGCAGAGCAACAGTCCTTTTTTATGTATTTTTAAATTTATAAATTCTTCATCTCAAGATAAGATGAAAAGGAATCCGCACCAAGACGTCTGCGTTTCCTCATCATTTAAGCCCATATTGTGTCACCCTCCGATTTTGTTATAAATTTACGTTTATATGCATCAACAAGAATATCAGCTGTTGTTGTATGGTCAAGACCGAATTCCATAATATATGTTTGAATATCTCTCAAATTATTACTTGCAACAATACCTCCGTAATGTACAGCAAGTGAAATGGCTGCCGCTTCTCCATGTCCTATTATTTTGTGATTTTCGGCAGGTTCCTCTGTAAGTCGATAGTATGTCAAAAATTCATCCGAGCCGATATCTATTTTCCGTACCTCCGCAAGCTTTGACGAAATAAGAGAGTCCACACGAGTCTTGAGATGTTTTATATTCGGACGGCTAAGTTCAATATATACCGGTTCGGGTATGATCACTCTGCCCGGATATAATTCAGCAAGCAAACTTTCGTTTCTTACCCACAGAAATGCACTCAGACAATCGGTATCAAAGAACAGTGGTTCAGTCAAGGGCATAACCCCCTTCTTCCTCACTTCCATAGACAATATCATCACGAAAAGCATCCAGTAATAATTCTTCATACTTTCCCATTGAAATAATATCCGAGTTCAGGAGATTTTCCGCTTGAGAAATATAATGTCCCAAAACACGGATTTTCTTATCCTCCGGAGAATTTTTATATAATGACACATCAAAACCAAGTCTTGCGGCAGCGGAAATTACACCGCATTGCATTTGATTCATATTAATCCGGGACAGTTCCCCCTCTTCCGATAAGCGGACAAGCATCGCCTTATGACTAACACCGAAATGCTGCTCAAGTCGGATAATATCATTAATTGATAACGGTTTACCTGATGCATCAGTAAGTTTTTCAACAGCACCATATAGAGCAGCAGGAGGCATCAAAAAATATGAGGCAAAACAATCCGCTTTTCTTTCATTTTCATTTTCTTTTTTATCACCTATTTTATCGGAACAAATTGTCGAGGTATTAATATCATCAAAATACAGATGATATAACTCATGAGCCAACGAAAATCTTTGCCTGCCGACAGACATATCCGAATTAACCGCAATAATTGACGAAGAATAATTCTTAAAGCACGCACCGCTTATATTTTTCCCAAGAGGGTAAAATACCAAAGTGAGTCTTTCAATCGTCAGTGCCAAAGCAAAAATATCAACAAAAGACGACTCATCCGCACCGAGTTTTTTTCTGATTCGAGATGCTTTTATGCTTAGCTCCATTTTATCAATCATTCACGTTCCCCCTCGCAAGTCTGTCCATTTGCAGTTGATTTAACGCAATTTTATTTATCACAGATAATGCTTTTAAATCTCCAAGATCAATATTTTCTGTTCTGAATGCTATGCTGTATTCCGGATTCAATTCTCCATCAGAAACAAGTGATGCAACCGGGCAACAAAACAGCACTGCAAGCTGACTTAATATTTCCGAGCTTACAGTCCTTTCACCTTTTTCAAATTTTGAGATAAGGCTCTGATCCACTTTTAGATAATCGGCAAGCTGCCGCTGTGTCAAATTAGCACTTTCTCTGAGTTTTTTAATATTTGACCCTGTTTTCACTATATCATTTATCATTTTAATATCCCCCTTTCAAATCCTCAATTATATTATACTCCATTTTGTCATAAAATCAACCTCTATAACGCAAAAAAATATGACAAAATACAATTTGTAACATTGTACAAATATAAACAGCGGCTGTCATACAAACATTTGTACAACAGCCGACCGAAATTCTCCTATTCAATTATAATCCGAAAGAAGCTTTTTTACAACTTCCTCCGTATGCATACCTCGTGAGCCTTTCACGAGTACCGTACAGCCATCGGAAATAAGCTCCTTAAGCTTTTCGTATGCCTCATCATTTGTTTTGGCAGTAAACACATTAATGCATCCGCTGTCTGCCGCTCCTCTTGCGGTATTTTCGGAAAGCGAACCTACGGCAACAAGACCGTCTATCCCTTTTTCCGCAAGAGCCTTCCCCACTGCGTAATGCTCACTTTCAGCCTGTTCGCCCAATTCAAGCATATCCGCAAGGACAGCTATGGACTTACCTCCGGAAATGCTCTTCAAAACATCAAGCGATACTATCGTTGCCTCCGGACTTGCATTATAGCTGTCATCTATAAGAGTGATACCTTTGAGCTTATATATTTGCTGACGCATCGGAGCATTTTTATATGTCATAAGTCCGCTTTGTATTTTTTCGATATCAAGCCCGAGTGCCTCGCCTGCACCTATTGCCGCAAGTGCATTTCTTACACTATGCTCACCAAGAGCAGGAATAGTTATTTCTTTTGTTTTTCCATCTCTGCATAATGTAAATACGGTATTAAACCCCTCGGTACGTATATTTTCAGCTCTGTAACTGCAATCAGCAGAAAATCCGAAAGTTACTGTTTTGAATTTCTGCTTATTATGCAGAGTTTTCAAAAGCCTGTCATCACCATTAAGAAAAAGTATGCTGTCCTTACCAAAATGTTTGGTTATTTTGAATTTTTCAGACATAATATTTTCCTGAGTTTTCAGATTTTCAATATGAGCCTTGCCTATGTTTGTCATAACGGCTATATCGGGCTTGGCTATATCGCATAGCCTGTCCATTTCTCCGAACTCGGACATTCCCATCTCTATAACTGCTGCTTCGTTTTCCTCTTTAATATCAAACATCGTACAGGGCATACCTATTTGGCTGTTTTTATTGCCCTGAGTTTTCATAACGTCAAGACCGCCGGAAAGTGCTGCGGCTATCATTTCCTTTGTGCTTGTCTTGCCGACACTTCCCGTAACTCCGACCAGCTTCAGAGAAAATTGACTTCTGTACCATGCCGCAAGCCTTTGCAGTGCATCAAGGGTATTGTCAACTTTTATACATACCTTGCCATAAGTATTTTCCGGAATATCATGCTCCGTTAAAGCCGCACTTGCTCCCTTTTTCAGACAATCCTCAATAAACCGGTGTGCATCCACTCGTTCCCCCTTTATGGGAACAAAAAGAGAACCCTCTCCGACCGCTCTGCTGTCAAACTGTACGTTTTCTATTTTTGCATTGATATCTCCGCAGAGAATCTCTCCCCCGACAGCCTCGGCAGCCTTTTCTGCCGTAAGATTTTTGCCGATTATAAAAATATCATCTTTACCCATTATACACTCTCCGTCATTTCCTCTAAAATTCCGGCTATGACCTCACGCTCGTCATAATGTGTTTTAACACCGTTTTTATCCTGATAATCCTCGTGACCCTTTCCGGCAAGGACTATTATATCTCCGTCCTGTGCATTTTCTATACAGTAACGTATAGCATCCGTCCTGTCGGGTATGGTTATATATTTTCCGTTGGTTTTGTCAAGTCCGACCTTTATATCTGCAATTATATCCTCAACAGCTTCCATACGGGAGTTATCTTCCGTCACAACAGACAGATCGGACAGCTTTCCCGATATTTCACCCATTTCAAAACGTCTGTCCCTCGGTCTGTTACCTCCGGCACCGAAAAGGGTTATAAGTCTTGTCGGGTTATATTCCCTGAGTGTGGTAAGAATATTTTCCATACTGACGGCATTATGTGCATAGTCTATAAGCAATGTATAATTGCCGGGTACTTTAACACTTTCAACTCTGCCCTTTACCTTGACCTCGTTAAGTCCGTCATAAATATTTTTTTCCGTAATATCAAAATGTCTGCAAACAGCTATTGCGGCGAGTGCATTATGCACGGTAAACATACCGGGTATTGCGACATCTATATCCATAGACAGACAGCCGCTCAGCTTAAAATGAACGCCGAGATATCCGGCACGAGAAATAAGTCTTGCATCCGATGCTCTAAGCTCCGCCCCACTATTACAGCCGTAAGTTTCAACCGTACAGGTATGCCCCTCGAGCATTTTTTCATATGTCGGATCGTCAATATTCATAATACCGACCCTGCACTGTCTGAATAAAAGCGACTTACAATGCAGATAATCCTCCATCGTAGGATGTTCAACTCCGCCTATATGGTCATGTGAGAAATTCGTAAATATTCCGTAATCAAAAATAAATCCGTCGGTTCTGTGCCATTTTATTCCGAGGGATGAAGCCTCCATAACGCAGCACTTGCAGCCCTCATCAATCATCTGCCGCATCGCTTTTTGTATTTCATAGGATTCCGGTGTTGTATTATCTGTCTTTATATGTTTATCGCCTATGATTATACCGAGAGTACCGATAATTCCCGTTTTGATACCGCCCTTTTCAAGGATGGAATGAACCATTGATGCGGTTGTTGTTTTTCCTTTAGTTCCTGTAATTCCGATAGTAGTAAGTTCCTCAGCAGGATTTCCGAAATACTCGGCGGATATAACAGCGAGTGCTTTTCTTGTATCTTCAACCTTTATTACAGCCGCACCGTCTACCGAAATACCTTCACTAACGATAACAGCCGCCGCACCCGTATCCGAAGCATTCTGTGCAAACTCATGCCCGTCAAAGGCGGAGCCGATAAGGCAGACGAACACACAATCCTTAACAACTTTTCGTGAATCATATATAACATCCGATATTTCCACATTCGTCTTACCGGAAACAACGGTATAATCAAGTTTTGCAAGAAGTTTCTCAAGCGTCATAATACACTCCCCCTAAGCGGCGTGCCGCCGCCGTCAATCCGTAATTAGTTTTTTCAGGCAAATCAGTCTATGGCTCGACCGTAAATTTGCTCGATGAATAAGCGGCGTGCCGCCGCCGTCAATCCGTAATTAGTTTTCTCAAACAAATCAGTCTTTGGCTCGACCGTGAATTTGCTCAACGAATAAGTAATAAGTTTGTCATTTGTAGCTTCGGAGAGGCTCGCAGAGCCGCTCTCAACACTCTCTTACGCACACCGACAGGCAAACTACCTATCGCGGAAACAGACTACCCTCCACTATAAACAAAGCGAACGCAAGTGAGCGAAACCGCGAACATGACAGCGGCGGCACGCCGCTCTCGATACTTTCTGCCGCATTCCGTCAGGCAAACTACCTATCGCGGAAACAGACTATCCTCCACTATAAACAGAGCGAACGCAAGTGAGCGAAACCGCGAATTGCCCGCGGGGGTTCCCCCGCCCGCATTAGAAGACGTCTTTGTCGTAGAGGTAGCGGAAGAAATCGGCATAATCCGTTCTCTTGTCGGCTGTAAACTTAATTGCATCTCTCGGGTGTTGATTAAGTCTTCCTGTAAGAAGATACGGAACATCATATCCCCATACAACTCCATCTGCTTTAAGCTTATTTATATGTTTTTCTATAAATTCAAGCACAGGCGTAATGTGGTATTTAGGATTTTTCAGAAAACCGAGAAGAAGCTCAGTCGGACAGTTACCTGCTCCACGTCCCATACTGCTGACCGTTGAATCAAGATAGCTTACACCCATTGTAAGAGCTTCTATCGTGTTGGCAAAAGCAAGCTGCTGATTGTTATGTGCGTGAACACCTATCTTCTTGTTGTATTTATCCCCCATTTCAAGATACTTTTCGGCAAGCCTGCGCATCTGCTCGGGATAAAGTGAACCGTAGCTGTCAACAATATAAACCATGTCAACACAGCTCTTTCCGATTATCTCAAGACCGTCCTCGAGATCACTGTCATTTGACTTTGATATAGCCATTATATTAATTGTCGTTTCATAACCCTTATTCTTGCAGTATTCCACAATCTCAATAGCCGCCGGGATGGTATTGATATATGTAGCTACACGCACCAAATCAATAGGGCTGTCCGCCTTATTTATGATATCCCTCTTGAAATTGGTTCTTCCGACATCAGCCATAACGGATATTTTTAAGTCTGTATCATTATCGCCTACAACCTTGCGTATATCATCATCATTACAGAATTTCCATTTGCCGAATTTGTTTTCGTCAAACATATCCTTGTCTGCTTTGTAACCAAATTCCATATAATCTATTCCCGCTTCGATATTTGTCCTGTACAGATCATGCACAAATTCGTCCGTAAATGCGAAATCATTTACAAGTCCTCCGTCTCTCAATGTACAATCAATAACCTTGATATCAGGTCTGAACGATACCAGCTCGCCTTTTTTCTGCATTTTAATTTCCTCCGAATTTCTAATCTTAATAAATATATGCTCACGCATTTTTTTACAATACCAATTATACCGCATATTTCCTCAAATTACAATAGTTTGTTATGCTCTGCTTTCAGACAGCATTTTCCCGAAGCCGACATCAACCGGCTTCGGGAAGTGAATTTATTATAAGATACCGTAAAATCGGTCGGGTAATTTCCCGGTCATCCGTTAAATAACGGAATACCATTAACAACATTATCTGTCATAATATGACTCTAAATCTATATTATCATTATATATTGCGTACAGCATATGCGGGTCTGCGATGTTACATTGGAAATCCAATACTTCATTGGCTGTATAAGTTTTGCCGCCGGATTCATATTCTATCGCTAAATAAACTTTCAAGATACCGTCATGTATTTTTTCAAAAGCGGTATCTTTAAAGGTAAAATTAAAATATACCTGTGAATCCTTGCTTAACTCCAGATCCTCTCCTTTTTTCCATTCCCTTATGTCTAAATAATCCTCCCCAATACTGACCTCATCCAGAGATAAGGTTTCGGATTTATTAAGAAGTTTTATATCCTTTATGATTATATCATTTTTGATATCCGCTTGGTACTTAGTAAGACTTATTATACCACCGTTATCTATAGTGTATAAATTAGTGCGTCCGTAGGAATCGGACTCAAAAGACAGAGCATTTTCTCCGTCATCTCCCGGCTCCGTATTTGTTTCAAACTTTATTTCCCCGATATTGACATCATAAGCTTTGCCTTTGACGGATACCTTCATCTCATTTATGCTTTCCTCACTTATAAAACATTCGGCAGGAATATAAAGACTTTCCGCCTCGTTTTCCTCCTTTGCAGAACCCTCCCTGCCAAAGGCAACCGTACATAGTTTTGTATAATAATGCGGGAATTGATCATCGGTCAGCATTTCGTATTCCGCGTTTATTCTCTTCTCCGTTCTCTCGTCATTATTGTTCCCATCAAATTTATTATACTGAAGACATAGATCCTGCTCGAATTTTTCTTTTGACTCAACGGATTCCCAAAATGACACTGTATAAGGCACATTGGTGTCTATTTCAACCTTTATGTCACTGTCATCCAAAGGTTCGGCAGAAATAATGCTGAAGTTGTAACTCGAATCTGACAGGACATCTTCATCAGCAGCTTCATCAATATCTTCAATAATCTCAAGATCCGCCTTTCCCGCACAGATCACATAATCGTCCTTTAATTCGCCGGGGAATACCTTGAAATATTCCGATTCCCTTTTTATAACGATTCCGGACTCAGCTTTTGAATTTGTATCACTCGAATCGTCTTTATTGCCCTGTGAACATCCGGCAGCAAAAGCACTCAGGCAAGTCGCAGCAAGTAAGAAAGCGGTACATTTTTTAAAAAATTTCATAACCGAACCTCCGATTGAAAATTAACTTAAAAGGAATTATAGCATTTTTTATCCCATTTGTAAAGTAATTATTACAAAATTATAAATCGTCATTATTCGGATATTTTATTTAATATCAACAAGCATAAACAATGATATCATCAGTACGCTCTTTTTTTACCCTCAGTTCCGCAGCAGCACCGTAATGCAAAACATCAAATTCATCAGGAGCAATTTCCAAAAGTAATTCTATATGCTCCTGCTCCCATGCAGAAATTTCCTACTTTGGGTTTCCGTTATTTTTTCTTAAATAATGCCAAAAATTTATTATCATAGAAATTATCAAATTTCTTCATAAAGAAATCAAATATCAATGCAATTAAAACAGTACAAATAAAAGACATGACAAAAAATATATACGGATGGCTGTTACAATTGAGTATTTTTTTAAAGAAAATCATTGGCAGTCTTTGTAAAATATAAAGACTGAACAAATGTTTTCCAAAGAAACGAAGTAATTCGTTATCAAACTGTATTTTCATAGTAACCAAAACAACACACATAACAAACATCAGACAGCAGGCTTCATATATCCATGTGCTTACCCCCAATTTATTATATAACAGTAAGAACAACGACAAAAAAGTCGTCAAAAACAGAAAATATATTATATCATTCTTCATTACTGCCTTTTCAAAATTTTTTCTAAACAATGAATACCATATTCCCAAAGGATAGCATAATACTGTATTATACCAGTAGTCAGGCTTGAACCTCATCAAAAGCATTATATAAAACACAGATAAAACCGTAACAATAACTGCGGATACATATTTATTTTTTAAAAATCTGAACGAAAAATACGTTAAAAGATATAACGATACAATAGCAAGTATATACCAGTTTGAATTATCCACAGATTCCCAACATACCAAAGACAGTAACGCTTTTTGAATACTTATTTTCCCTCTTGTTACAATACGAAAAATAATATACAATATTACCGCCATATCAAAATGCAGCAATACTTTCGGAGCCCTTTTAACGGGTATACTTTTTACATAATCTTTGCCTTTTTTGCTTATTGATTCCATAATTCCGAAACCTGAATAAAACAAAAATAAAGTTACCAAAAGCTGTTTCAAGCCAAGATTAAACGCAGTAAAAAAAGTGTTATAAGGCCCGGAAAGCTCAACATACTGAGCAAAGTGTCTGAAAAAAACACAAATCAGAAAAATACCCTTTATTGCGTTTGTTTTATCTAATGATATATAGTCATCAAAATATTCACCTTCCGTCTTAATCTTACATCCGGCAAAACACAGTAAAGCTGATATTATCAAAACAACTGTCAAAATCATCACTCCAATAAATCTTTATCAACGTAGGTCAATTATACCAAAAAGGCAAGTCAGCGTCAATATTTTCCCGATAATAAGACAAAACCATGCTAATACTCAGCAGCATATGAGTTAACCCTTGCTTTGTCCGCAGCGTCGGATTTATTTATTTTCTAAAATAATATTTCCGCTTGTTGTATGTATTTCGCATAAGGGCTTCCCATTAACCGACTTCGGGACATTGATATAACCGCTTACAGTATCCGTGTGTATTTCCTTATCACCCAAAAGATCTCCACCGACATCTCCGCTTACGGTGGAAATATTTATCTTGTCTGCATCAGACTCATCAAGATATACATCTCCGCTTGCCGTACCTATCGTGAGTGATTCCGATGTAAATTCATTCAGCCTTATATCGCCGCTTACGCTTGAAATCTCCGCACCATTATCCGTTTTGCCCATGACATCCACAGCTCCGCTTGTCGTACCTACCGTGAGCGACTCCGATATAAACTTATTCAGCCTTATATCGCCGCTTACGCTTGAAATCTCCGCACCATTATCCGTTTTGCCCGTAACATCCACAGCTCCGCTTGTTGTAGATATCTTAACCTCACCGCTTCCATAAGCACTGATATTTCCACTGACAGTATGCAGCTCCGTATCTTCAAACGCAAACTCGTCCATATTTATATTTCCGCCGACTGTCGAAATATAAAGCTTCTCATACTCCTTTTCCGGCAGATATATTGTCATATCCCGTCCTATGTTAATGTTAAAAATATAAGATGTCCAGTTCCTGTATTCAGCCTTAATCTTCAGGGTACCTTTCGATATATCTATATTGTGTATAATTTTGTTTGAATCATAATATACAATTTTACATTTTCCGTCATCCGATGGTTTAAGTTCTACGCTATCCGACATATCCTGTATATCTATTTCATCAAATTCCGTATTTATAACCTTTGTTTTTTTCTCATATACCGCAGTGCTGAGTCTTGAAAAGTCAAAATCTACCGATATTGCCGCAATAAGACACAGTATAAGTCCAATACCGAAAATAACGGCGGATATTACCATAAGCTTTTTCATTTTCTTAGTCATTTTTCACGCCTCCTTTGTAATAAGTATGGTCTTTATACCCCTGACAGATAATTTGAAAATCTCAACCAGTCCTTTTGCTATAATTTTCAATACAAAAACAAAAGGCACAACCAGACCGCCGAGCATAAGAGAACAACCCACCAGCATCAAGCCTGTATATACCGATGCAGCAAACAGTACAGGTGAAACTATCAGTCCTCCCACAGCACCGACCGCAAATCCTATTGCCGCACCGCATAAGCCGACAAACACACCCCACAGACCGATATATACCCCGAAAAGTCCGGCAACTATACCTATCCATAACGGAAAGGTCGCTATAACCGCAATCAGTCTATTCTTTGAAATTCTCCCTTTTTTTCCCTTTACAGCGGTATCTTTCGTTTTATAACCCGTTTCGGCGTCTTTCTTTGCTTTGTCTGTATTTTCCGATTTTATGCTTATAACAATGTCCTCAATATTCCCCAAAGCCTCAACAGCCTCTTCCTCGCTCATACCATCCTCTATACTGTCGTCAATCATTTCGGAATAAAACGCTGTTGACCTTTCAATATCCTCCTGTGATAATCCGCCGAGAAATTTTCTCAGCCGAGCCGTAAATTCATTTTTAGTCATTCTTTTTATCCTCCCTTGTAACAAAATCATGTATAGCCAATATTTCCTTCCATTCATCATCAAACATTTTAATTCTTTCTATCCCCGCCGGGGTTATATGGTAATATTTACGCAGCCTGCCGTTATGCTCAACAGAATATTCTGTCAACAAACCTGCCGATTCAAGACGACGGAGTATCGGATAGAGTGTCGATTCGGATATGGTAAGATACGGCTTTATATCCTTTATGATTTTATACCCGTATGAATCCTCATTTTTTATTGCCGCCAATACAGATATATCAAGCAAGCCCCTTTTCAGCTGTATATCCACCTTATACCTCACCTCGGATAATACTATACCATGCATAGTATATAATGTCAATAGCTTAATTAAAAAAAATTTGAATAAGCGAAGAAAGCTCTTGCATAAATATAATAAATATTTTGTAAATTATTGCTTAAGTTTGTAGTATTATCGGATTGTTTTTTTTGCCAATATAGATTATAATGGTGATAAATATAATTGTATGGATACGGAAGGAATAAAAATGGGCAGAAGATCTTCTTACGGATATAATTACAGATCACATTCCTACGGCTACGGCGGATATCGCAGAAGTCCGAGCGGAGGCGGAGGAGGAAAAAAGAATATAATAATAATTGTTTCAATATGTACTGTTATCGCAGCCGCAGCCGTTGCATTATGTGCATATTTCGGCGTATTCGGCAAAAATGCCGAAATAAGCTCCGAAAAGGAAAGTTCCGTAAATTCAACAGCCGCATCCGAAACTCAAAGTTCGGTTGACGAAAAATCCGAAGCATCAAAAGAATCGTCTGTCGAATCATCTGTTCAATCATCAGCCCCGGCAAAAAATATAAAGGGAACGTTTGACGGAAATGTTTTCGTATATGACAAACAGGGATATGAAATATTTTACGGTACCGATGAAAGTGCAAAAAATTATGCCGCAACCATAACCGGAATTAAAAAATCACTCGGTAATAACGTAAAGGTTTACAGCATGGTTGCCCCGACACACGGACTCTTCGGACTCCCCGACAAATATAAAGATCTCGGAAATGACGAAAAAGAAAATATAGATATGATATATTCATCTGTCGATAAAAGCATAACGACCATTGACGTAACAAAATCTCTCGACAGTCACAAAAACGAATATACCTATTTCAAAACCGACCATAACTGGACAGCTCTCGGTGCATATTATGCATACAAGGATTTCTGCAAGGCAGCCGGAGTGGACGGTCTTGATATAAAAAAGCTCTCGTCCGGCGAGATAAAGAATTTCACAGGCTCACTTTTGGTTTCTACCAAAACAGAGAAAAAACCGAACGGAAATAAAGTACTTGCAGCAAATCCCGATACGGTAAAATATTATGATATCCCCGGAAATTACACCTGTACGCTTCTCGAAAACGGCAAGGATTCTCCGCAGGAAGTTTCCCTTCTTGCCACTTTTGCGGAGGGTTCCAATGCCTACAGTGCATTTATATGGGGAAACAATCCGTATATGGATATAAAGACCGATAAGAAAACAGGCAGAAAGCTTTGCATAATAAAGGATTCCTACGGCTGTGCATTTGCTCCATATACTGCCAATGACTTTGACGAAGTATATATTGTAGATCCGACATATTATGACGGAAATATCATAGATTATATAAAGAAGAACAAATATACAGATGTACTTATACTTAACAGCGTTATGACGGCAAATACTCAGGTTCGTCTTGACGAGCTTAAGAGCATATTAAAATAACAGGAAACAAATTACCGACATAGAGAGGAACGATAAAATAACGGAGGTGTATCGGATTGCTCGGAAAAAATGTTACAATAGAAATATTCGGTACGCTTACCGAAAAAAGGCTGTATTCGGGCTATATAGTTGACAGCAGTGACAGAAGACAGGTTTATGTTATAACAGACTCTGAGCTTCACGGCACTATTGACTGTACGGTCATAGCCTCCGCAATGGGGGACATCGGTTCTCAGACACGTCTGGTAGCGGCACCGATCGATGAGGTATTTTATGAACCCGATATTGCCGAAAGACTGTATAATACATCTGTTCCCTTCAAAAAGATAAACTGCATATATGAAAAATCATGCGGTGCCGTAATATACAGGTTAAACGAAAGAAATGATGTAAAAATTCTTCTTGTAAAAAACCATAACGGAAAATGCTGGACCTTTCCAAAAGGACATATCGAAAGCGGAGAAAATGAAGAACAGACGGCTCTGCGTGAAATCAAGGAGGAAACGGGACTTAATGTAGAAATAGTGCCGGGATTCCGTCAGATAAGCTGTTATCGTCCGTTCGGAAAAATCCGCAAGACCGCTGTATTCTTTCTGGCAAAAGCAGAAAGAAGCGTTGTAAGTATGCAGCAGAGCGAAATAGATTATTATTTATGGGTGAGCATAGATGAGGCAATGAAAATGTGCCGCCACGAAAACGACATGAATATATTGAAAGAAGTAAGAAAGAAATTAGCTGTATAGAATAAATAACACGCATTGTAAAGAACGGTATACGGTACAAAATAATTTCAGCATTTGTATTAATTTTATTATGCCGCAATGAAAATTAAAAAGAGAGCTTTTGCCTGTGCAGCCGATACGCAGGCAAAAGCTCCTTTTACTTTTATGTTTATTTCTTTGTCACATGATTGATAAGTCCGCCGTCAGCTATTATACTCTGTATAAACGGAGGAAACGGCTCTGCCTGATAGGTCTTTCCCGTGGTTATATCGGTTATGATACCCGTATCAAAATCCACACTTACCTCATCGCCCGCCTTGATTTCCTTTGAAGCCGCCTCACATTCAAGTATCGGTAATCCTATATTAATGGAGTTACGATAGAATATTCTTGCAAATGTAGAAGCTATAACACAGCTTATACCCGACGCCTTTATGGCTATCGGTGCGTGTTCTCTCGAAGAACCGCAGCCGAAATTCTTCTCGGCAACCATGATGTCTCCTTTCTTTACCCTTTTGGTAAAATCTATGTCAATATCCTCCATACAGTGAGCAGCAAGCTCGCTGTGTGAGCTTGTATTGAGATACCTTGCGGGAATTATTACATCCGTATCAACATTATCTCCGTATTTATGTACTGTACCCTGTGCTTTCATAATGCTCTCCCCTCCGATTTATAAATCAGTCCTTTAGTGCTGCGGGATCTGTGATATATCCTGTAACGGCACTTGCAGCGGCAACCGCCGGAGAAGCAAGATATACCTCGGATTCAACATGACCCATTCTGCCGACAAAATTTCTGTTTGTCGTTGTAACGGCCCTTTCTCCCTTTGCCAATATTCCCATATATCCGCCAAGACACGGTCCGCAGGTCGGTGTCGATACTATGGCACCCGCTTCTATGAATGTTTCAAGCAAGCCCTCACGCATAGCCTGAAGATATACGCTTTGTGTTGCCGGAATAACTATACAGCGAACACCGTCGGCAACCTTTCTGCCCTTCATAATTTCAGCCGCCGCACGCAGATCCGTTATTCTTCCGTTTGTACATGAGCCGATAACCGACTGATCTATTTTTACCTCGGTTTTGCCTATCTCATCAACCGTGCGTGCATTTTCGGGAAGATGCGGAAAGGCAACCGTAGGACGGAGCTTGCTCAGGTCGATAATATATTCAGCCTCATATTCGGCATCATCATCTGCACAATATTCTTTCGCTTCACCTTTGAACCGACCGTTTGTATATTCTCTTGTTATATCGTCAACAGGGAATATACCGTTCTTTGCCCCTGCTTCTATAGCCATATTAGCTATGCAAAGTCTGTCATCAATATTAAGGTACTTAAGACCGTCACCGCAAAACTCCATTGATTTATAAAGTGCACCGTCAACTCCGATCATACCGATTATATGAAGTATAACATCCTTACCGCTTATATATTTTGCCGGCTTTCCCGTAAGAACAAATTTAACGGCAGACGGAACCTTGAACCATGCCTTTCCGCTTATCATTCCTGCCGCCATATCCGTTGAACCCACACCTGTCGAGAAAGCACCGAGTGCCCCGTATGTACAGGTATGGCTGTCCGCACCTATGCAAAGGCTTCCGGGACCGACAAGACCCTTCTCGGGGAGAAGTGCGTGTTCAATTCCCATCTGACCTACATCAAAATAATTCTTGATATCATACTTATTTGCAAAGCGTCTTACCTGTGCACATTGCTCGGCAGCCTTTATATCCTTGTTAGGTGTAAAATGATCCATTACCATAGCAATTTTGGTATTATCAAACACCCGAGTTGCCCCTCCATCGTTAAATACATTGATAGCGACAGGCGAGGTTATATCATTGCCGAGAACCATATCCAGCTTAGCTTCGATAAGCTGACCGGCCTTTACACTGTCAAGACCTGCATGAGCCGCAAGTATCTTCTGTGACATTGTCATTCCCATAAAATCGACCTCCCAAAAAATTTCTTCCCCACTATTTTAACATAAGGTCTTGAAAAAGAATGTAAAGTACGATACAATTCTAATTAAGAAACAATCTGTATCTGTTATTTATGCGTGTGCGATTGCGGGGAAAAATATTTTCCGGCACATCGGATATCATTACTAACCAAAAACAGTAACGGAAAAATTAAAAAGGAGAATTTTTATGGCTCGAGAAAATCCGACCATATATCTGCAAAAGGGTAAAATTCCGCAGGCTCAGGAGCTTATTGATATACTGGAGTCCATGCCGATGTCACGAATGTTCGATACGGGCAAAATAATTTATTCTCAGGGAGATTCCCCCGATTATTTATACTATCTCAAAAAGGGGCGTGTAAAGATATTCATATCTTCCGAAAACGGCTCGGAAAAGACTCTTTCAGTAATAACGCAGGGAGCCGTATTTGGTGAGGCCGCATTTTTTGACGGGCGGGAAAGAATGTCCTCTGCAAAAGCCGTAACTCGTTCGGAGCTTATTCTTATCAGCAAAAATATCCTTACCGACATCATCCGCCGCAGACCTCAGACTGCACTTGAGCTTCTCAGACTCCAGTCAAATACAATAAGACTTCTTTCCTCTCAGGTGGATTCCATAGCCTTTCTCAGTGCAAAAAGCAGACTATGTCAGTTTCTGCTTGAATGTGCCGCACAAAACAGAAACAACATAATAACTGCAACTCACGAAGAAATAGGGAGTATTATAGGAGCAACACGAGTAACCGTAAGCAAGCTGATAAACGAACTTGCAAAAAGCGGTGCAATAAAAACAGGTTACAGAAAAATTCAAATTCTGAACACAGACATTCTAAAAAATTATCTCCGATAAAATAAAACGAACGGAACCCGGGACAATCCCTCAAACTCCGTTCGTTTTCCAACTTACATAAATATCAGGTTGTTTTCAGTCCGGTTTTTGCTTCAAACTCCTCAACTGTCAGATTTGCCTGATCGGCAGCCTGTGGAACTGTCAGTATACCTTTTTTAACCAGATCTATAAGTGTTTTCATGATTCCTTTTACTTCCCCTATTACTTCCCCCTCCGACCTGCTCTTTGCTATCAAGGCTACATCATATTGCTCACGGAGAGCTTGTTCATCAAATAATTCGGATAACATGGAATATACCCCTTCCTTTAGTTATATTATATAATTTTCGCCGTATTATGTCAATTGCTTTTCATTACTCCGAAAATATGCCGTGTACATAAAATCTGATATAAAAACGGCAAATCCCCCGGCAAAAACCGAGGGATCGACCGCTTTTTAGGAGGAATGTATATGAAGATTAAAACTTATAAACGTACCTTTCAGCTTTCCTCAAAAAAGAAAAGCTCTTCAAATTTTTTATCAAGTGCTATGCACAAAAGCAAAGCTAACTTTGCACTCGGGCAAAACTGATTATTCTCTATTGAACTGATAGTCTGTCCGGAAACGCCCACCGTTTCGGCAAGCTCCCCCTGTGACATCCGTTTTTCCGCACGAGCAACACGCAGCCTGTTCTGAAAAATTATATCATTCATGCTCTCACACCATAAAAAACAGGACAATACAGATAACCGTAAGCAAGCTGATAAACGAACTTGCAAAAAGCGGTGCAATAAAAACAGGTTACAGAAAAATTCAAATTCTGAACACAGACATTCTAAAAAATTATCTCCGATAAAATAAAACGAACGGAACCCGGGACAATCCCTCAAACTCCGTTCGTTTTCCAACTTACATAAATATCAGGTTGTTTTCAGTCCGGTTTTTGCTTCAAACTCCTCAACTGTCAGATTTGCCTGATCGGCAGCCTGTGGAACTGTCAGTATACCTTTTTTAACCAGATCTATAAGTGTTTTCATGATTCCTTTTACTTCCCCTATTACTTCCCCCTCCGACCTGCTCTTTGCTATCAAGGCTACATCATATTGCTCACGGAGAGCTTGTTCATCAAATAATTCGGATAACATGGAATATACCTCCTTCTTATGTGTGTTAAGGAAATCAACAAGGTAACCTTTTTCCAAACAAATCCTTATGGTTTCCCTGATACACTCTATTGTATTTCGGTAAATTTTTCTTTGCTCATCGTATACTTTGCTAAAATTAATATACTGCCCGTAAATTGTCGCTGCATTTGTCTTTTTCAGTACCCGTACTCTGATATCAAGCGGTGCCTCACCGCCAAAATACGTCTGATTGAATGATACCTCGTCCGATACATTTTTTCCGCCCGTATAGACAACATAAAATTCGGGCTTCGGAAGCTCAACCTTACTATATATATGCTCGCTTTGATTAGTCGCCCTGAGATAACGTCTATATGTTTCCGTGATATAAAAAAGCATACGCAGAGAAATATTTTCTGTCCATTTGCTTTGTGCCTCAACCAAAAGGATATATTTTGATTTTTCCCCGTCCTTTACGATAAAGCCCAAATCATTGTATATATCATTAACAAGCACGGTTTCAAGTGTTTCTATCTGAATATCATCCACCGTTACATCAGTATCCTCAGGGTGAAGCTCTTTGTACAATTCAAGGATATTTTTCGGATCCCCGAAAAGACACGAAAATACGCTGTCCTTAGTTTTATATTTTGTTGTGCGGTAATCTGTTAATTCATCATCCATCGGTATCACCCCTTCCTTTAGTTATATTATATAATTTTCGCCGTATTATGTCAATTACTTTTCATTACTCCGAAAATATGCCGTGTACATAAAATCTGATATAAAAACGGCAAATCCCCCGGCAAAAACCGAGG
>CANQAJ010000017.1 GCA_947589365.1 uncultured Clostridia bacterium | reverse complement strand
CTGTCATCTCCCTCTCCGAGCGTTTTCATAGTGTCTTTATATATACTGTTGCTCTTAAAGTCATCATCATTTATAACAGCGATATCCACCGGATCGAATTTACCGGTTTTTTCTGTTATATCCGAAAATGCCATATTAAAAAGCACACACATTATAAGAGGAAAGGCAAGTGTCCAGAAAATCAGCTGTTTGTTTTTCAGCAGAAGCAAAAGGGAATATTTAAAATTATGCATAAACATCAATCTCTCAGCTCCTTGCCCGTAAGTTCAAGAAATACATCATTAAGTGTAGGTCTTTCCGAATATATCTTATTATAGGATATTTCATTATTTCGGAGAAAATCTATCATATCTGCAATATTATTTTTCCCTCCGTCATACGATACAACCATAATATTTGAATCATATGCAACATTTATTACGTGTTTAAGACCTTTGATTTCCTCAATAATATTATCCGTAAGCTTATATATCTCAACTGTGATTTTTTCTCCGACCTTTGCAAGCTTCTTCAGACTGTCGGAAGTTCCGCTTGCTATTATCTTACCCTTGTCAATTATGATAATCCTGTCGCATATCTGCTCCACTTCCTCCATGTAATGTGTTGTATAGAGGATAGTTGCACCGTCATCCCTCAGCTTTTTTATACCCTCAAGTATATTATTCCTACTCTGCGGGTCAACCGCAACCGTCGGTTCGTCGAAAAAAATCAGTTTCGGCTTATGTGCGATACCGCAGGCTATATTAAGTCGTCTTAGAAGTCCTCCCGAAAGCTGTTTCGGATAGAATTTTTTATAATCCCCTATGCCGACAAGCTGAATTGCATCCTCGACATATTGCCTTCTCTGCTTTTTATTACTTATGTACAGACCGCAGAAATAGTCAATATTATCATAAACCGTCAGCTCCTCAAATACAGCTACTTCCTGAAAAATAACGCCAATCTCACGCTTGATGTCATAGGCATCGGGCTTCATTTCCTTTCCGAAAATCTTAATGCTCCCCTCACTGTATTTCAGGAGTGAAAGAATTGAATTGATTGTCGTTGATTTTCCGCTTCCGTTAGGTCCGAGCAAGCCTATTATTTCCTTTTCATACACGTCAAACGATAAGCCGTCGACTGCTCTCAATTGCTTATATTCCTTGACCAGACCGTTTACCTCAATTATCTTTTTTGCCATCTTGCCTCACCTTTCTTTGCTTCATAATTATTTTATTTACATCATCTACCCATTTTTTATCAAACAGATACATCACAACACAGGTTAAAATATATACTCCAATCAGTACACCAAATGCAATACCGAAACCTAATGCTGTCAGTGGAAACCAATTATATACAAATCCTCCGAGACCGAATACCCAGAAGGTTATATCAGCAATATGTGTAATCATATTTACAAGCTTACTGCTGTTTTCGGTAAGCTTATCCGTAAAAAACATAACCAATGATATTAAAAAGCAAACCGAAAAATATTGCATGATATAGAAATAATTTACACTTGATGAATGATTAATACCGTAATTAAGTACAGAGAGTATCAAAACCAATGCTGTAAACGATACACAACAAATAAAAACATAATATAATATACGTTTTACACTAAACATTTCCTTGAACATTTTATCACCCCTCACAAGCCAAATTTTCGCTTAAAATCCGGAACATAGTGCCTGTTGATTATTACCTTTTCTCCATTTATAAGCAATGCCTCAAGTTTTCCGTTAAATGTGGCACGGATACTTTCAAGACAATCTATATTCAATATACACGATTTACTTATCCTCACAAAAGAGCCGGCTTTCAGTCTTTCCTCAAGCTCATACAGCTTTTCTTTGCATCTGTATACATTGTCCTCGGTATATACAAAGGTTCGCTCATCAACGCTTTCAAAATAAAATATATCCTCAAACTTTATCTTCTTGGTTATCTCCTCCGCCTGAACCGTCAGAAAAACATCACTCTTTTCGGACTTTTCGATAAGCCCGATTATTTTTTTGACTTCTTCATCAATACTGCTGCATTTGATTATAATTTCTGTTTCCGCGTATTTATCGGATTTATCAATAACAAACTTCAAAAATCAACTCACCTCATTTCGCAGTAATATGATATTATCATATAAATTATAAAAAATAAATATTAAATCGGCAAAATGCATTTTATAAGCGGTAAAATACAAAAAAAACCGCAAGGTAAAACCCCTGCGGAAATTCTGTAATATTAATATTATACTTCTACGAAATCATCCTCGTCATCTTTCTTCGGTTTTCTTGTCTTAGGCTGAACGCTTGAGCTTTTTTTGGATTGATCGTGTGAATAATAATCGTAGTAGTAGTTATACCTTGAATATTTGGAATACGAACCTGTCGTCTTGTTTTGGTAGGTACTGTAAATTGCTCCGAGAATCTTAACTCCGGCTATTTCAAGGTTTTTCTTTGCCTGCATAACCATACCCTTTTCGGTATAATCATGCTTTATTACAAATATCGCACCATCCATATATTTGCCAAGTGCTGCCGCATCCGTTACAAGGTATACAGGCGGTGTATCATATATAACATAGTCAAACTGCTCTTCAAGCTCTTTAACAAGGGACTGCATATTTGTACTCGAAAGAAGCTCGGAAGGGTTCGGAGGTATAGAACCTGCAAGAAGTATACTCATCTTTGTGCCGCTGACCTTATGAATAACGGAACTGAGCTCAACCTGACCCTTCAGGACATTTGTAAGTCCGTATGAATTTTTGTTTGAAGCGATATAACGATGTATTGTCGGACGTCTGAGGTCACACTCAACAAGGCAGACACTCTTGTTATATCCGGAAAGGGTTAAGGCAAGGTTGATTGAAATATTTGTCTTTCCCTCGTTTGCAAGTGTAGAAGTAGTCATAATACTCTTACACTTTTGTGTTGCCTTAAGAAATTCGATATTTGTGCAGAGCATCTTGTATGCCTCGACATAATTAAACGGAGCATTGGGATCGGCAATACTGCACAGACTTTTTACAACGGGCTTATTTCTGCGTGATCTATTAAACATTCTTGTTAAACTCCTTTGTTTCTACAGATGGTATTATACCAAGCAATGGTATATCGAGAACATTGACAATATCTTCTTCCGTTTTGAAGGTATTATTCGCAAACTCACGTATAAAGACAACCGCAATTGTCAATATAAAGCCTATAAGGGCACCCACAACAGCATTTCTGGTAGAATTAGGACTGACAGGCTTACCGTTGTTGTCTATCTTTGCTTCGCTTATCTCATTAACGGAGCCCGCCTCAACCTTATCCTTTATTATCTCCGGAGCCTTATCGACTATACAATCCACAACATCCCTGGCATATGCAGCATCCGTATCCGTCATAGTTATATTTATAACCTGTGTCGAGTTTACATTTGACACCGAAATGGAATTCCTGAGTCTTTCATATGTCATGGAACTATGCTTCGCATAATTTGATCTGAGATTATCGTCTGTCAGAACAGGCTGAAGCACAGCATCGGATTTTATTATTATCGAATATACATCCGCAAGACTCTGGGCAGCAGTAATTTCGCCGCTGTTTATAACGGCATTATCCTTATTCTTATTATTTACAATAAGAACTGCACTTGCACTGTACTTTTTTGTTATAAAAAAGTTAGAATAAACAAAGAAACACGCCCCGAACACAACTGTGACAAGCACCAACGGAATTATATTTTTTCTCAGAACACTGAAAATAACTCTCAGGTCAATTTCTTTTTCCCGGACTTTTTCATTGTTTTCTTCCACTCCGTCATCACCTCATAAAAACTTTTCTGTTATACCGACCCTACGCCGGTTCTTCACACTTGTCCATTATATCATTATTGTATTTTAATGTCAATATTTCAATGTTTCAAGAATAATTATAAATATTAACATAAATATGTTCATTTTGCCGCTAACATGATTATTTTTATCCTTACTATATAAGCATAACCCTTTATTAATTATTTATTACAAAAAAAGCCGTCATGTCTTAATAATACACAACAGCCTTTTAAGTCCGTTTATTTATTAATAACTATGCACGTTTTCTGAGCGGAGGAACCTCAAATACACCGGAAAATGCATCCGTTACATTCTTCAAATGCCTGCGGCTGATTTTCAGCGGTGTGCCGTTATCAAGTCTCATTTCATTTCCCTCAATAAATCCGACATAGTCCAAATTTACAATATAAAATCTGCTTATTTCAATAAAATTATAACCAAACATGAGATTTTTAAGATCTGTAAAGCTTCTGTGCCTGAGAGTATACATTCCCCTCTGTGTTTTCAGATATATTTTTCTCTCAACAACAGTCAGATACAGTATATCCGAAACCTTTATTTTTCTTTCCGCAAAGCTGTTTTCAGACACTTTTACTTCAAATGTCAGATATCTTGCTTTATATTTTTCAATATCCTTGAGTATGCGTGTAAATTCCCTTACCATGTATTCCTCAGACATAAAAGCGGGAATTATCGAGGAAATATCATACTGGAACAGGTCGTATATATCCGTCATATCATACGACGTGAGAAATACAAGTCTGAAGCTGTTATTCAGCGTTCTGAGATATTCCGCACATTCCGTCGCCCCGGGACCGGTATACAACATAACAAGTTCAAAGGAATATTTATCCCTGCAAAATGCCTCACACAATTCATCAGCAGTTGAGAAAAATTCAATATGTGCTGCGATTTTTTCCTTTCTGCATATATTCTGCAATACATAGCTTATCATATCCGGAACATCGTTCCTGTTGTCATAAACAGCAATTCTCACGGCTTCCACCACCATATTATCAAAATTCACCGCAACACTCGGTTGCTACCTTAAATTTTAAACATTTCTGGCTTCCGGGCAATACGGATTGTAGTTTTCTGTATAAAATACGGAGTAAACTGCAAATAACAGTATAATTCCGTATGTTTATACGTTATATCCACGAATTTTACACGACAATAAAAATGCCAATCTAATCCTGCTTATTTCAGCTTATACGCATTAAGTGAAAAATAAAAAAGCTTGACAAATCCTATGGCGTTTGATATAATATCTTAGTAATCGCTTAGATTGATATATGCGGGTATGGCGGAATTGGCAGACGCGCCAGCTTCAGGTGCTGGTCTTCGCAAGGAGGTGCAGGTTCAAGTCCTGTTACCCGCAGACAATTAAACAATCTTATTAATATCGAGTCCGAAATTATTCGGACTCAATATTTTTGTAATGTTTTATATGAATTTTATATACATCACTGCACTCCGGTTGACACAAACATAGGTTTGGTGTATAATTTATGATGTTGTTTTATGTTAAAAAAATGGAGGATTTGATATGGCTAAAGAACTTGCAAAGGCTTATAATCCCGCTGAATTTGAAGAGAGAATCTATAAATTCTGGGAGAACGGCGGTTTCTTTCATGCTGAGGTTGATAAAAATAAAAAACCATACTGCATTATGATGCCGCCGCCTAACATAACAGGTAAGCTCCACATGGGTCACGCACTTGACGAAACCTTACAGGATATACTAATACGTTTCAAGAGAATGCAGGGCTACAGCACTCTCTGGCTCCCCGGTACGGATCACGCCTCTATCGCTACCGAGGCTAAAATAGTTGAGGCTATGCGTGAGGAGGGTATCGAAAAAGAGGATATCGGAAGGGAAAAATTCCTTGAAAGAGCGTGGGAATGGAAAAAGGAATACGGTAATACAATAGTTGAGCAGCTTAAAAAGCTCGGAAGCTCCTGCGACTGGAAACGTCAGCGTTTTACACTTGACGAAGGCTGCTCCAAAGCTGTTAAGGACGTTTTTGTCCGTCTTTATGATAAGGGTCTTATATACAGGGGCGAAAGAATAATAAACTGGTGTCCGACGTGCTGCACATCTATTTCGGATGCGGAGGTTGTATTTGATGAGCATGAAGGCTCATTCTGGCACCTCAGATATCCCCTGACAGACGGAAGCGGCTATATCGAGCTTGCTACAACACGTCCCGAAACAATGCTCGGTGATACCGCCGTTGCAGTTCATCCCGATGATGAAAGATATAAAGACCTTGTCGGCAAGACGGTTATACTTCCGCTTGTCGGTAAGGAAATACCGATTATTGCCGATACATATGTTGAGCCTGATTTCGGAACGGGCGTTGTTAAAATCACACCTGCACACGACCCCAACGACTTTGAGGTTGGTTTAAGACATAATCTCCCTGTTATAAATGTAATGACCGACAACGGTGTTATCAACGAAAACGGCGGGAAATATCAGGGAATGGACAGATATGAGGCAAGAAAGGCTATCGTAAAAGACCTTGAAGAAGGCGGTTTCCTTATAAAAATCGAGCCTATCAGGCATAATGTCGGCTCCTGCTATCGCTGTAAGACGATAATTGAGCCGAGAGTATCTAAGCAGTGGTTTGTTAAAATGAAACCGCTTGCAGAGCCTGCAATAGAATGTGTAAAGAGCGGAAAGACAAAATTCGTACCCGAACGCTTCGACAAGATTTATTTTAACTGGATGGAAAATATCAGGGACTGGTGTATATCACGTCAGCTTTGGTGGGGTCACAGAATACCGGTATGGTATTGTGACGACTGCGGAGAAACTATCGTATCAAAGGATACGCCTTGCTCCTGCCCGAAATGCGGAAGTAAAGCTCTTACACAGGATCCCGATACACTCGATACTTGGTTCAGCTCTGCTTTGTGGCCGTTCTCAACTCTCGGATGGCCCGAAAAAACTCCCGAACTTGAATATTTCTACCCGACAAATACACTTGTAACCGGTTACGACATAATCTTCTTCTGGGTTGCAAGAATGATTTTCTCTGCTGTTGAACAGACCGGTATGCAGCCGTTCGATACCGTATTCATTCACGGAATAGTACGTGATGCAGCCGGCATAAAGATGTCTAAATCACTCGGCAACGGTATTGATCCGCTTGAGGTCATAAAGGAAATGGGTGCGGATGCCCTGCGTTTCTTTCTTGTTATGGGCAACAGTCCCGGAAATGATATGAGATATACCCCCGAAAAGGTTGAGGCTTGCAGAAACTTTGCAAATAAACTGTGGAATGCCGCCCGTTTCATTCATATGAATATTGATGATTACGATGTCAAGGGAGAGCTTCCCGAGGAGCTTACGGTTGAGGATAGATGGATAATCTCCACACTTAACAAAACTGCAAGGGAAATAACCGAAAACCTTGAAAAATTTGAGCTTGGCGTTGCAGTACAAAAAATTTACGACTTTGTATGGGACTGCTTGTGCGACTGGTACATCGAGCTTGCCAAGGCTCGTTTGCAGGGTCAGGGTCAGTCCGCACATAACGCACGTGAAGTTCTTGTTTGGGTCATGGATAAAACTCTTAAGCTTCTTCATCCGTTCATGCCGTTTATTACCGAGGAAATATGGCAGTCAATGCCGCATGACGGTGAAACAATCATGACACAGAAATTCCCCGAGTATGAGGAAAAGTATAATTTCCCCGTGGCGGAAAAAGAAATGACTATGGTTATGGATGCTATAAAGGCTATTCGTAACCGCCGTGCCGAAATGAATGTTCCCCCGTCAAGAAAAGCAAAGGTATATATTGCTGCTAAAGAAACAGAGATATTTAAAAGCGGCAGTGCTTTCTTCTCACGTCTTGCAAGTGCAAGTGAGGTTGAGGTTGCGGAAAGCTTTGACATAGACGGAGCTGTAACGGTTGTAACGTCAGACGCAAAGATATATATACCAATGGATGAGCTTGTTGACAAGGAAGCAGAGCTTAAGAGGCTTAACAAGGAGCTTGAAACTGCACAGAAGGATCTTGAATTTAATGAAAAGAAACTGAATAATCAGGGATTCATGGCAAAAGCTCCCGAAAAGGTAGTTGCCGAGGTTAAGGCTAATGCCGCTAAATTTGCGGAAAAGATTGAAATGATAAAGGCGGCAATTAATGCACTGAACTAAATAATTTACCCGACTGTTCTTCTGTGAACAGTCGGGATTTTGTTTTTATTTTATTATCTCGGCAAGTTTGTCCCTTATTGCAGCAAGTGCTGCCTGCGGTTCATTAATATTTTTGACTGCCTCTTCCATAGGACATAAACCGGTATTGCTGCGGTTATGTATGTCTTTTGTTTTTACACGATACTCAAAAGAAATTTCGTTTTCACTGAGCAGCAAAGCGGCACCCTCGCTTAGTACATCCGCATACACCGAACACACACCCATAAGTATATACAAAAATGCCGCTGCTCTGCCAACAATTGTATCAGCCGCCGAAAAGCCCTTGAAATCTATGCCGCTGTCAATAAACTCTATAAGCGGCTTAATCCCCTTTTCTTTGCTTGTAAAAATCATATCATCCCTACACAATACACAGGTATATTCCCCGTTTACAAGAATACTACCTGCCCTTTTCAGATCATTTGTCATACTTCATCTTGCCCTCAACATAATATACCAAAAGCGGTATCAGTACCCACTGGAGTACCAAGCCGATAAGTCCTGTTGCTATACTTGTCCATATCACCGCAGCATTCACCGTCTGACTTCCGAATACATAAACAGCCGCAAGTATTGCACACGCCCTGACAGCACGTCCGAATACCTGAACGGCAAGCACCTTTAAAATACAAGGCATTTTTACATTACGCAAAAGTCCTGCCATAAGTCCGTATCCACAAAGTTCCACCATCATAAACGGGAGCATTGCAGCACCCGGCATACCGCAGAGCAAAAAGCTTACAGCCGGACCGATAAGTCCGGAAACCAATCCTGCATACGGACCTGCCAACAGACCTGCAATTATTACCGGTATATGCATGGGAAGAAATACCTCACCCGGAACCGTTCCGAGTCCCGAGACCATTCCGAGCATATGAAAAATCTGCGGAAGTGCCACTGCTCCGATTATTGCGGAAATTGCTGCCGCTGTCTGTATCTTAAACGATAAACGGGGTTTACCTGCCGACTTTAATATAGCTGTATCTGACATAATTATCTCTCCTTAAAAATAATATTTTAATTAATGATCAAAGTGCCTTGAAACATCTTTCAGATATTTTATTATGGGCAAATGCTGCGGACAGGCTCCTTCACACTGACCACATTCTATACAGTCCTTAGCCTTTCCGTGCTTTGCAGCAACAACATCATAATTACTGAAATTTACTGTCCATCCCTTTTCCTCAAGGTGCTCACGCATATCCTCATTATACATTGAGAAATACTGCGGTATTGCGATATTCTGCGGACAGCCCTCCGTACAATAGGAACAGGCTGTGCAGGGTATCGTAATTTTTTTATTGATAATCTCCGCCGCCATGAAGCAAATTTTTCTTTCCTCATCAGTCATTGGCTTGAAGCTGTCAAACAGACGTGTATTTTCGTCAAGCTGACTTAAATCGGACATACCCGAAAGCACCTTCATAACCCCCGGTAATGTTGCCGCAAAGCGTAATGCCCAGCTTGCCGGTGTACAATCCGGAGCATAATTTCTGAAAAGTGTCTCGGCAGCTTCGGGAAGCTTTGCAAGTGTTCCGCCCTTGACAGGTTCCATTATTATTACAGGCTTACCGTGTTTTCTTGCGGTTTCGTAACAGGCACGAGACTGCACCCACTCGCTTTCCCAGTCAAGGTAATTAATCTGTAACTGTACAAATTCCATTTGAGGATATTTTGTCAATATTTTATCAAGCATTTCGGCGGAATCATGAAATGAAAATCCCATATGTCTTATAAGACCCTTTTCCTTTTTATCGGCTAACCAGTTAAAGCAGTCAAATTTTTCATACTTATCAAAGGTTGTGGAATCTATTGCATGGAGGAGGTAATAATCAAAATACTCAACGCCTGTCTTTTCAAGTTGTTTGTTGAATATTTTGTCCCTGTCCTCCATTGTTTCAAAATATCCCGCATGAAGCTTTGTTGTAAGAGTAAAGCTATCTCTCGGATGTCTTGATGTAAGGGCGGCTTTCACAACATTTTCGCTCGCATAATCATGATACATCCATGCCGTATCAAAATAGGTATATCCTCTTTCGATAAACATATCAACCATTTTCTTGACCTGTTCTACATCGACAGAGGTCTGGTCTGAGCTGTTCAAAAGCGGCATTCTCATTAGTCCGAAGCCTAATTTTTTCATTTTCTTGTCCTCCTATTCACTGCCGTATATTATTGCCTTGTAAATTTATACAAAAAGCATTTAACGCAACAATATTTTTTCAGCTTTAATTATGTTTACTTTAGTATAACATCACTTTAATACAATTTCAAGCAATATTATAATTTTTCTGTAATGTGTTAATAGCAACATTACTGCTATATATTGCAACACGTAAAATTAATCCCCAAAAAGTCGATTAAATCTACCTTTTTGGGGAATATTCATTCCCGTTTTTCTTCGGAAATCACAAACGTATTTTACTTAACGGTTATTTTGCACTTTGCTGTCTTGCCGTTAGATGTTTTTACGGTTATTGTGGCTGTGCCTTTTGCCTTAGCCGTAACCTTGCCGTTTTTGACAGCTGCCACTTTACTGTTGGAGCTTGTCCATGTAACGGTGCTTATAACATTTTTACTTGGTGTTACCGTAGCTTTTAATGTAAGAGTTTTACCTTTTTTGAGTGTTGCGGAGGTCTTGCTCAGTTTAACCTTGGTCGGCAGATTCCTGACTGTAACCTTGCAGGTTGCCTTTTTGCCGTTCGCTGTCTTAACGGTAATTGTTGCCGTACCTACTCCCTTTGCTGTAATCTTGCCGTTTGATACCGTGGCAACTTTCTTGTTTGAGGTTGTCCATGTCACTTTCTTATTTGTTGCATTTCCCGGGTTTACTTTTGCTTTTAATGTAGTAGTTTTACCCTTACCGAGAGTAACAGATGTTTTGCTAAGCTTTACGCTTGTCGGGTTTACTGTCTTTGGGTTCTTTACAGTCACTTTACAGGTTGCCTTTTTGCCGTTTGATGTTTTTGCCGTTATTACTGCTGTACCGTAATTCTTAGCTGTTACCTTGCCGTTTGATACTGTTGCAACCTTTTTATTGCTTGATGTCCATGTCACTTTCTTGTTGGAAGCGTTGCTTGGATTTACGGTTGCTTTCAATGTAACATTTTTGCCTTTCACAAGACTTACACTTGTTTTGTTAAGTTTTACACCTGTCGGGTTTATCACAACTGTTACCTTACAGGTTGCTTTCTTTCCGTTCTTGGTTTTTGCCGTTATCGTTGCCGTACCGGCAGATTTGGCTGTTACCTTACCGTTAGATACGGTTGCCACCTTTGTATTGGAGCTTGTCCATGTCACAGTTTTATCTTTTGCATATGCCGGCAGAACGGTTGCGGACAGCGAGGTACTTTTGCCCTTTTCAAGCTTAACTGAAGACCTGTTGAGCCTTACACTTGTTGCATCGCCGTAAACCGTAACAGAACAGGCTGCCGTTTTGCCCTCATATGTGCGTACCGTTATTTTTGCTGTGCCGGAGTTTTTTGCCGTAACCTTGCCGTTATTTACTGTTGCGACATTACTGTTGCTTGTTGTCCATGTTACATCCTTTACGGTTGCATTTGTAGGATGTACCGTAGCCTTAAGGTTATATGTTTCTCCTTTGTTAAGTGCGATACCCGATGTATTAAGCGTAACTCCCGTTGTACTTACAATCGCCTTGAACGGTATATCATGATTATTTGCAAATTTATCTGCCGCTGAGTTTTTCTTGCCGTAGATTGTTACATTACTGCATCCTTCAAAAGCATCGCCGTCAATATACGTAACACTTGTAGGTATGATAACAGTCTTCAAGTTGCTACAGTTTAAAAAAGATTCTCCAAATAACTCAGTGACTCCGTTTTCAATAGTAACTTTTTTAAGAGAGTTACAATTTCTAAATGTATCACATCCTATTCCATTCACATTACCGGGTATTGTGATATTTTCCAATGATGTACATCCTTGAAACACTCCTTCATCACAAATATGGCTTACCCAGCTACATTGACCTATATATTTTACACCCTTTGAGATTTCTACATTTTTTAATTTAGTACAACCTTTAAATGTACTTCTGTAAACTGATTCCATACCTGCCGACAATTTCACACTTGTAAGTTCCGTACACCCATAAAACGAACTCTCGCCTATTTCCTCAACACTATTTGGAATGTTTATGTTTTTTAAAGATTTACACTCTGCAAAAGCTCTATCACCAATGAATGTAAGTGTATTAGGAAAGTTAATTTTTTCAAGTGATTCACATCCATTGAATGCTTCTGTTTCAATTCTCGTAAGCTTATTTGAAAGAATTACACTCTTTAACGATTTACATCCTTCAAAAGCATTTCCTCCTATTTCGGTAACACTATTGGGAATAGTTATGCTCTCTAATGATTCACAACCATCAAACGTCCTACCACCAATACTCTTTATACTATTAGAAAGTGTAACTTTTTTTAATTTTCTGCAACCCCCGAACCATATTGATGTAACTGTATTCGGAACTGTTACACTTGTAATGAAATCATTATCGCTCATATCAACCCCTGTAACTTTTTCGCCAAAAATTTTTGACGGAATAACAACGTTTGAAGATTTTCCCTTATAACCCGTTATGCTGATTGTACTATCATTGTTTTCCTCAGTGTAGAAATCCCTTTCGGAATTTGCCGCACTCGCCACAATACCGCTCTCTGCCACCTCCGGCAAAACCGTAACCGCACTGCCTCCAAGCATAAGTGCGGCAAGAGTAACCGCACAGATCCTCTTTACGCTCTTTTTCAGATTTACCATAATAATTCCTCCGTTTATAATAATTTCAAGGGGATACACTATGTGATAAGGATTTTATCCCCTGCATAATATAGACGATTGGAAAAGTCTGTCGGATAGTAAAAAATCAAATTTTTATATTATTGTGTAATTTCCATAAAATTTCCCTGATATTTGCCCGGAAATATAAGAAAAACTTATAAGAAATGTTACAAAAAACTACTACCGTTCTAATTTTACTATGCAGATGTAACTTTTGCAATCACTATGAATATATTATACAATCAATAGCATTATTTTACAATACATTTTAATTATTTTAATGCAAAAGACAAGCAAAGCCGTTAAGCCTTGCCTGCCTTTTGTAATCAGTGAAACAGTTACACCGCTTATTATTTTTTATTAATTATGGATTCCGCCCTCTTTATTTCATCCTCGGTCGGAACAGGAACATCTTTCAGCGGATATTCTATTCCAAGTTCCTCCCATTTCGGTATTGCAAAGGTGTGATAAGGAAGTATCTCCGCTCTTTCTACTGTCTTTAAGGTGGAAATAAAATCATGCAGAGCTATGAGATCTTCCTCCCTGTCGGTTATACCCGGTACGAGAACATGACGTATCCACATCTTTTTTCCGTGGTCGGAAAGCCACCTTGCCATTTCAAGAATATTCGCATTGTCAACACCTGTCAATGCCTTATGTCCTTTGGAATTCATATCCTTTATATCAAGTATGAAAAGATCCGTTACTTCCGCAAGCCGATTAAATTCGGACATCCAATCACTATCGTTTTTGAACGGTTGACCGGAGGTATCAAGGGCAGTATGAATATTATCTTTTTTTGCAAGTGTAAAAAGTGCCGTCACAAAATCCATCTGCAACATAGGTTCACCGCCGCTTACAGTGATACCGCCGTTCTTTTTCCAATAGTCCTTATATCGGCGGATATGCTCAAAAAGTTTTTTTGCTGTCCACTGCTCTCCTTTGCCGTTCCATGTTTCGGGATTGTGGCAGAATTTACAACGCATTTTGCAGCCGCTCAGGAATACGACAAACCTTACCCCCGGCCCGTCAACAAGTCCGAAGCTTTCAAGCTTTGATACATTTCCTGTTATATCGAAATCTATATTATCATTCATATATCATCAGAGTGCCGCATGGCAGGTACGGGAAATAACGTCAAGCTGCTGTTCTCTTGTGAGGTCTATAAACTTAACAGCATATCCCGATACACGGATAGTAAAGTTTGCATATTCTTCTTTTTCCGGATGCTCCATAGCGTCAATAAGCTTTTCAGTACCGAATACATTTACATTAAGATGATGTGCTCCCTTATCAAAATATCCGTCCATAACCTGAACAAGATTATCTATGCGTTCCTGCGGTGTGTGACCGAGTGCGTCAGGATTAATCGTTTGTGTATTTGATATACCGTCAAGTGCCCAATGATAAGGCAGTTTTGCAACAGAATTAAGTGAAGCAAGAAGTCCGTTCTTTTCAGCACCGTAACTCGGATTTGCTCCCGGCGAGAGAGGTTCTCCGGCAAGTCTTCCGTCCGGAAGATCGGCTGTTGCCTTACCATATACAACATTGGAGGTTATAGTAAGAATAGATGTTGTAGGTTCGGAGTTTCTGTAGGTATGGTGCTTTTTTATCTTGTCAAGAAAAGCTCCGAGAATCCATACAGCTATATCGTCCGCACGGTCGTCATCGTTTCCGTATCTCGGGAAATCTCCCTCTGTTTTGAAATGAATAACATTACCGTCCGCATCCCTTATTGTCTTTACCTTTGCATATTTTATCGCACTGAGTGAATCGACAACATGAGAAAATCCTGCTATACCCGTCGCAAATGTACGGCGTACATCCGTATCTATAAGTGCCATTTCAGCCGCTTCATAGAAATATTTATCATGCATATAATGAATAAGGTTAAGTGCATTTACATAAGTCGAAGCAAGCCAATCCATCATTTTGTCGAACTTATCCATTACCTCATAGTAATCAAGATATTCCGAGGTTATCGGCCGCATCATGGGGCCGCACTGCTCATGTGTCTTTGCATCAACACCGCCGTTTATTGCATAAAGCAGGCATTTTGCAAGGTTTGCTCTTGCTCCGAAAAACTGCATTTCCTTTCCTGTCTGTGTTGCGGATACGCAGCAGCATATTGAGTAATCATCGCCCCAATAAGGCTTCATTACATCATCGTTTTCATACTGCACGGAGCTGGTATTTATGGAGATTTTTGATGCATATTTCTTGAAATTATCGGGAAGTGCCGAAGAATACAGCACCGTCATATTAGGCTCAGGTGACGGCCCCATATTTTCAAGTGTATGCAGAAAACGGAAATCATTCTTTGTTACCATTGAACGTCCGTCAACACCTATGCCCGCTACCTCAAGTGTTGCCCATACCGGATCACCCGAGAATAACTGATTATATGAAGTTATACGTGCAAACTTTACTATTCTGAATTTCATTACAAGATGATCTATAAGTTCCTGTGCCTCTTTTTCGGTAATTATACCCTTATCAAGATCCCTTTGAATATAAATATCAAGAAATGTTGATACTCTTCCCACAGACATAGCAGCACCGTTTTGTGTCTTTATTGCGGCAAGGTATCCGAAATACAGCCACTGAACCGCTTCATGAGCATTTTTAGCCGGCTGTGATATATCATAACCGTATATCTTCGCCATTTCTTTCATACCGTTAAGTGCTTTTATCTGCTTGCTTATCTCCTCACGGAGTCTTATAACATCTTCGGTCATTGTACCGTCGCCCGTATTATTGAAATCCTTTTTCTTCTGCTCAATAAGGTAATCTATGCCATAAAGAGCCACACGGCGATAATCACCTACTATACGTCCTCTGCCGTAAGTATCGGGGAGTCCTGTTATAATCTTATTATGACGCACCGACTTCATCTCCGGAGTGTATGCATCAAATACGCCTTGATTATGCGTCGTAACATATTCATTAAATATTTTATGAAGCTCAGGATCAGGCGTATAACCGTATGCCTCACAAGCCTGCTCCGCCATTTTTATTCCGCCAAAAGGCATAAATGCTCTTTTAAGCGGTTTATCTGTCTGAAGACCTACAATTTTTTCAAGATCCTTATCTTCCTCACTTATATATCCTGCTCCATATGCCGTAAGTCCCGATACAACCTTTGTTTCCATATCAAGAACTCCGCCCTTTGCTCTTTCCTCTTTCTGAAGCTGCTGAACTATTCCCCAAAGCTTATCCGTAGCCTCGGTCGGTCCCTCAAGAAAGGATTCATCCCCGTCATAAGGACGATAGTTTTTCTGTATAAAATCCCTTACATTGATTTCCTTTTTCCATATTCTTCCCTCAAAGCCGTCCCAGGCTTCAATATTTTCCTTGAGCATTAGCTGAGATCCCCTCTCTTAAATTAAACATATTTTCATCGGAATATTATTATAATATCCACAGATAAAATTAATATTTATTATTACTTTATTTAAATATATAGCGGTTTCATGCTTTTGTCAACACTTTGGAACATCATAAAAATAATCTCGTATAAAACGTACAAAAAAATAAGTTAGACATATTTAACTTTATGCATAATTTTACAACAGGCTTTTTACAAAAAACTACATATTGTATCTGACTAACCAAATTATAATATCTGTTGTGGTTTAAAAAACTAAAAATTTTCCGAAAAAAATACCGTTATCAGGTGAAAATAATCCCTATTCACAAACACTAAGATGATTATTCATAATATATTTGACAAATTACGGTTTCTTTGATAAAATGAATAGGTTGAATCAGATATTTAGGATTGAGGAAAGAATATGACACACGAAAATAAGATAAGCTTTGAGGAACTTTGTCTTTCGGAAGAAATAATGCGTGCAGTTGATGCTCTCGGCTTTGAAGCACCTACCCCGATACAGGCAAAAGCCATTCCTATGGTTCGTTCGGGAATTGATGTTATAGGCCGCTCACAAACAGGAACAGGCAAAACAATGGCATTTGCTATTCCCGCAATAGAAATGATTAAGGATATTGAGGATAAATCGAAAGCTCTTGTTATAATCATGCTGCCGACAAGAGAGCTTGCCATGCAGTGCTGCGGAGAAATAAGAAAACTCACAAAATACTGCGAGGGCATACGTCCTGTTGAAATATACGGCGGTGCACCTATGGATAAACAGATTGCAAGGCTTAAGAGAGCTAATATTATCGTCGGAACACCCGGCAGAATAATGGATCATCTGCGTAGGAGAACACTCAGGCTTGACAGCATAAAGCTTGCCGTGCTTGACGAGGCTGACGAAATGCTAAGCATGGGGTTTAAGGAGGATATGGAAACAATTCTCCGTGAGACACCCGACAACAGACAAACGGTTTTATTCTCGGCAACAATGCCGCCATCGGTCATGTCCATAACACAGGAATTTCAGAAGCATCCTGTCATTATAGAAGCAGCTAACCGCAGGCTTACACTTGATAACATAAAACAACTTTATGTTGATGTTCCAATGGGAAGAAAAACAGATGCACTCAAGCTTCTTTTGCATTATTATTCCCCTTCGCTGTCTATTGTATTCTGCAATACCAAAAAAATGGCGGAGGAGCTTGCTATAGAGCTTAATCAGAGCGGATTTGATGCCGACGCACTGCACGGTGACCTTAAGCAATCACAACGGACAGCAATTATGGACAGATTCAGAAACGGTTCCGTTTCAATCCTTGTAGCTACGGATGTTGCCGCAAGAGGTATAGACGTTAATGATGTGGAATATGTATTCAATTATGACATTCCGCAAAATAACGAATACTACGTCCACAGAATAGGCAGAACCGGTCGTGTCGGCAAGGAGGGAACCTCCGTTACACTATGCAGCGGCAGACGTCAGGTATATTCCCTTATGGATATTGTACACAATACAAAAAGTAAAATTGAGAAAATCCCCGTTCCGACAGGTGAGGATATCAATAATCATATTGCGGAAAAAAACATTTACGATATTTCCTCGGCACTTTCCGAGCCTGTACACGACAGATACAGAGATATGGTAAATACATTGCTGTCACAGGGTTATTCACTGTTTGATATTGCAGCATCCGCACTTCAGAAATGCTTTGTCGGAAAGGAAATAAAAATAAAGGATATCGAAACCGACAGAAAGCATAAATCAAAGAGCGGAATTACTGATTTCAGCAAAATTATGCTCAATATCGGTAGGGCAAGCAGAGTTGCTCCTAATCATATTGTGGGCTGTATAACGGAAAAAAGCCTGTTGAGCGGCGGGGATATCGGTAAGATTGAAATATACGATGATTTTTCGGTTGTTGCTATACCATCCGAATCCGTTGACGAGGTACTTGACAGAATGTACGGTGCAAAGGTCTGCGGAAAGCCCGTAAGAACAATACTGTATGAGGAAAGAACAAAGCAAAAAGGAAACCGCAGAGGCGGCAAGGAAAATTACGGCAGGGGAAAAAGAGAAATGCACGGCAGAAACGACAGTAAAAGGAGAAATGCCGAAAAAGCCCACAAAAGGGCTTCCGGGCGGCACGGATAATTTTCGGGAGGCATAAATATGAAAAAACTTATTGCAGCCACTTTATTTATATTATCTTTTGCCGGCTTATTCGGATGCTCCCCTGAGGAAGCAGCTGAAAGCTCCGTGTCCGAAACGGCCTCTGTAATGTCGTCCGCAGAAAGCTCTGAAGAAAGCAGTGAGAACAGCATACCGCAGTCAAGCGTTGAGGAAAGCTCACTTCCCGCACACGTTGTTGAGGACAGAAAAGGCTATCTTAAATTCACAGGCAGCAGCGGTAATATTTCCGCAGTATTTCCCGATGATTTTTCCGTACTCTGCACCGAATACACTCCGTCGGACGGAATATATCTGCAAAATTCCGACGGCACGGCAACTTTACAGATAGAAGCGATAGAGAACGAGGGTATAGACAGGGAAACACTTGTTGATTATCTTGAGGATAATTACTCTGATGCTGAGGTTTATGTGAATGATTCAAAGAATATCATATGCAAATCAGCTGTGACGGACGGTTCGGGAAATAAATCCGTATGTTATATGAAAGCGGTAATTACCGAAAAAGGCTATAATGAGGCAATTCTGTATTTCAAGCAGAGCGAAAAAAGCAAGTATGAAGCTCTTTTCAATAAAATTTCAATTTCATAATATCAACAAAAAATTTCACCCGACAGTAACATTCGCAAGCGGTAATGCTACTGTCGGGTGAATTATTTATCCGGGGTTATTAACAAAATTCACTCTTAATTCATCTTACTCTGAGCCTTCATACGCTGCTCTTTGTTAAGTATCGTCTTACGCATACGAACGGACTGCGGAGTCACCTCGACAAGTTCATCATCCCCGATAAACTCAAGTGATTGCTCAAGGCTTAGAGTTGTCGGAGGCGTAAGCTTCAATGCTTCATCGGAGCCTGATGCACGGGTATTTGTAATATGCTTTTTCTTGCACACATTTACAACAACATCCTCATTTTTCGGATTTGAACCCACTATCATTCCCTCATATACATCAACACCCGGACCTATAAAAAGTCTGCCTCTTTCCTGTGCGGCAAATAAACCATAACCCGTACTCGAGCCCGTTTCATGTGCTATGAGAGAGCCTTGTGAGCGTGTTGCTATATCCCCTTTATACGGCTCGTAGCCGTCAAATACATGGTTCATTATACCGTTGCCGTTTGTATCCGTAAGAAACTCGGAACGATATCCCATAAGTCCTCTTGAGGGTATCCTGAATTCTATCTGTGTTGTTCCGGATTCCTTTGGCGTCATATTGATAAGCTCGGCTTTTCTTGTTCCAAGCTTCTCCATAACCGCACCGACATAATTGTCCGGTACCTCAACGGCAAGAAGCTCCATAGGCTCACACATAACGCCGTTAATTTCTTTCATAATTACCTTTGGACGCGATACCTGAAATTCATAATCCTGACGACGCATTGTTTCTATAAGAATTGAAAGGTGCAGCTCACCTCTGCCCGAAACCTTGAAAGTATCGGTTGAATCTGTTTCCTCAACCCTCATTGCAACGTTTGTTTCTACTTCCTTGAAAAGTCTTTCTCTTATATTTCTCGAAGTAACGTACTTACCCTCTTTGCCCGCAAACGGACTGTTGTTTACCATAAACAGCATTGAAACGGTCGGTTCATCTATCTTCACGAAAGGAAGCGGCTCGGGATGTTCGGGATCGCAGGCTGTTTCTCCGATGTTAAGACCGGTAATACCCGATACTGCAACTATATCTCCAAGTCTTGCCGTTTCAGCCTCAACTCTTTTCAGACCTTCAAACTGATAGAGCTTCGTTATTCTTGCATTTTTACAGGTTCCGTCATTATGGCAAAGCATTACTGTCTGACCCGTCTTGCAGCTTCCTCTTTCCACTCTGCCTATGCCTATCCTGCCTACATAATCATCATAATCTATATTTGAAAACAAAAGCTGGAGCGGACCGTCCGGGTCGCCCTCCGGAGCCGGTATCTCCTCAATGATCTTTTCAAAAAGCGGCTTCATATCTTCTCCCTTTTCATCGGGAGTCAAAGAAGCATAACCGCCTCTTGCGGAAGCGTATACAACAGGAAATTCGAGCTGGTCATCATCAGCTCCCAGCTCTATGAAAAGATCGAGTACCTCATCCACTACTTCCTCAGGTCTTGCACCCGGTCTGTCTATTTTATTTACGACAACAAGGGGTTTCTTTCCGAGTCCGAGAGCCTTTTTAAGAACAAAACGTGTCTGCGGCATACAACCCTCAAATGCATCCACCAAAAGAAGCACTCCGTCAACCATCATAAGTATACGCTCAACCTCACCTCCGAAATCAGCATGACCGGGGGTGTCAACTATGTTAATTTTTGTACCGTTATACATAACTGCGGTATTCTTTGAAAGTATGGTTATTCCTCTCTCTCTTTCGAGGTCGTTTGAATCCATAACCCTTTCGGCTACTGTTTCATTACTTCTGAAAATACCGCTTTGAAGCAAGAGCTGATCCACAAGAGTAGTCTTTCCGTGGTCAACATGAGCGATTATTGCAACATTTCTTAAGTCTTCTCTTTTAGCCATAAGTATCCCTCTTTTAGTATGATATCAATTGTTATACTTCACAACAATGTATTATAACATAATTATATCCCTCTTACAACGTACTTTGAAATTTTCCCCCATATGCCATAAAATATATCCCATTCTATCAAATTTTTGATAAAAATTCCTATTCCGACACCGTTCATACAAAAAGACTGCCGGAGCAGGTTTAATAACCGTCTCCGACAGTCCATGAGAACCATCAATTAAAATCAATCATGACTAAATTAATCTTCTCTCTTTTTTCTCTTGTAGGCAACAACTACATATGCACCTGCCGCAAAAGCTATTACAGCAAAAGCTACGCACATAGCAACTGTTGTATCGCCGGTTGTGGGTACATCCGCACCACCGTTGTTATCAGCACCATCGTTTGAGGGCTGATCGTTGTCTGGACCGGGTGTGCCGGGTTTTACGTCAGATACATCACTGATGTCACCGGGAACGTCTGTTCCGGGATCGTCTGTGCCGGGTTCATCTGTACCCGGTTCGTCTGTGCCGGGTTCAGAAGCATCAGTCTTTACTATTTGATATATAGAAAGATGATCTGTTTCAAATACATAGAAACCATCTATATATTCTGCATTCATATCAACTTTTGAACCATCATCTTTGAGCCACATTACCTTGCAGTCGGAAACGTCACATGGCAAATAAATCTTGATAGTTCCGTCAGGCTGTACTACAACATTGTCACTGTCCAAAAGATTTATATCATATGCTGCGACTACATCGGGATCGGTTTCCGGATCAACCTCAATTTCACTTACACTAAGTGAAGCACCTTCAGGTATTGCACCTTCAACTTTTACACCGGTAACATCATCAATAATACTGTTTTCTCCGGGTTCGTCTGTTCCGGGTTCATCCGTATTACTTTCATTAACAAGTATCATACCGGAAATCTGCGGTACCGAAACCTCTCCTGTTACCGTGTCAATAACATCGGTATCACTTGCTGTTGTGTCGTTTACATAAACATTCCAATCACCCTCGGGAAGCTGTACATTTGTAGCAGTTCTGAGCGGATTGTATACGACAAGGATCTGATCTGCTGCTTCTCCCTCAACATTACCGCTGAGAGTATATGCTATAACGCCCTCCTCGGTACCGTCAAGAACCTGAAGGTTTGCTGCAACTTCGTCCGCTGTTGAAAGTCTGAGTGCCGGATGAGCCTTTCTGAAAGCTATAAGACCCTTATAATAGTCATATACTGCCTGATTCTGAGCTACGAGTGAATAATCAAGCTCATTTACCGCATCTCCCGATGCATAGCTGTTGTGATCGAATGTGCCGTCCTCAAGTGTCTTAGTTCTAAGGAATTCCTCACCGCTCATCATAAACGGGGTACCCATAGCTGTCTGTACTATAACAGCACCTAAATTATTCTGACGGATCTGATCCTCTAATGTGTCTTCGGGGCTTGATGTTCTTACCTCGTCCCAAAGTGTATAATTGTCATGGCAGTCTGCGTAGTTAATAACCTGTGACGGTGACGGAGCCCATGACATTGCTGACTTAAGTGACTCAATAAGGCTGTTACGGAACGAAATTGCTCCGTTAATATAACCCTTCTGCTCAGCTTCAAATACATTACCCTTTATGTTGTCACGGATGTTGTCACTGAAATATGCTATACCCGGTGTGAGGTTTGCATTTGTCTGTGTTGCAAGCGGAACATCCTTCGTTGTAACTGTTGACATTGTCCAACCTTCGCCGTAGATCGCAATTGTGGGATCAATCTCATCAAGTGCTGCACGAACAGCATTCATTGTATCAACATCAATAAGACCCATAAGGTCAAAACGGAAACCGTCAAGATGATATTCCTCTGCCCAATACTTTACGGAATCCACGATAAACTTACTTACCATTGAACGCTCACTTGCTACATCATTTCCGCAGCCTGAGCCGTTGGAACCGGGTCTGTGGAAATATCCCGGAACGAGCTGATTGAAACAATAATCAGATGTCTGTGTATGGTTATATACAACATCCATAATTACGCCTATACCTGCATCATGGAGTCCCTGAACCATTTGCTTATACTCATTTACTCTTACTTCTCCGTGATACGGGTCAGTTGAGTATGAACCCTCGGGTGCATTGTAGTTGACCGGATCATAACCCCAGTTATAGCCGCCCTTTGTTTCATCTACCGAACCGAAATCATAGGAAGGAAGAATATGCACGGATGTCACTCCGAGATCTACAAGGTGATCCACACCTGTCTTTACGCCGTCAGGGGTAGTTGTTCCTCTCTCTGTAAAGGCTAAATACTTACCCTTGTTCTGTATACCGCTGTTTTCTGCGATTGAGAAATCTCTGACATGAACTTCATAAATTTCCATATCTGTCATATTCTCATAGGTATGTCTGCTGTCGCTGTCCCAGTTGTCGGGATTTGTCGAAGACATATCAAGAATCTGACCTCTGTTGCCGTTTACGCCGACAGACTTAGCGTACGGGTCAACGATATCCTTGTTTGTCTTTCCGTCAAAATAAGCTGTGTATGTATAATACTTCTTATTAAGATCGCCTTCGACCGTTGCAACCCATGTACCCTTTACATCTGCTGTCATTTCAACGACATTTGTTGCTGTGCCGCCGTTGCCTTCGTCATAAATGTTAAGCTCCATCTTCTGTGCTGTAGGAGCCCATACACGGAATGATGTGCTGTCGCTTGTATATGTAGCACCGAGGTCATCGCCGTCATATGTGTACTGTGATTCAAATTCCTCTGAGGAGTAGTAATCAGGCATAGTAACACTTATAGTACTTTCGCCGCTGCTGCTCGTAAAGGTCATTGAATACTCACCGAAATAATCAAGCTCTGTGCCGAGCTGCAATGTACCTGTAGCTCCGGACATCTCAAGGCTTGTTATCTCAACCTCCTGACCACTGAGAGATTTGATAGAGAAGTTATCCTTTGTGATCTCTTCGTCAGGAACCTTTGTAAATTCAAATTCGACAACAGTGTGATCCGTAGCCTTTGCTGATTTAACAGTAAGACCCGTAACCGCATTATCCTTATTTGTTACAAAATTGGGATCTCCGGACTTATAATAAACTTCAACAGTACCGGAAAGAACATCGCTGAGATCAATGAAAAGATCACCATCGTAATCTTTTGCGGTCCAACCGGGCTTTCTTACTATAAAGCCGAGTCTCGGAGCGGATTGTGTAAGTGTCAAGGTACAAACGACACCGTTTTCATCGGGTGCGGTATCATCAAACACATAAGCACCCTCCGAGGTTGTTTCGCCATTGGGAGCCCCGCCGTCCTCAGTCCAGGACCACACATCCCACTCATCGTACACTCCGTCCTCACGCAGATAATGAAGCTTGACCGTTATCTCCCCTGCCGCACCGGCAATCATAGTGGGGACAATAAAGCAGCCAATAGCAAGCATCACTGCCATAAAGGAGGCGAGAATACGTTTTGAAAGCTTTTTAACCTTCATAATATTTATCTCCTTTTCGTTTCTTTTCAGCCTTGGATTTGCCGGACAGAGAACTCGGCATAGCTGAAATATCATTCATATTATAGCATTTTTCGGCTTCAAAATAAATAAATATTTTACTTTTTGTTAATGTCGGGATAAACAAAATTTTATTATGTTTTTAGTTAGTTTTGAACAACTGTTATTCTTTTGTAAACACAATGCTCATGTTATACATATCAATAGTCATCTTTTCATTTTCAAGTCTGAATTTAAACGATATCGTACCGTAATCCTCGCTTTCAACTGTTATTGTGTCCCCATCCGCGAAATATCTGCCCTCAAGCTTCATGCTTTCCTCATCACTAAGACTGCATGAAAGAATTATATTATCTTCATCAAAGCTCATTCTGCACTCCCCTGTTTCATTTTGACTTATCCACGCATAGGCTGCTATTTCCTCCGATGCATCGGACGGAGGAGAAACCTTGCAGGACGAAAGTAATATTACCGTAAGGAAAACACATAACATTATACTAATCCTTTTCCTATTTCGCATATCCGCACCTCCCGGTATTTATATTATGTATGCATCCTCTGTTATAGAATAAAAACAAAAAATCGGCAGCTATACATTAAATATTTGTCAAAATCATGGTTTTTGCAAGAAAATGAAATAAGACTTGCATTTTTGTGTCAAATATATTAGAATTATTATTGTAATTTTCATATTTTTGAATTTTCAAGCATAAAAAATTTGCAGGTATTACAGGAGGAATATTTATGCCAACATATTCATCAATGGATAAGGACTCTCTTAAGGAGGAATATAAAAAGCTGGCTGAAGCCTATGCCGAATATAAAGCAAGAGGTCTGTCTCTGAATATGGCAAGAGGAAAGCCGGGAAGCGATCAGGTCGATCTTTCAAACGGAATACTCGACATTGTCACATCAAAAACAAATTTCAAAACAGAGGATAGTCCCGATGTAAGGAATTACGGCGGTCTTGACGGAATAATCGAGGCAAAAAGGCTTTTTGCGGAAATACTTGAGGTAAGTCCCGAAAACATCTTTATCGGAGGTAACTCGAGCCTGAACCTGATGTTTGATACCATAGGCTGTCTTATGGAAAACGGTGCCGGCTGTGAACCGTGGAATAAGCAGGGCAGGATTAAATTCCTCTGTCCCGTTCCCGGTTATGACAGACATTTTGGTGTTACGGAATATTACGGCATAGAAATGGTAAATATTCCTATGAATGAAGACGGTCCCGATATGGATATGGTTGAGGAGCTTGTGCAAAGCGACCCTGCTGTCAAAGGTATATGGTGTATTCCGAAATATTCAAATCCCCAGGGTATAACCTATTCGGATGAGGTTGTAAGGAGATTTGCCGCACTTAAGCCCGCCGCAAAGGATTTCAGGATTATGTGGGATAATGCCTATGTTATACATGATATAAGCGATACGCCTGACAAACTCCTTAATATTTTTGATGAGCTTAAGAAAAACGGAAATGAGGATATGGTTTTTGAATTTGCTTCAACTTCAAAAGTAACATTCCCGGGTGCAGGTATTGCGGCAATTGCGGCAAGCAAAAATAACCTTGCTCTCCTCAATAAAAGGTATACTTTCCAGACAATAGGTTATGACAAAATAAATATGCTTCGTCATACAATGTATTTTAAAAATCTTGACGGTGTGCTTGCTCATATGCAGAAACACAAAAACATTTTAAAACCGAAATTTGACCTTGTTATTGATATGCTCGAAAACGAGCTTAAGGAATACGGAATTATCTCTTATGTGAAGCCAAACGGCGGATATTTTGTAAGCGTTAATGTTTTTGAGGGTACCGCTGCAAGAGTTGTTCAGCTCTGTAAGGAGGCAGGTGTTATCCTTACGGGTGCCGGTGCAACATATCCATACGGAAAGGATCCCAAAGACAGCAACATACGTATTGCCCCCACCTATCCCCCGATTGACGAGCTTAAAACAGCCATGGAAGTATTCTGCCTGAGTGCTAAGCTTGCGGCTGTGGAAAAACTTATAGGATAAAAAATTTATCCCTGCGTTACCAAACGGTTCACGCAGGGATTTTTGTTTCCGTAATAATTATTGGTCTATGAATTTTTCTATCTCTGCCTTTGAAATAAGACCGACCGATGCATCAATATTATCTCCGTCCTTGAACAGAATAAGTGTGGGTATGCTCATCACCCCGAATTTTTCGGCAATATCAGGATATTCCGAAATATTTACCTTTGCAAATTTAACCTGAGGATTTTCCTCCTCAACAGCCTCCAATACCGGTGCGAGCATCTTGCACGGCATACACCAATCCGCCCAAAAATCTACAACCACAGGTTTTTCCGATGAAAATACCTCTTCATCAAAGGTTTTGTTTGTAAGCTCTAATGACATAACTATCTCTCCTTACATGATATATTCTCTTCTGAAATAAATTATTTATACGACATTTCCGACAAACGGGATTTTTTATTTCCTATGTTATTTCTTAGAACTCTTTTTTGACAAACGCTCACGCTGCTTTTGTTCCTCTTCTTCTATGGTATTTTTCATGTTAACTCTTTTATAATTTATAAGAGCCTTGACAAACTGCGGATGCTTTTCCGTAAACTCCGATTCCTTTTCCGGATGCTTCAGGATATAATCCTCCTGCTGCTTGGCATACAATCCTCCGACTGAAAGAACAAAAAGCAGTATATATGCCGTAATCGTCATTACCGAACCAAACGCAATATGGGGATATACCATCGCAAATATATCCATAAGACTCAATAGGGCTATCATCATTCCCGATATATTTTTGATATGCCGACTTCTGTCAAAAAGGGTTATCAAAATTCCCACAACCGGCAATAATGCCAAAACATAAATAAGAAGTACGTTTACAACTATACTGCCAACTCCGCTGATATCGGTACCGTCTACGTTTCCGCCGAGAATAAGCTGTATGATAGAACGTGTGACCGTGACAGTTGAACAAAGTGCCCTCTGTGCCTTTATGGTGGCATTATTCAGTTTAGTCACACTTTCCTCTGTATACAGAGTTCTGTCAGTATTTTTTGCTTTTTCCACAAGAGCAACGAGATCCTGTGCATCAACGCCCGAAGCAACATTATACCTCCATGCCATCCCTAATGTTGATATAGATACCTCTTTTTCGGCACGGGGATCATAATCCGGATCCTTACTAAGACCGTCAAGAGCCTCCTGAAGTTCCTTTTCGGCATTATCAATCTGCTCCTGAGTTGAATATGTATATGACTCCGGCAGCTCGGTTGTGGCTTCAAGGTCATCCGTAATATAAAATGTTGCGGACATAAAAGGCGATGTAAGCAAAAAAATTATTAAAACATATAAAAATATTGTAAAACCCCTGATTATCTGTGTAGGTGTTTTAAGAAGCTTTATACGCTTTTTCGGAGGCATCTTTACCTTTTTTTTCGGTGTCGGCTTACCCCCCATATTCGGAAATCTTTCTGTTTTATTCTCCCCTGTATCAGTATTAATCTTATTTTTATTCTTTTCCTTTTTACTCATTGATATTTCCCTTCGCTCGGTCACATTGTACTGAATTTTTCTTTGTAATTATCAATAGCTTCTTTGATTATTTCAATTGCCTCCGATTTACCGCGTACCTCATCAACAACGGTTTCCTTATTCTCAAGTGCCTTATAAACAGAAAAGAAATGAGTCATCTCGTCAAATATATGACTCGGTATTTCCGAAATATCAGTATACGAATTATACGTGGGATCATTGAACGGAATAGCTATGACTTTATAATCATTTCTTCCGTTATCAAGCATTGTAATATATCCGATAGGATAACACTGCACAAGTGTCAAAGGATATATCTGCTCCGAACAAAGCACAAGAACGTCAAGCGGGTCAAGATCGTCGGCATATGTACGCGGTATAAAGCCATAGTTGGCAGGATAGTGAGTTGACGTATAAAGTATCCTGTCAAGCTTAAGAAGTCCGCTTTGCTTGTCAAGCTCGTATTTCGCCTTACTTCCTTTCGGTATTTCTATTACACACATAAAATTTTCCGGCGTTATCCTCGCCGAATCCATATCATGCCATATATTCTGCATAACCTTCGCTCCTTTTTTTAAGATAACCTAATTATAACATATATGTACATAAATTTCCATAGTTTTTGAAAAAAGAAACCGCCGCAAGAGGAAAAATTCTGCGGCAGTCAAATTTTTCCGGAAAGCTGATAT
>CANQAJ010000016.1 GCA_947589365.1 uncultured Clostridia bacterium | reverse complement strand
TTGTTCAATGCACTGAAAAACTCGGCAATCACCTTGAAATCGGATTTGAATAACTCAATCTGTTTCTCCGTCATATCCTTCACAGAATAGAAATTCATTCTGTAGTCGTTCACATACGGTAAAAGTACCGGAGGAACATCAATACATGACAGCAGATTTTTTCCGTAATTCCAGTCATCCTTACCGAAATAAAGAACCAAAGTAACAACCGGATAGCATTTTTTCAGCTTGTTGTTTTTCCTAAGCGTGTATTGCTCACGATAAACGGCACTGTCATAATTCATAATCCTTATCGGCATCAGCTCATCGGGAGCGACCTGATTTTCTATTCCTATGAATGCAATATTTATATTTGTATTCATCCAGAACTTAGAAACATCCCTCTCCTGACTTCTGATTTTTCCGTCAGCCTTATACTGCGATTCTTTGTCGGCAGGGGTAAGGTTATTTTCATCTATCACAGATTTACCGTCAAACAACAGACAATTTACAATATCGGCAAACACCGAATTGTGGGATTCAAGTGTCTTTGTTGCCATATCTTTTTCTGCCACTTGCATCACTTCCTTCTGATTATATAATATAACGATTATGCTGTGTCTGTCAAGGTGTAAATATCGCTTATTCCTTATGGTGTCACCCTATCGTTAATGGTTGATAAATGCATTACTTATAGAACTTATCATAATAACAAATGATATAACAAGCAAAAGGATAACCAATATGCCTACAACAACCAACTTTACTTTTTCTTTAGTTTCTCTATATCTCCATGAATGTCCACAATTATTACATAAAGCAATAGTGGCGTTTTTGGCTTTATAATTATGTGTACCAAAACTTTTTTTAAGCATTTTAGGAGTCAGTTGAAAGTTAATATTTGAAGAAGCACATTTAGGACAAATTGGTAAACTCGATTTACTACTCACAATAAAACCCACCCATATAATTATTTAATTAGGAACTACAAAAATTATATAATATTTTGCAATAATTGTCAATAAAAACTATTCAACTAAACTTTTTAGTATTCTCGGGGGTTTTAGCACCAATATTGAAACAGCAAAAGAAACTAAAATTAAGGATAAAAATTCAGTTCCGAATATATCTGCTATATTGTTAATAGTCAAACCATTATCAGTAAATAAACTTCCTGTATATTGAATGTAAAAATACCATATAACAGCCATAAATAATACTTCGACTACTACTGATATATAAGTCATTATGAATTTTCTAAAGTATTGTTTAGTAGATTCACCGGTCAGACACGCAAAGAATACAGGAGATACCGTTTGTAATAACGACAGATCAAATAATCGAATAAACAGCTTAATGTAAATGGCTATAACCAATATCAGTAGTGGTAGCAGTACCAAAGAAACACAAATGCATATTAAAGCTCCATTAAAAAAGTCTACTAACCAACCAATAACCCATATGTTACTTGACTCGATGTGGATACCGATATTCAATGCACTCATAATATCATCTGTAAGCGAAGTAATTTTAAGAAGCAAGTCCATAGATATTTTTATAATGCTACGACATATGACTAATGATAAGTCTACCCATATTTTAGCAAATACCAATCGTGCCAAAATTTTTACTCCGCCACGCATTGTAAACATCTCATATTGCAGTGCAGACTCTAACGCATTAACTCCTGCAAGTATTATAACAATTGAGTATGCAAAAACTTTAAAGATATTAAAAATCGTATTTACAGCATTATCAAAATCGAATGAGAAAAATGTTGATGACAGTCCACCATCGGACGATGGATTACCGGCCATAGCTAAGAAACAATCATTTATTCCGTTTATAAAATACTTATAGCAATCAAAATATGAATTAACAAAACCAATGGGAGAATCTCCTTTGTCTAATTCCGGAGATACATAACCTGAATTAACCAAATTCTGCAATTTCCGGAATTGAGTTTCAAGATCGGAATATAACTTGTCATAATCCGTATTTCCGTCAAAATTACTATTCAATGCAGCAAAGTAAGCCTTACTGTAATCTTCATACGAAAACGGATATTCCGAATAATGATCGTTATCACTTGACCAGTTTTTTAATTTTTCTTCCATATCCCCCTGTACGGAATTGCTGTACCATGTATCAATCTTATTTATCAGCGTGTTAATATCGGCAAGTGTATGCTCGACTTTAACCTTGACAGTGTAATTTTTAATTATCTTACGGTATATCAGGCTGTCATCATCATTGTCTTTATTCTGAACCGATACACGCACGGCATAAATTCCGGCATTATCTGAATCATTGACAGTAAAATCAGCTGTACTTTCGGAAGAAAAATCCTTAATACTTTGCCACTCGGCGTCATTTTCAGGTGGTGTTAAAGAAGTATCTGTAAGCTCTCCGTATTTTACATACTCGAATTTATATTCATATTCATCGCTTATCCCGCCCTTGACATCCTTTACCTCAACAACTGCTTTTTCATCACCGCCGCCGGTGTAAAATTCCTTGCTGCCGGGCGATATGCTGAAAGTAATTTTCGGAACACTTACAGTAAAATTACAGGTTTTGGAATATACCTTGCCGTTTTTATCTTTAACTGTGGCTTTTAATACATACTCTCCTGCGGACAGATCCTTTGTGTTATACTTATACTTTTCATTATCACTGTAGTCCTTCAGAGTTGTATAAGAGCTCGCATTTTTCTTTTTATATTCAAATTTATAATTATATGGTTGGGGCGGATAGCTTTCGCTGCCGTCAGAATGTGTATCAACCGTAAAAGTTATATCTTTACCCTTAACGACGGTACCATCAGACGGATTTGTGGATATGGTAGGGGAAAGAGTAGGAGTTTTGCTGAGCTTTATCGTGGCTTTCTGAGAAGCCGTTTTATTATTTTTATCCTTTACCTCAACCTTAACCGTATAACTCCCGGCTGATAAGGATGAAGTATTCCACGTCACGTTGTCAGAAGTACTGTAATCCTTTATAACCTTTGTCTGATTGCTCGGATTTATATAGGTGAATTTATATTGATACGGCTTCGTTCCGTCTTTGACATCGCAATTCAACTTTACCTTTTCTCCGACTTGGGCGGTACCCGGTACACTGAAAGACGTTATTGATGGGGTGGACACAGTGAGTGTCACCGTTGCCTTTTGAGAAGCAGTCTTATCATTTTTATCCTTTACAGTAACTTTTACTGTATAACTTCCGGCTGATAAGGATGAAGTATTCCATGTCACGTTGTCAGAAGTACTGTAATCTTTTATAACCTTTGTCTGATTGCTCGGATTTATATAAGTGTATTTATATTGGTACGGCTTCGTACCGTCTTTGACATCACAATTCAACTTAATCTTATCCCCGACCCCGGCAGTGCTTTGAACACTGAATGAACTTATTGATGGTGTAGGTACAGGTTTTGCACTTAATCGGACAGCAGATACATAGGAAAATGTATCATTATTGCTGTCTTTGACGGTAACACGGATATTATAATCCGTATTGGCAGTCCAACTGTCGGTTGCCATTGTTATGGAGGATGCCGATGAATAATCCTTATATGTTGAATAACCGCCGCCGGATTTCGCATACTCATATTTATACTTGTAAGGCGACTTACCTCCGGATGCAGTCATTGTTACTAAGAGGCGGTCACCTACCGTATAACTTCCGGTTGAAGTTACTGAACCGGAAGCCCGTAATAATTCTTCATCATCCGGAATAATATTTAAAATTTTCTGAGTTCCGGAAAATTCAGCACCTGTACTATTGTTCTTAGCCCAAACCATAATGTAAACCGGACCGGTGTAGTTTTTAAGATTATCAATCAATCTCGGTTGAAAGGTATATACCGATGAGGATTGATAGCCGAAAGCAGAATATCGGTTGCTTCCATCTGTATTATATCCGAAACTAAACGAATATCCTGCATTTTTAATATTACCATCTGTTCTTACCTCAGCTGTCAAAGTTACACTGCTGCTTTTTTTCACTTGCTCAGATGAGAGCCTGACAGTCACACTTGGAGAAGACGCCGCATTAACTTTACTAATTCCAATAAAAATATCGCACATGGATATAAGCATTACAAGAATAATAATAATTGCGGCACACCGTTTTGATCTCTGATTATAATTATTTTTCAAAGAAGTCATAATAGCATACCCTCCTTTCTAAATATCACTCCTGCTGCCCCTTCAACAGCAGGAGCAATCATTACAAATTACGCCTTGATCAAAGCGGCAATTGCAAAAGTTGCCGCAAAGCCCACACCGGCTATTACCACAGAAACAATTCCGTTATTACGGTCACGAGGATTTTCTTCCTGTTGCCCCTGAACAATTTTAATAATACCGGGAATGCCCCCGATAGCCAGAATTGCAATTCGGACTATCCACATAATCACATCAATTAAGGTATTCATAGTTGATGTGCTTGTTACATTAGTCGGAGTGCTGTTTTCGGAATTTGCTGCAAATGCGGTTATAGATGACAGGATAAAAAAGATTGTGCATATTGCAGCAGTACTTATGTACTTTTGAAATTTATTTATCCTACGTTCTCTGCGTATCTGCCTGCTCGTTTTGGTGATAACTTCACCGTTTTCTTTTTCAATAATCTTAATTGCCATTGGTTATTTCTCCTTTCATTTTTCACTGTTTTAATCCGACGGATTTTTTACAACATCTTATCACCTCCATATTAAATATTGTTTAATCACCTCCTTCGATGAAAAAATCATGCTTGAAATAAAAAAGACCGAAGATTAAATTCTTCGATCCGGTTATAAGCCTGATATTATCTCTTCATAGTCGAACTTGCTGATTTAACGGTTTGTACGGCACTTGCGATCTTTTTGGTTGCCACAATAACTTTTCCAACTGCTCCTCCAATAGATGATAAGGCTCTCTCCTGAAGCGGAATGGCAGCCGCTTTGAATTGCGGCATTTCCAGCATTTTTTTACCCATACTCGTTATTTTGGCAACACCGTTCTCAACTTTGACAGCACCGCATTTTTCCCACTTTTTAACATTACCTAATATTTTTTTAGATAAATTTTTGTCGGGGTGGTTTATTACAGTGGAAAGGTCAAGTTTGTCAGAATGGTTGAAGAATGTAAAATCATTCATATAATCACCACTCAGAGCAACACACATCTGCGTTTCATTTGCGGCAACTTGTGTATTGTACATTTTATTAACTGCATTTTGATATGCATTTAACTGATCCTGCTGTGCTGCTTTGATGAAGTCTTTTTTATTAATAGCCTCCCTGCCCTTTGCAGTTATTTTGAAACTATCCCCGTCAAGCTCAATAAGTCCGTTCTGAGCAGCCTTAATAAAATTCTGCTTAACAGCTTCTTTTACATTTTCATCACCGATATTTCTTATTGCATCAAGCGGCATTTTGCTCGATTGATTGAAATACGACAAATCTGTATATTGACCGGTAAAATTAAATCCGGATACATTCCCTTTATCAATAGTATCACTGACGAGCTTGTCTGTTGATGTATCTTTATTTTGGGCTTCAAAGTTGTTTAAAAATCTTTGCAGCATTTCGACAGCTTGAATAGTACCTTGTACCTTTTGTTTCATCTCACTGCTTAATTCTTCAAACGTACTCATACATCAGACCTCCTCGATATCATCAAGATTAATATCCGGTGCAATGACTGCATCATTAAACGAGATAAGCTCACTCGTACTGCTCTCGAAAATTTCTTTTAACTTTCTTTGATTTTCCTCCGCCTGACTTTCCTCATACGTAACAGCTTGCGTACCACCATTTTCAATCGCTTCCGATATTTCTTTTGCTAATTTTTGCATTTTTTCGTACCTCTTTTTCCTTTCATCCTTAACACTTGCGAAATCGACCGTAATGTCCGAATTATTCGCCCAATCCTTTTTGAATGAGCTGCCTACCTGACCTATAAGCGGATGCTCAAGGGTATTGAATTTATCAAGAAAAAACGGATTGAACTCATCCACAAAAACGATACATTTACCATTTTTACCCTTTTTTAATGCCCTTGAAATTTCTTCAGGCATTAAAAGTTCACGGCTTGAATAACTCTCATTATCCGAACCGCCGCCCTGATTGCCTCTGTTATGACTTCGTGTATCTGTTCGCACAGTAGTTTTGCCGAGCTTTTTAGATACGTATTCTTTACTTTCCTGATCGTTTGTGCCGAGGAAAGTAAATATTGAGCAATTACCTATTATGCTGTCAAATGTCTTTTCATATATTGCTTTAAGCTGTGACAAACCTTGAAGAACAATACAAAGCCTGATATTGTACTTTCTGACAACTGCAAGGGTTTCTGCAAAATTAGGAATTCTGCCGATATTTGCAAACTCATCAAGTTCACAGGAAACAAGAAGCGGAAGTCGGTTATTATATTTGACACTCGCAACGTACATCAATCGCTCGAAAAGCTGACTGTAAAAAATATTAGCGACTGCCTTATATGTTTGACGAGCCGCCGGAATTATCAAAAATATTGCAGTTTTATGTACACCAACATCGTCAAAGTCCATTTCGTCGTCGCCTGTTAGCATATCGACATCTTCAACCGCCCAAAGTCTTAAGCGGGTGGACAGCGTTTTTGCAATCGAGCCAAGGGTTTCTTCAGGTGTACCGAGCAATCCGTTCCAGTTTATAGAAGCAGCATCATTTTTATTCTTTTCATTCATCTGATGTTTTTTCATGCAGCGTGCAAGCTCGCAGGTTTCATCAATTTTTCCGTCCTTATATTGAATGGAATTTACAAGTCGGATAACACGACCGAATGACTTGACCTCATCATCCGCCTTGAAAAGATATAGCATAATCATAACCAGCATATCTTGTGCCGCACCGCTCCAAAAATCCTCTTTTTCTCCCTCTCCGGCTGAATTTTTCATAAACAAATCCGCTATGTTCAAAACGTCCTGTTCCTCTACCATGTACACGAATGGATTATATGAATTGGAAAGGCTGATATCCGTCAGATTAAGCACACGAACCTTATATTCGTTGGCACGAAGTACCTTTGCACAGTCACGATAAAGCTCTCCTGACGGATCTGTAACAACATAACTGCCTGTCATCTGCATAATGTCGGGCTTGATTTTACGAAATGATTTACCTGCACCTGATCCGCCGATTACTATTTCATTAAGATTATGGGATGAATAATATTTATGCTTTGGATTTTCTACCGTGACATAGAATTTATCCCCACAGGGAATACCTGTATTATCTGTAAACATTTTTTCATCGTATTTGTCAGCCCACTTTGCCGAGCCGTGTTCCATTCCACGAAAATCGTTCGGATTTCGTGAAGTTATCATTAGAAAAATTGCAAGAGCAATTCCGACATATACCCACCAAATATCACGCACCTGCATAATAAGGACTTCCTTTATAACTTCCGATGTTATCGGTAATTTAAGGCTCTCGGCGGTGAAAAGAGTGGAAAATGCATTTAATATATCATTCATTCCCGGTTCTGCAATTTTATGAATACGAATATATCCTAAATATGTGTAAGTTGCGTATAAGATGAATGACAGTCCCAACAGCGAACAAATGACTATTGTATAAATAACAGGAGCCCTACTTTTATTGCCTCTGAGCATATTTCTGTTTTCCTGCATACCATTCACCTTGCCTTTCTCGATTGATGTGCCTGACGATCCATTACTGCTCTTACTTTTCCAATGTCATTCCGATCGCATATAATTCCATATTCACCATCGTTTTTGCGTATACAAAACGGTATTTCTGTATTCGCAAGTTTTGACAACTTTTCTTTGTCTGCTCGCATATAAACAGGATTGACAATTCCCTTGATTTCAAGCACCTCTCCCGGTGTGTTGAAACTGTTGTCAATTCTGTCGGGTATACCATCCATATCTCTATCGTTATCCATCTTTATTTCCTCCGATCAGACTGTCTATTCTTTCTTTAGCCGATTTATCAAAAATAATCAGCATTTCATCCTTGGATGCATCAAGCTGTTTCGCACGAATCAATATACCGGCTTTTGAAATTCTGCTCAATTCCTCTGACGATATTACCCTGTAATCACTGTCGAGAATAGTCGGACAGAATGAAAATCTTTGTTGCTGCGTATAATTGTATGCCGTTGAAAACTGTACAGCCTTGATGATAATGTTTACATCGTAGTCAAATGCAGTTTCATCAATATCTATAAACTTGTTTTGTATCATGACCGTTTTAAGATTTTCGCAAAACGAAAATGCGTTTGCAGATACGTGAATTAATGAGTGGGGGAAATTAATATTGTAAATATTTACACAATGCTCAAACGCATTATTATCGATCTCCATGACACCCTGAATATCTACGGAAGAAAGAGATGTACAGTCCCTGAAGCAGTGACACCCTATGTACATTATATTTTTAGGTATCAGTATTTCTTCAAGCACTGAGCAACCTAAAAATGTTCCGTTGCAAAGATAACCTATGTTTTCACCAAACGTTATTTCATGCAGGGAAGAACAGCCTAAAAATGCGTATTCTCCAACAAAACTAACATTTTTAAGATTGACACTTTTAAGTGCCGTACAGTTCTTAAACGCATTGCTTCCGATTCTGATTAAAGCATCAGGTAATTCGACATCGTAAAGTTTATCAAAATAAGAAAAGGCGTTGTCATCGATCGCAACAACGCCTTCAGGTATTTCGATTTTCAGAATATCCTTATCCGTACAACCCCGGACTATATTATTTTCGATTATCAGGTTATTCATATTAGCTCCTACCTTTTCTTCGCCTGTGTTTTTGTGTTTTCAATAATCCTATTAATTTCGTCTGTCTTGGATTTATCAAAAACTATCGTAAGTGTGCTGTCAGAATTTTTTACAGCCTGTATGGGAATACCGGCATTAAGGATATTTAAAGCCTGCTTTCCCGTAACCCCTGTTTTTTTACCGAGATTCTTTTTATCTTCTGTTGGGACAGGCTTATCATCTTTATTTTTAGTTGATTTTTCAGTTTCTGCCTCAACAGCTGATTTTTTATAATCAGTATTCGTTTCCTCTGCCTTGGCTGTAATATTTTCCTCCTGAGAATAAATCTCCGAAATTATATTATCAATACTATCCGCAGCAGTTTCAGCCTCAGTGTCTATTATGTTCTCTACAGATTTACCGTTCATAGCAGCCTTTTCAGCCGTTTCAACGGCAGTGTTCTTCATCTCATCAACCTTATCATCAACAAGCTCAATTTTAGCGAGCTTGTTAAGCTCCTGATCAAGCTCGTTAAGGTTGTTGATTTTCGCCACTAACTTATCCCTCTTACTTTCCAGCTTTTTGACCTTTGCTTTGAGCTTGACAGTATCAACATTGCTAAGATTGCCGCTTTCAAGCTTTGCGGCTGCTTTTGAAATTCTTCCCTCAAGCTTTTCAAGCTGATTTTCAGCTCTGAAAATACTATCCTGCCTTAAAGCTTTCATGCCTTCGATAAATTCAGATTGTCCGGAATCGGGATTTCGGACAGTATCAATAAAACCTTTAAGCCGATTGGTGCGTTCCTGCTTACGCTCAAGCTTTTTGATTTTTTTCTTGATTTTTTTTATCTTTTTCTCAATATCGGCTACTTTCTTATCTTTTTTTGCTGCCGATTTCGATAATATATCAGAAAAAGAAGATAAAATCGGATTAAACTTTTGATAAGCATTACTGTCAATGACAGCTTTGCACGCTGAAACAGCATTCGTCTGCTTATTCTGTGCTGCTTTGATATCGTCAATTCTTGCACTTAGCATATCAATTAAGTCCTGCTGCTTTGCAATAGCACGACTTAAATCGGATTGGCTTTCTTTGATGAAATTATTGAAAATTTCCTCACTACTGACAGAAGTTTCTGTTTCTACGACTGTAGGCTTCGATGTGACATCTTGTACAGTTTTTCCTGTTTCAACAAATTCCTGGTAGCTCTTCAGATCTGAGAAAACAATCATATCATCACCAAAACCGCCTTTTTTTCTCATTTCATCTCGAATATTATTCCAATGCTCAACACCATAGTCGGAACTGTTGCTGCCGTCAGCTCGGGAGTAATGTGTAAATTTACCGTGAGAAAATTCATCGCACTTCTGTTGTACACCATTATTGAAAACTTTAAATTCCGTATTAATGAATTTTCTGTCATTTCGACTTTTTATTGTGGATGAAATTTCCATATAATTTTTAGGATTGTGCTTGTCGCAAGCATAATATACCTTGCCGCCGCTAAAATCAAATCCATTAGCATTCAATGTGATTTCATCAAATGTTTTTCTTTCTGATGGCATAAATGATTACCTCCTGATTTTATATATTTGGGACTTCAAGTCCCATGTCTACCTTTTAATCTTGCGGCTTTGTTCCGGTGATGCACCGTCTTTAGTAATACCGCCTTGTTCGTTCTTCTTACCGTCAACATCAAGCTCAGCATTCAAAACAGTTAGTCGGGCGGATTTAGCTTGAAATTCATCCTCTTTTGCAAACGGTTTTCCGATTTGTTTCGTAACCTCTGACAGTTCCTTTTTGTGCGTTGACAGCCTGTCGATACGCTCTTTACATATACTTTCCAATTTATCGAGTACATTATCCATTCGAGTAAAATTATCTGCACCTAAGTCAAGATAATATGTACCCTCACGTGAAAGCGTTGCTTTATACGTTTGCGAAAAACTGTCAAACAGAACAGCAACTTGAAATCCCCTGTACTCACCAACCGGAACATAATCACGATGACCGCCGCCCTGACGAATTGCTGTCATATAGGCATTTTTAAATGCTTCAGCAGCGTCTTTCTTGTCGGTATAAGTTTTACCGTGAAGCGTGATACCCTCAAATACTTTCTTACCGTCCTCATCAAGTTTTATCGGGTGTTTCTGACAGAAAAGAAAATCATTTTGGTTTTTTGGAATATTCGTTTCCAAAATCTTTATTTTTCCTTTGATGTTCTCAGCCATATCCTCAAGACGATATTGCTCCTGCTGATGAGAGCTTCTCTCCAGCCTTAACTTGCCGATTTCATTGTCAAGCTCCATTTTTTCCTTGATACGAGGATCACCCACACAAAGAGCCTTGACCTCTGCATATGAAAGAGTAGCTTCGTCAATATCGTCACATCTCCTTTGCGGAGATTTTGAAGTCATAATCTGACTGATGAATGACTGTTTACGCTCCAACATCTGAAACAGGTATGCGTCAAAGGTGTCTTTAGTGCAGTAGCGGTACAAATGTACCTTGTTATTGCGGTTTCCTTGTCGTACCATTCTGCCACGCCTTTGCTCCATATCAGCAGGACGGTAAGGAGCATCCAAGTCGTGACTCGCAACAAGTCTGTCCTGAACATTCGTTCCGGCTCCCATTTTTGATGTTGAGCCGATAAGCACTCTGATTTCTCCGCTTCTGACTTTGGAAAACAATTCCTCACGTTTTACCTCGTTCGTTGCATCGTGAATAAAAGCAATCTGTTCTTCCGGGATACCTCCGTCTATGAGTTTAGTTTTTATATCATCGTAAACATTAAACGAACCGTCATTTTTGGGTGTTGAATAATCGCAGAAAATCAACTGTGTACCACGGATGTTTTCTGTTGCATTCCAAATATTTAATACATTACCGACACAGGCATTTACCTTTGTCCCCGGCTCATCGGGAAGATCAGGATTGATAAGTCTTTGGTCAAGACCGATTTTTCTGCCGTCTGTTGTAAGTTTAAGCATATTATCTACAGAGGGATCAACTAATCTGTCATGTATTGCTTCGGCACGCTGAGATAGTGAGTCGACAAGAGCTTTCTGTGTTTCCGTCGGCTCTACCGCTACATTATGTACCTCACATTCCGGTATACCCGGCAAATTCAAAGTGTCGGCAGTTTGAATATCGGCACATTCCTTAAACATCGCCATCAATTCCGGCAGGTTAAAAAACTTTGAAAAGCGTGTCTTTGCACGATATGTATTACCCTCCGGTGCAAGCTCCATTTGCGTAACATTTTCTCCGAAAGTGCTCGCCCAGCAGTCAAAATGTTCAAGGTGTTTTTCCCGGAGTAAATCCATCTGCAAATATCTCATCATATTATAAATTTCACACATTGTATTCGATACCGGAGTGCCTGTAGCAAATACAATTCCTTTGCCTCCGGTCAATTCATCAAGATATTGCGTTTTCACAAATAAATCAGCGGTTTTCTCTACATCTGACGAAGTTGAAACTCCCGATACGTTATTCATTTTTGTTGATAGAAATAAGTTTTTAAAGAGATGTGCCTCGTCAAGAAAAAGTTTATCTATACCAAGTTCTTCAAAAGTAACAGTATCGTCTTTCGAGCTGTCAAGAAGTTTTTGAAGTTTAGATTCAAGATTTGCTTTTGTTTTTTCAGCCTGCTTAATCTGAAACTTTTCACCGTTCGTAGCTTTCAATTCTTCAATGTTATGCATTGTTTCATCAATCTGATGCTTTATAAACTGCTGTTGTCTTTCTTGCGAAACAGGTATTTTTTTAAGCTGCGAATGACCAATTATTATTGCGTCATAATTTCCTGTTGAAATTTTCGCCATTAGTGCCTTTCGATTTTTTTCTTCAAAGTCTTTTTTTCTGGCAACAAGAATATTTGCGTTAGGGTATAGCTTTAAAAAATCCCCTCCGACCTGCTCTGTAAGATGGTCAGGCACACAAATCAAACTTTTTGAGTGCAAACCCAAACGCTTGCCTTCCATAGCAGCAGCAATCATTTCAAAGGTCTTACCTGCACCGACTTCGTGAGCCAATAGTGTATTACCGCCGTACAAGCACCTTGCAACCGCATTGAGCTGATGAGGACGGAGTTGTATTTCCGGATTCATACCGACAAAATTTAGGTGACTGCCGTCATACTCACGGGGACGGGTGCTGTTAAACTGTCGGTTATATGTATCGACCAAATCATCACGCCTGGATTTATCAGCAAAAATCCATTCCTTGAATTTTTGCAGGATAAGATCTTGTTTAGCCCTTGCTTTCGCTGTTGCGGTTTCGTCTACAACGTAACGTTTTTTACCGTCAACTATTTCTTTAACCGTAATAGTCGTAGTTTTTAGATTAAGTGCGTTCTCAATGAGCTGATAGGCTGTTATCTCATCAGTACCATAAGTTGTACAGGCTTGAATATTGCCTTTATCTGCACTTTTATTTGTAATAAACCACTCACCCGAAACATCTGAATACTGCACATCAATGTATTGTTTAGGTGAATAGGGATTTTTATTCCAATTTGGAGTGCCGAGGAGTTGATAAATAAAGTCTCTGATATATTCGGGCTTTATCCAAGTCGAACCAAGCCGAACATCAATGTCGGTTGCCGTAAGTCTTTCAGGCATTGCCTTTTGAAGTGCGGTTATATTTACTGCAAGGGAAGTATCACCATTGTCAAAAGCTCTCCGTGCAGTATTGAGTTTCTCAAGAACATTTCCTGATAAGTATTCGTCGGCTGTTACATACCTATCCGTTTCGGGGATTTTATAAATCGAACCTTTCAAATCAGCAATGATTTTATCCCTGTCAAAGCCTGTAAGCTGTACCATATATTCGAGGTCGACTTTTGCTCTGTTTCCAAGCGAAACCGCAAGGGCATCAACAGATGTATCTACTTCTGTAACTATATGTTCAGCTTTAATCGTTCTTTTGCTGAAAATATCAGCCTTGCCTATATACTGTCCCTCTTCGTCAAATCTTTCAAGAGATTTCAAAAGTGGGAGAGAGGAATCACCTTTCATTAAATCGGTATTTGCTTTGTCGTTTATTCTGCCGTACTTTTCAGCGAATTTGTCATACATCGCTGCTAAGTTAGCCTGAACAGCTTTTATTTCATCATCGGAAACGCTTTCATCAAGCTGCATTTCAAGGAGCTGACGGACGGTATCACGGGTAGCAATCATTTCAGTCAAAATAGCAAGATTTTTCTTTGCCTTTGATTTCGGAAATTTTACCGGAGTGCTTTCGCCGCTTTCATAAAAGAACGGTTTACCATCAGAAAGAAAATAACTGCTGTTCCTCAGACTTTCGGGTGCGGCAACGGGGACTTCACGTCCCACTTCTTCATTTTTTAAAACTGTTACTGTTTCAATTTTTCCCTGAATATTCGATAATGCCATACTTAATTGTTCCGAAAGTTTTATTTCTCTGTTTGGTTCACAGGTACTTTCCATTCCATACGGACCGGAAACCATTGTCATTGTGCCGCATATCTGTTCAGGGTGTGTCGCAAAGTAAGCGTTCATTTCAATGCCGTTGCTGTCTGTTGCGGTCTTTATCCATAGCGGCTCATTTTCTGGCATTATCTTTAAAGGCTCTGTACGTTTCTGTAGAAAGATAATATCCGAAGTAACCTCTGTACCTGCATTAGCCTTAAATGCATTGTTAGGCAGCCTTACAGCCCCCAAAAAATCGGCTTTTTCTGCAAGCAGACGGCGAGCTGTCGGATCTAACTTATCAAGCGTACCCTTTGAAGTAATAAAGGCAACCACACCGCCCGGTTTAACCATATCGAGGGACTTTGAGAAGAAGTAGTCATGTATCAAAAGATTGTTGGGATTGTACTTCCTATCGTAAACTCTGATGTCACCGAACGGAACATTTCCGACTGCAACATCAAAGGAGTTTTCTTTCAGCTTGCTGTTTTCAAAACCGCAAACCTGTATATCCGCTTGAGGGTATAACACCTTTGCAATACGTCCGGTCAAACTGTCAAGCTCAATTCCCGTTACTCTTGTGTTGCTGCCCGGCATCATGCCGATAAAGTTACCGATACCGCAGGACGGCTCAAGCAGTCTGCCGCCATTCATACCCATATCTGCAAGTTTAGCGTACATTTCCTTGATGATAACGGGAGAGGTATAAAAAGCCGTCATTGTAGATTTTCTTGCGGCTTCAAATTCATCATCAGTCAGCAGTTCTCTGACTTCCTGATAATGCCTGTTGTCAGGCTCAAAGACCTTTGCCATACCACCCCAACCTGTGTATTTAGAGAGTATTTCCTGTTCTTCCGGCGTTGCCGGTCTGCCCTCTGTTTCAATCTGTTTTAAGGTTCGGACAGCCGCAAGATTATCTCTGAATTTTTCCAACGGTTTACGCTGTCCGAGCGATAGGTCGGTGATACGGTAGTTATCAGCTTCTTTTGGCTGTTTAGGTGTCTGTTCTGCCTTTTGCTTTCTCTCCACAAAGAAATCAGGAACATCTTTGAAGCCGATACTGTCAACAAAATGTGCCTGCTGCTGTCCGTCCTGTTCGATAACGACTACATCACTGACAGAAAGAGAATGACCTGTGAAATCTTCGGGACGGTTGATATTGAATTGTTCGTAAATACCCTCTAATGTGTAAGTATCAGAAAGAGTACCCTCATAGACCAAATCATAATCGGAAATACTGACAGATTCAGGCTGTCTTTCCAAGCCCTCAAAACGCTTGTAACGGTTTTCATCGCCATCCTTGAGTTGATAGATTTTGTATGTACCTATTGTCTTTTTCTGCGACGTTGGCAGCAGTCCGGCATTCTGCTCAAAGAGATTCAGAAGGTTTACCTCTCTTGAAATAGGATACCACCCTGTGTTATCATCCCTTATAGTTGCCTTATTGTCGTTAAAATCAAGCTTTTCAAGGATATATTGCCGTTCGTCATAATAAACAGGCTTGCCGATAAGAGCTTCATACTGTTCCTTTGTGGTCAGTATGGGATATTCCGCCTTGATCTTTTCAAAGAGCTTTTCTTCTTCAGAAGTAAGCTGTTTGTGCTGGTGCAGGAATGGTATAAGCTCATCCTTTATTCTACGATGTTCTGCTAACTCTTTGGAGGTTTTATGGAATGGGTTTTGTGTAAGATTGTATTCTGTCCAATCGCTGATATGGTCTATCAGACTGCCGCCGCCTGTTCCTTTTCCGTCTCCTATATCAAATCTGCCGGAATAGGTAATGCTATCATTCTCGTTGATAACAGCATTAATCTCAAAGTCGGTTTTATCATACCATCCCGAATGTAGATTAGGGTTATATCTTTCATAATGCTGCTTCTCGTCAAGGTATTCCATAACAGCGTTTATAAGCGAAAATGAAACCTTGCCCTCCGGGTCTTTCAGCTTGTCAAGAATATCATCAACATATTGACTTTCGCTTAAACCTATTGTTGCCATTACACCGATTTTTGGGACTTCAAACCCCATTTCCTGTTTACCAACAGAAGAAGAAAAAATCTGTGCGGCTCTTTCATCCTGTTTCTGTTCAAGATAGGCTTCGGCTTTCGGTAGATATTCGTCAAGTGTTCCTGTTTCTTCGGGACGGATAGGATTGATATCAACGGGAATACCGTCAATTTCTATAGTCATATCGCTGAAAAGATTAAAAAGTGCGTCCTCTTTCAGTTCGGAATTATTTATCTGAACGACAATATCAATATCCGTATCTTCACTTGTTTCAAGACCACGAGAACGTGAGCCGTAAAGAACAACCGCTTCAATATCTCCTGCAATTTCATTGTCAACCATTTCCTGCCGCAAAAGTTCCTCAACTTCAAGCTCAATATCAAATTCAGTCCTGCCACCGATCAGATGAAAGCTCTCCGTTGTCTTATTCCTGAATTCTGCAACAACAGCACTTTCGTAATAAACCGTATCTTCCTGCTCTATCGGTACAGACGAAGCGTTTATGTCGGGTATTTTCGCATCATCAGGAATAGAGGCGTTCATATCTTCTACCCGTTCAGGAGTAGCCGTTTCAATAGTCGGCTGATTTTCAAGGAGCTGACTATAATCAATGTTATAGCTGTCAAGGAGAGCTTTTGCCTGTTCAATTTGCGGAGCTTCAAGAGGATTATCAGGGTTATAGTTTTTCAGATAGTAAATAGCTCTCTGTTGCCTTTCTTCAATATCTTTCGGTGTAATAAACCTGTCGTTCTGAATAAGGAAGTCGATCATATCGGCGGCTTCTTTATATGTTAGATGTACTGTGATGTTATTTTCGGGATGGTCTTTGTCGATGTGCTTCATCGTAATTCCCTTGCCCGGACGAGTTTCAAATTCATCACCACTATTATAACTGCCGCCCCAACCGTATTCATTGCTCAGAAATTTTGCTTTTTCCTCTTTGGTATGCTGTTCCGAAAAATAATCGAATATCCTGAATTTGCCGTCAACAAAAACTGTGCCTGCACTTATCAAGCTTGACATAGCATATTCATTTGCTTTGTCCTGCTCAGACCTTTCATCAGCATATAAACTCATCTGTTCACCAACAGAAAAAGAAGAAAAGACAGGGGAAACGCTTTGTTCCTCTGCCTTCGGCTGCTTTATTTTGTTTTGTTTTATACGTAGATCAGCTCGTTCAGAATTATTTCCTCCACTCTGCTCTCTATCGAGTTCAGGCGGCGTACCCATTCCATCTGATCCGTTGCTTTCAGCTTCTCCGTTACGCCCTCCTGCTCCATCATCTGAGCTTCGAGCTTGTCCATCATTCTCTCCGCTGCTTCGTCCACCTCTATCAGATGATCCGTCAGGGTATGGTCGTCGAACATCTGCATATACAGTACCGGTTTGTTTTCTTTCAGGAATTTCTTCCTTTTCAGTCCCCACCAACCTACGCTCCTCTCGTCCGATGTTACGCTCATGTTTGGAATGTACACGAACGTTTCCGGATCGAGAGTATATGTCAAACCTGTCTGTTTGTCCTGCTTTATTGTCGGAAAGTATGTCATACTCTCCTCGTCCAGTATATGCGGCACTCCGTCTATCATTTTTGTTTTCATTGTTACGCTCATTTTGTTTTCTCCTTTCAATTGTCTTGACTGTATTTTCGATTTCTCTTAAAATCTGCTCGGATATATCGCTTATGGAATTGCCAATAATGTCTGTTATCTGCAACTCGGAAAAGTTGTAAAGATTATCAAATACTTTTTCATCGACAAGTGAGGTATCAAGCCCGCAGCGAGAAAGTGCCATATATTTTACACTCTCCAAAACCACCCTGCGAAAATCCTCTCTGATTGACGTTTTATCAACTTCACCAAGTATGGAACTGTTCATTGCTTCGAGAAGTAAATCGTATTCGTATCTGTCAATCAGGCTGTCAACCATACTTTCACAATAATCGGAAACAGACTGTTCAATCGACACCGATGAGTCACCGGCAAGATACAAAGCTGCTTCGTTATAAAATTCTTCCCTCAACTCCCAAATATACGGCTGTGGAACATCACGGAATCGCTCACTCTGCGAAATATCAAAAACATATTTCATCTTCGGGTAAGTTCCGCTATCATCAATCAGACCGATACCTTTTTCGCCTGCTTTTATTTTTCTGCCGAAACGGTCAGACCATACATCAAAAGCCGCTACAGCCGTTGCATTCGGAAACTGTGCGGCAATCATAAGCTGATCGGAATAGCTGTACTTGTATGTATTGGACGCTGTTTTAAGGAAACGCATCCAATTTTCCGACGTTGCCGTCAGATCTTTTCTTGTTGATAACCTTAATTCTTCGGCTTCACGATATTTTATCGCCATTTTTTTGTCCTCCTTTACTATTATTTTAGCACTTTAAATCGTTGAAGTCAACGCTTTTATAGGAAAAATTATATTTTTCGCTTTGTTGTTTTTTCCTCCAGAGCTTCATTAATTTTATCCTCATCTCCTGATTTATAAGCAATTTGATATTTCCCGTTAAGGCTTTCGCCCTTTGCATTCTTACTGAATACTGCAAACATTTCTTTATTGTCTGAAGAATTATATATCTTCTCAACCTCTTCCTTAGACAGTTCTCGGTAACGCATAATCTGACCTCCGAGCATAGCTTCTTTCTTCAGCTTTGTATTAACCTTTGAATTTCTGCCGACAGAAAAAAGATTATTATTGTTTTTATATCTATCGGGGTACAGTGCATGAAGAATGTAATCCTTATTCTGCGGAAGGAATGCCAAACGGATTTTTCCGTCCTTTGTAGGAATTGCAACAAATCGTTCCTTTTCGTTTTTTAGCTTTTCAAGCAGCTTCGGCTGATGCAGCATTAAAAACTCCACTTTAACCCCAAGCAGTTCGGCTCGTTTTTTCAAGTCGAGATAATCTGATTTTGCAGTATAATGTTCGTTATGCTTTTCAAGTATTGATATATCTTCAAGCTCCAATGCCTTTTGCATAATCTGCTTGTCCTTTTTCTTGATAGTAACGAGTGCATAATCCTTGTACAGTCTTGCGGAAAAGAAAAAAGGATAAGCATATAATTTAGGAACAGCCGAAAGTGCAAGTCGAACACGATAATTTTCTCCATGTGCTGAAACAAGATTTCTATACGGAATGTTTCCGGCTGTTGTTGGATTTTGTTCATACTTTTCAAGCAGCTCTTTCAAATCGGTCTTTTTTATTCGATATGCTTTCTGTTGTTTACAACTACCATGCAGTGAACGGTATTTTTTATCAAGCCTTGTCTTACGGTTTCTTCGGATCAACAATTTCATTATAATTAACAGTAGAAGAAAAAAAGGATTGGGGGAATTTTTGATAAATTTCTGAAAAATCCTTGCTTCCTCTTTTTTGCGAGAGGAGGATTATTCTTGAAATAATAATTTTCGTATTTCTCAAATTCTCCGATAACAGGTTTTTGCGGCTTCGGAGGTTTAGACGTAACAGGACTTTCGGATTTTCTCGGAGGCTTATAAAATCCCATCAGCTTTTCAAGGTTAGCCTTTGTATAACAATCTCCGAATTGTCTTGCTAACTTACTTGCCCTTATCCCTTTCTTTTCTCCGATTTTTTTTAACGTTATATCTTTATCACCGTATCGTGTTATCTCAAATTTTTTATTTTTCATGAAATTAACAAATTCTTCCTTGTGGTTGCAAATCTTAACGGCTTCGTCAAGGGAATTGCACAAATCAACTTTCCACGATTTTCCTTGTTCTGCTAATTTTTGTGTAGTCTGATCTATGCCGTTAAGACCGGATGTATGATCAATTATTGTCAGACCGTACTTTTGACACAGCTTATCGCTTTCGGGACGCATTACTTTTTCAAGGGTATCTTTATTTCCTTTCCACTTCAAACCTGTTTCCATACTCACGGAATTTATTATGAAATGATTATGAATATGGTCTTTATCTATGTGAGTTGAAATAATGACTTGAAATCCCGGTGCAATTTTTTCTGCAAGCTCCACACCGATCTGATGAGCAAGCTCGGGAGTAATATTTTCGTTTGGCGAAAAGCTCTGCACATAGTGGTGTGCAAGAATCTTATCATCTTTATTAAAAGCACGTCGAGTTTCATAAAACTGTCTTGACAGACCGTCCGCTCCGTCGTTTACGCAATTAAGGTAGGTCGCCCGAAAGCATTTTTCATCACCGTTACGGTTTTCCGGAGAAAGGACATATGCTATTGAATCATAAACATACTGATGAGCTTTAATTGGTTTTCGTATCGGCTCAACCACTGCCATACTTTTCAAACCTTTCTATTTTTTCTGTAAGCCTATCAATTTTCCTTTCCAATGATTTAAACGTATGTTCTTCGGTGTTATACACTTCCGCAAGTATCTGTTGCAGAATTGTCATAACTTCCTTTTGATTATCATCTATCCTTGCCAACATTTCCTTATTGACATATTTCTGCGAATTTACAACGGCGGCTATCTGATTGATATTGACACCTATTCTCCGTATTTCCAAAATCAGCGGTGGGAGTTTTGATGTATCAACTACTCTCTTGTTTTTGGACAATGATATCAGATAATTCGCTACGCTTTTATGTGCAAGTCGTGCCTTTTCTTCAATCTCTTTCTTTTCTGTTGGAGATACCCTGATAAAAATTCTTTCTGTCTTATCTTTAGGCATTCTTAACCATCTCCATTTCCATATTTTTATCATAGCTAATTTTGATAAAAAATTCGCCTATTTACAGGGGGCAGGTAACGGACCTCCGTAGGAGGTCGCAAGCTTAGATTTTGTCCGAACAATGTCCGTACAAAATCGCTTGGTGGTGAAATCCCCACACCCCTTTCCGATTTTCGCAGAACTGCAAAAATCGGAAAAAATAAAATCGCTCCGCTCACCAAAATTACGGATTTTTGAATTTCCGCAAAATTCCAAAATCCGTAAAAATGAAAAATCCGACAGAAATAAAAAATCAGAAATTACTGATTTTCATTGACTGTCGGTTTGTACGAATATGATGTATTTTGATAACCTGCCGTTATATCGGTATTGTTATTTATGACTGTTTCGGTGGTGGGCATATTTGCTGAAGCGACTATTTTTGTTAAATCCGGCTGATCTGTATCCGGCGTTGTTTCGGATTTCTCCATTTCCATTTCAATCATAAGATCCTCAACTTTTGAAAGAACAGCCTTTCTGTCCTCGTCTGAAGTAATTCCGTTTTCGCTCATCAGCTTCAACAGATTTTCGCTGAATTCATTATCCCTCGCCTTGTCTGTTTCGTACTGTTTTATATCCGCACGAAGTTTTGCGATACGAGCTTTTTTCTTTTCGATATCGGCAAGCAGCTTTTCAATTTCTCTGTTTGCCTTTTTTATCTTATCATCATAAATTCCCATTTACATTCTCCTTACTCGATACTGTCCGTTGCTGCATCTGCAAAAGTATTCTCAATATCCTTTTCTTGTGCTTCACTGCTTTTTGCTCCGCAGAAATTTACTCCCTCAACAACTACATAAACATTTTTACGATTGTTTCCGTCTTTATCCGTAAATGTACTTGTTTTAAGTCTGCCGTCTATTATGATCTGCTGACCTTTTTCAAAATACTTGCATATAAATTCAGCCGTCTTGTTCCATGCCTCGCAATTAAAAAAATTGACTTCTCTCTCATCATTTACACTGCGGCTGTCCTCAACCGCAATACTGAAATGCACAACGGCTTTATCCGTCTTTGTATGCATAAGCTCGGGTATTGCCGTGAGCCTGCCCTGTAAAATTACTTTGTTTAACATAAAATCAGATCCTTTCATTTCTATCTTTTCGGTTTATTTGTTTTCTTCTGTTCCGGTGGTGCTGTTGTTTTTTTCGATGCACCACTTTGTTGCTTTTTATCTTCTACCTGCTTTTTAGCTTTTTCCAATTCCTCTTTTTTTACCGTTACATTCATATCCACTCCGGCTTCAAAAATTTCTTTCAAGTCTTCAAGCGGTACCGTAACCGTATCCGGTTTTGTTGGTGTCGGCGGGATTGCAGGTTTCGGACTATTTTGTTTTTTGCCTGATACAGAAAATCCTCCCCTGTTAAGTCCGGGAGGAAATTTCTGTAATAAATCTATTCTATTCAATAAAGAGTGTTTATTTCCTATTATTGTTGAAATCAAAAACTCTTTATCTATGGAGTAACATTTTAACACATTATTGCTCAAATACAGCCAAGGATATTTTGAAATAAGCGACTCTACAATTTTTAAAAATAACGGTTCGTTCATTTTTGATTTTGAAACATAAGTCGTATCTTTCAGATGTTCAAACCCGTTTTTTTTCATAAATCTTGAAATATCGTCCCAAGATTTTTTGATGTTTGACGTGTCATAATACTGTTTTAGTAAATCAGATGAAAGCCGAAACATTACAAGATATCTCTGACCGTTTTCCGGATTACCATTCTTCATACCTTTACCTCAAAATGTTTGTATATATCCAGTACATCATCAACTACACCATCATGATAGGATAACCATTTATCGGCACATCTCATAAACCAATCCAACTTGTCAAATGTCATCAGACAGGCCATAAACATACTGTCGTAATACTCATTATCTTCTCTTGCTTGATAAATACCTTCTGCCAACTTATCAATTTTTCTTTCCTGCATAACGGTATCAATCATATAGTACATATATTTGATTGAATACTTCCCATACTGCTTGACCTTTTCTTCGTCAAAACGGATTTCAAATTTTCTTAAGTTCATATTCGTCAATCTCCTTACTCGTAATTTTATTCTATACTTTCAATCTCGGGTTCGGGGAAATCCGTAAAATCATCATTGTCCTGTTCATCTGATTTTATCTCTCCGTCGTTGCTCGAGTCCGTTTCATCAGGCTGAATATCTCCGCCACTTGTCTGCATATTTTTCAGCAGCACCGGCAGCATATCCATTGCCTGCTGTTCTCTCTTACGTTTCTTTTTCTTCTCACGCTCCCTTTTCAGCTCGGCTTTTATGCTTTCACGCAGCTCCTGCTTAGCAAGCTCAAGCTTAACCTGATACTCCTTTTGAATTTCTGATTCCCTCTGTTTCAGGTACTCATCAGCCTGCAGCTTCTCAATTTTACGCTCCGTCAGAAAATCAAAGGTTGACGGCTTAACTATTTTCAATGCCTCATCGACCTTTCTCATTTTCTCATTTACGAGAATATTATAATTCTGCTCGCTTGAAGCAACCGAAGCTTGCTCGAGCATCTTACGATAACTTGTAAGAAGCTCCAAAAGGCTTTTACGGAATGATTTATCGTAATAAGTCATATAACATTCTCACCCCTTTCAAGCCGGTCATATTCTTTTATGACCTCCTGCTCAATATATGAACGAGCTTCCGGAGTAAGTGGGATTACATCAGAGGACTCATTGCCGGAGTTTCTGCGTATTGTTTTTGAAAATTCAACAAAACGTTTTTTTCCGTTGTTAATAAGCCTGATGTTGCCGATGAGAAGGCAGTAGTCAATTACGATTGATACATCGGCTATCTGCCTTTTGTTTCCCTCGGTTTTTGTTATCGCTATTGATGTTATTTTCATAGCTCTTCCTCCTCGTTTTTCTTCATTTCTATGATTTTGTTATTTTCCATCAGATGTTTTTTCAACCGGTTGAACGATGACCAATACGGGGTGTAATACGTGTATGTAGCCCGATCTTTAAATTCCTGCCTATTCCTCTTATTTCTTATTCCGGACAGTTCCTTTTGTGATATCAGACATTTCTTTTGAGGACACATAAACCTCTTTCGTATATCGCAGTCCTCTGTACACCATTCAAAGTTAATTTTTCCGTTAATAAATATAACGGTATAAAGACTGTTTTTTTCTCGAGTACAAATAAGCGTAACATCGTACTCATCTATCTGAAGCTCAACAGGAATTTGACAGTCCATTATTTTGACTTCAACCTCTTTCCAATCAACCATTATACATCACCGCTCCTATTCATACGGGACATCTCAACGAACATATCCCACATTTTTTCAATGGTCAATGCCGACATAGAGATATATATTTTTCTATCAAAACCGCAAATCATCTCAGCAGTTTCTTTAATTGCTTTTGTGGCAATTAGAGCAAATTCATCCTTATTAACCGTTATCTTCTGTTTTTCTCCCATAAAGTCACATCCACCTCTTACTCTTAATCATCTATGTAACATGGGTAACGGAGCTTAATTGCCTCCCAAAAGTATGGTGCGTAATTGCAGCAGAAAATAGAACTTGGAGTGTAGTATGAACTCGGGAGTACTAATTCATAGCCCTCCCCGGATATGTATTTTTCACCATCAGAACAGCAGCCGTCCCATAGGTTAAATGCTAACCGTGTTACTTTCTTACTTGTGCCGGTCTGCCACGGCATATCAATACCTTCAGGAATTATGACATCTCTATCAAAATCAAACACGTCCGAAACGTGATTTCTGATGTTTTCGTCCAATGCAAGAAGATACGCAACCGCCTTATGGTACTCATCCAAGTATTCCATGCGGCTACAGAACAAAGAATAGTAATACTCGTGTTCTTCGTCTGCCCATTTCAGATTTTCATTATGCTTTTCCATTTATATCTCTCCCTCAATTATCATCCTTGCCGAAAGAATATTTGTCCGACTCAAACATATCTCCGCAATAAAGGCACTTCTTATCATCTTCCGAATTGTATAATTTCAAAACCATAAATTTCTCCTTTCACCAGTACAAATAGGTATTTTCAGCCTCGGTCTTATCATGTTCTTTCATTGCACACGATAATCCATCAATTAAATCCTTAATCTGCTCTCTGCTAAAATCTGCATTCTGAGCTGCCAATATAAGATATCCATTAATTGCGTTTGCCCATTCTGTACTTTCCTCAAATGTTCCTTTGCTGCGTGCGGTTTTCTTTTTCTTCTCTGTCGGGATTTTGGCATCCGGTTGAGATATATTTTCGGGAGATACAGGTAAAACCACTGATGTTTCACTTGTGTATAAGTTTTCGTCTTTATGCTCATTTTCGTTTGATACGGACTTTTGAGAATCATCATCTTCTTTTTGCTCGCTAAACTCACCTGATACAATAATATTAATGTTTTTATCAAATTCTTCATCGCTCAATTTATCGGCAATGGTATGTATATTTTTTGTACATACCACTTTAAAGTTTTTTGAAATATCACCGTAAGTTGTATCAAGACTATTCACATAATTAAAAAGTACGAGCTGCTTTTTATCAGACAGAAATGACAGCTCGACGGCTGCCTCTATACTTATGACATTGTTGTCAACCCATTTTTGAATATCCGGTATGAGGTTTGTAAGCCTGATGTAGCGATATATCTGCTTGCGGCTCATACCATTCTGCTCGGCTATGGCAGAAACGGTTGATTTCTTGCCGAGTTTCTTCAAAAGTTCAAGCTGTTCAGAATATGCCCGTGCGTAAACCGTAGGAGAATATTCATTATTGCGGTCTGTATTACTCGCAAGAAGTACATAACGGGCTTTCGGATCCGTGATATTCATTTCCTTAACAAAGCACGGTACCTCCTCCTTGCCGAGTTGACGGCAGGCTCTGAAACGGTGCCGTCCCGAAAGGATATGATATCTTTCTCCGTTCTTAACAACTATAAGCGGTTCTATAACTCCGACTGCTTCAATACTGTCGGCAATCTGAGCAACCTTATCCTCATTTATCGGGAATGGCTGATCTTCTATCTCATCGAGCAGAGAAAGAGATATATTTACATACTGATTATCAGACTTTACTCCGAGCAGGTTATTATATGCGTCCGACACACTTGACGGAAATCCCTGTTTTTGAATATTTAACTTAGCCATTTTCCTGCTCCTCCTTACTGATAATCTCATTGACAACAGCCATATACTGCTGTCCTGTCACACTGCTCTTTTTTTCCACCAGACTTTTATGTTCAATTGTTGCAACCTTAACCTCATCCCTGAACGATATAGCCGTGTTAAAAACAAAGCTGCCATAGCTTTCATCCATAGCTTCCTTTATTGCTTTAGCTGAATTTGTACGTTTATTAAACATCGTTATCAGCATTCCGAGAACATACGGCTTAATATCTTTACTCTGCTTGACAAGCTGCAAAGTTGCAAGCAGCTGATCCACGCCTTCATATGCCCAGTAATCAGACTGCACGGGGATCAGCACCTTGTCACAAGCATTAAGTGCATTCGATACAAGCAAATCAAGTGTCGGGGGACAGTCTATTATTATATAATCGTAAGCCTGAAATGCTTCATCAGCGAACAGTCTTGTAAGAACTCCCGTACTATCACTGTCCGTGCCGAGAATTGATATTATCCCGGCAAGCATAAAGTTTGACGGAATATAATCGACATCAAGATCTGAACTGCGTATTGCCGACTCAACAGGCTGTTTTAATTTTGCTACCGTTTGCCAAATCAGATCCGATATAGTAGGTTTGCCGTCCGTGCTGTCATAACCCAAAAATCGGGACAGGTGGGACTGATTGTCCATATCCACAAGCAACACCTTTCTACCACTAAGTGCAAGTCCTGCACCGAGGTTGATGACCGTCGTTGTTTTCGCTACGCCGCCTTTCTGATTGGCAACGGCAATGATTTTTGCTTTTTTCATAATTGTGTCTTCTCCTTACTTGAAATTAAATTTTTATAAATAAAAACCGCCTGCTCATTACAGACGGTTTTATTTATTATACAAATTGAACTTATAACAGATTGTATCGTGTCTTGCTCGCAATATATAGATATTATAAGCAGGATAAAACCATCTCGCAATATATATGGAATATGCGAGGTGCAACGGTATGAGGAAGCGTGCTTGATGCACACTAAATTTTCTCACAACATATAGACATATGCGAGGTGCAACCGCTATATATTGTGCATACGGCTTGAATGTATGCAGTTTATACCTCACCGAGTGTATCTGAAACCCTCCGAGGAGGGAATTACTCATACTGATCTCGATTTTCGGACGCCGAGTCGCCCCATAATTAACTTAATTTTCAGACTTTTCCAAAGATTTTTTTATAATCTCATCTATTTTTGCGATAGCAATATTTTGACTTGCATTATAAAATGCAGTCATTTTCTTTCCACAATCAGGACATATGAAATATTCTGTTAATTCCTGTTCTTTATCAATAGTGCCGCAAGAGCTGCACCGTCTTGTCAGATAAGTCGGTTTTAAATATTTTACGGTTATGCCATATTCGCTTGCTTTCTGCTCTATTTTAGTCTGTAAGTCGTAATAACTCCAGTTCTTAAGGAATTTATTATCTGTTGATATACCAGTCAGATTTTCCATCTGTATGACAGAACAATTATTCTTAACAGCATATTCGACTAATGCCCTACTGTATTTATGATTGCAGGTGTCACGAAATCGTGCGATTTTGTCTTCAATTTTATATGCAGGACGGTTTCTTGTTTTTATACCGTGACCTATTCTGCCGTCACCACAGTATTTAGCTTGTCGGAGCAGAGATCTTCTACGCTGCTCCGTCTTTCTTCGGAAATTTTCTATTTCATCGCCGTCAACGATGAAGCTGTTACTGTCACCGTAAACAGATGCACATATCGGGTGTGTGTAATCAAGGAATACTCCGAGTATCTTATCACCTTCAAGAAATATTTTTTTGCCGTTTTTGCCAACCTTTGACGCTGGAAAATCATAGACGAGGTTCAGCTGCCACATTTTCTTATGCCTGTTATACTTCATCAGACTTCCGGCTATTGCATATTCACCGGCAATACATCGCTCCAATATACAGCGTGTGGACTTATCCTTGACAAAAGCCTTAAAGCACAAGTGCAGTTCCGATAAATTAAACTTTTCCTTAGCTTTTCTATTAAAAAGTTTGATATTTATATAAAAGTTCTTGTACTCCTCATCCGAGCTGAATATGTATATCGATTGTTTCGATAATTCTAACGGTTGATCACCATTGTAGTTGATGATTGAACGGTTTCCTTTAAACATCTCACTTTTGGAGTTATTAAACTCTTTATATGCCTTATCTGTAGTAGCGGACATATTTACACTATACAGGTCATATTCACCGCTGCCGGATACAACCTTATATGTGTATCCTCTCAGGGACATTCCTATAACATCCTTTTCATTCGGATATTCGTTGCTTTTCTGTTTATAGTCGCTTGCAAAGCCACTGTATTCCCAGCAAAGCTGTATAACCTTGTTTTTTATACTGCGTGTCTGCCTTTGCAGCTGCCACAAAATCTCATTGACTTTCTTATAATCAAGATCCTCTTGATTTCTTTCTTCCGCATAAATTAAGGGAATTTTTACTACTTTTATCAATTATGTCACTTCCTTTGTTAATCTATCTTAATATTAATTATTATCTATGTTCAATAAAAATATTGAAATAACAGAAAATAATTTATGCTTATTGACAATTTTCTTTCTTTTTTGTAGAATACAATCTGCAAATAAAAAAGCCAATCCACATTATCTTGGAAAGGCTTTCAGGAAAAGGAGAT
>CANQAJ010000015.1 GCA_947589365.1 uncultured Clostridia bacterium | reverse complement strand
TACCTCACCCTATCTTATTATACACCTTTCCTTCGGATTTTTAAATAGGTTTTCTTATTTGTCGTTTACTATAATTTTTACCGACATTAACTATTCCCACAGAAAGATATACCTCCATGATAATATCAACTATTGGATCTACTCTATCTTTACCAAATTTTTTGCAAGCATAGTCATAGCTGATCTGATCCTTGACTTCTTCTCGTATCTCATCAATCTCATCCTCGCTCGAATTGATAGATTGATGTCTATTATCTTCGTGTCTATTATTTCCTTGTATATTATATTGTGCTTTATCTGTGGGTGCCTCAGTATAGGGTGACGGTGTTTGGAGTGCAGTATTTTGAAGTGACGGACTTTGAATACCCTGTTTTGAATCTTTGGCATTGCCTATATTGTTTTTCAATCTGATCGTCTTTCCGGCAAACTTACCGTCAGGCGTTTTTAACTGCACCATTTCAACATAGCCTTTTTCCACTAACAACCGCATCAATTTGCTGATTCTATTCTTTCCGTGCATAGATACCTTTGCAAGTCCTGATGCAGAGTATTCCCAATCAGCAGGCAGTGAATAAAGAACAGGCAGCAGTCCTATTGCTTCAAACGGTATGTCAAGATCTCTGGTAAATACTCTTGGTGCAACGAAAAAATCATTTTTTGGTACTGGTTCTCTGATAATTGCCATATATTTTACCTCCTCAAAATGTCGTGTGTACTAAGCACGCTTCTTCGTACCACACACGATTTACTTTTCCTGCTACAACAATCGCCATAGGATGCTTCTTTTTCAGCTGTTCATTAAGATCTTTTATGATCTGATAGCCTTTTGATCTGGACACACCGAGATCGTGGCACACGGTGGCAACATCTACAAACAATGTTTTAGTTTTGTTTTCCATAATCATTCATCCTTTCATATTCTATTTCATATTTACAGATATATATTTATGTCTGTATTTATATATTATTATATATTTTTGGGTTTGTCAATATATTTTTTAATATTTTTTTCGATTTTAACTTTATTTTTTTTGATCTTAATGATAAAATATGATTATGAATTGAAATTGATTGGGTGTGATTAACATGACACTTGGAGAAAAAATAAGAAAATATCGATTGTTACATAATCTTAAACAAAAAGACTTAGGAATGATGATAGGCTTCTCTCCTGCTACTGCCGATTCACGAATAAGAAAATACGAAGGAGACATAATGGCTCCGAAGTCTGATATCCGGAATAAACTTGTACAAGCCCTTGATGTTGATCAATCGGCATTATCAGATATTGACATTCGTTCAATAGAAGACATTGTCCGTGTTTTTTTCTTTATGGAGGAGCATTTAGGATTTGAAATTGAAAAAGTCGATTTAGAAAACTACCAATTTTTCAGTAAAGATAAGGTTTCTTTTCAAGAAAGAGAAATACAGGTTCTGAACAGCTATATGTACATCTGGCAACAACAAAAAAAGAACCCTCTCAATGCCAAAAACGGCAATCAAGAAGGTTCTTCAAGAGAATACGAGCTATGGAAATCCCGCTTTCCAAGAGACATACACAATTATTGGAACTCACTTTCAGAAAAAATAGATTATTACTACTCTCCTATTGTGAATTCATTTGATAATAGTAAAGAAAAAATTGTATATTCATCTAATTTTCTGACTCAGATACGGAAAATGATTCAATCCGGTCTGGATTTCAGGGTAGGTTCAGAATCACGGTTAAGAAATAAGGGTTATCTGACATTTACATTTCAGATAACTGATCTGCTTACCCCTGCGTCAAAGGAAGCGGAAACTCAGTTTGCAGAATTTCTTTACGATCTGAAGACACTTGAAAGCTATGGAATGACAATTGACAGAACAATTCTGACATCTCAGATCGGAAATTCTATAACCTATCATCTACTGCTTAATCCGATTATGACAAAGGACAGTATCATTGAGGAACTAATAGAATTTGAAAAAAACAAAGAAACCATGAACGATTTCTCAATTGAAATGTTTGAGAAAAAATTTAATAACGAGCTCCATGCTTTTAATCTTAACTTGCAGGAAGAAATAAAAATTTACTATCAGAATATGCAATAGCATATTCTTGTAGACAAAATATAGACAGCGAAAACGGGAAACCGCACAAATTGCGGCTTCCCGTCATTTTTATATCATTCCCACTCAATGAATGATTCTATATATAGTTTCCATAATAATTTTCAGACACAATATATAGCGTATTTTTTCTTTGTATTCTGTATATTCTTTGTCGTTTTCAGACTTTTTGTAGACAAAATGTAGACCGGCGAGCCGCCGGAGCCTATTTCACGCTCAGGTTTTTTCTTTTACCATAGTTTCTTCCCGCACCTTAATTTGCTAAGTGAAAGAGGTTTTATTCAGATAATTCGTAACAATTCTGCACCTCAAAATATACATAAAAACTTTCAATAGTTTTATTTAGATACTCCTGTCGCTCATACTCTTTGCTTTAACAGATAGAGCAAAAATCCCGAATAAGCTGTATTGTCATCAGCACTTGAAAACTTCTCTATATACTTGCGTATAAAATCGTTTGACCATGCTTTATCTTTTTTCTTATTCATTACTCGCATCAAGGTTTTCCATGCACTCACTCTGTTATTCAGAAGCTGACGGGAATTAAGATTCAGTATCTGATTCAGAGCATCATCAAAATTATAAGCACCGGAAGAAAAAGAAGATCTGATATAGCCCGACCTGTCATAGTAAATCTTATCAATATGTTCCTGCAAACGAGGATCAATATGCAGCAGCTTGTCTCCTTTCTTTACATCACAGGTCTGTTCTTCTTCCGGACATCCTCTTGTTGTATCGCATACGGCAAACAGATTACGATAGTCCAGCGACAAGGACATATCTCCGTTTTTTCCATTTCGTGGAATATAGTGTTCAATCGTAGAACTGCTCATATTAATCTTTGACATACAGTAAGCACACTTATATCCTTGCTCACCCAACAATACTCGCTTTATTTCATCCTTTTCCGATGAAACCAATTCGTCATAATCTGCTCGTTTGCTTTTTATCTTCACGAAAACAGTCGGTACTCTTTGCTTTTTTACAATCCTGATCATAAGTCACCACTGAATGTTTCAAAATCATAGGCTATTTTTGCATTAACAACATCCGTATTCTTTTCACCAAGCAGATCCGTCAATTCAACAAGAATACTCTTTGCCTTTACAAAATCACGATTATCAAGACAATCGTTGAACTCTCTCAATTTGCTTTCGATTTCGTCAGGTCTGTAACCGACTCCCATGATCTCATAAAGCACAGAATTAACATCTTTGCCATAGGCATATCTGCCGTAATAATGACAGTCATAATTATCAAGCAATATCAGATTACTGTTGATTGCAGAGGAAATAATGCTCGGTGAATGTGTCGTCACAACAAACTGCACTTTCGGGAAAATCTGCATCAGACACCTGAGAATATTTTTCTGCCATAACGGATGCAGGTGCTGATCCACTTCATCAATCAGTACAACTCCAGGTGTTTTTTTCGTTACACCGCCAAGCAACTGAAGATTCAGCACAGCCATACGATACGCTATATCTCCAACAAGGCTTAATGTATTTTTGTAACCATCGCTCAATTCATGGAAAGGCTGTACGCCGCTTTCTAATAAATCCGGCTCTGCTGCACGACCGTATGAAATAAGGGAATGGCTAAACCGTTTTCCTTCAATTTTTTCTTATGTTATCCTTGATGACGATACATTCTGGAATTGGGGATATCTGCAAAGGAATGTAGTAACAACGAAAATAAAAAATACATCTTATCATTCTTACAGCGAATATACAAGAGGATTGACAATACCGCAGGCAAAGAAAGCTATTAAAATACTCAATGATTGTGGAGCAAAAAAGCACGAATTCTAAAACACAAGCAAACTGCCGTCAGAATGTAATACATTTTGTCGGCAGTTTCTATATTCTCCGTGATCTCAGTAACCGGAACAGATATCCGCTTACACAGGTTTTCTCTGATCTTGCGAAGACAATAATAATACGCACTTGTGCTGATCTTTTCCTGCCTGCACCACTCTGTTACTGTCAGACCGGATTCTTGCCTTGCAAGCTCTGTTTCTGACCGGTTCTGTAGTTGTACTTCCTTCTTGACTATTGCTGCTTTATCCATGCAATTACCTCCAATGAACTCCAATTGAAGTTCGTTGGAGGTAATTGGAGTTCGTTTCACTTCATTGGAGCCTTTCTATTCGGAGTTTTATAGCACGGTTTCTTGAATTTGGCATGGTGCAGGGTTATTGGTGGGTACCTTACAACCAATCAAATTCCCATTTTGTTTTCGTTTCAAATTCGTTCAGAATTTCATCATTATCAGCAGCAAGAAATAAAGTATCCATATCATCACCAACATAACATCCTATTATTCTATTAGACTCATCGTGACAACCACACATAAAAAAACCTTTTTTTAAACTTTTATCATCTGTAAAAGAATACACATTTCTTTTATCAATTATTTTACTGAAAAAGTACTTATTATTTATCTTAATCTGTACAACTGATGGTTTTGAAAAAACTATATTATTGCAGACAGCATTGACAAAAAAAGCTCCACTACTGAACGATCTTATTTCATGGATACACTTATCATCAGAAAATTCACTAATGCACAAATTGCTGTCATTCAGACTATCAAGCTTAAAACCGTAAGTCAAAATACCCTCGTTAGAATGAGCGACCACAAGTGTATTGTTTGAAATGTAAATATTTTCAAGCTTTTCAAATGCTATATCAGATAATAGTAAATCATTATAACTACCGAAGAAATGATAGAAATCAATAAGAGACTTTGGAAAAACTAATCCCAGTTCATTAGCCCTATTTTTAATCAATTCAGTATTAAGGTGAATAATCGGAAAAGTCAAATGCTTTTCCAGTGACAAATAACAATTTTCAATCACGCTATACTCAATCATACTAACTTTCTGATTTTTAATCGGTGTTTTTAAAACATTTGTAATTTTCCAGCCGGTTTTACTGCTGATTTTTTCAAAATCTTCTTTTGAATCAGTTCCTATAAATAGTCTTTCTATCAAGTTAAAGTATACAAATATAGCACCATTATATTTACTCTGACAGCCGCATCTCTGATATTTTTTAATTATATTATCGTCATATGTAAATGATTTCAGATAGCCGTTATTAAGGATTTTGCCATAAAAATCACTTCTGTTAATTGACACTTTAGCTATTTGAGGTTTATTAAACAGTATATTTGTACAAGCTATATTAAAAAAGAAAGAACTGCAGCCCTGATTCAATTCACTATACCACACATAGTTTTCATTTACTTTATTATCCTTTAAATTTGGAAATCTTTGCGTCAAGAATTTATGAAAGACCGGATCAAAATCAGAAGAAATTATGGTTTCAGAATTTTTATCTCCATAAAAAACCGCAGGATCTTCAGACTGTTCCAAATCACTGATTTTTATTCCTAATATTCCATTTTCATCATTAACTCCAAACACGATTCCGTTGTGCCATATTCTTATATTCTCCAAAGGATAGAAGTCATAATATCCATTTAATACTTTACTGCAATTTCCAAAATAGTGATAGAACGCTATCAATCCTACAGGAAATATTACGCCAAGTTCTTTAGCTTTCAATTCGATTTTTTCTTTTTCAATTTTGAGAGGTATATCCGGCAAAAAATGCATTAGTTTTTCGTAATAATCAATCTTCATTTTTTATCACCTTTATGATTGCCATTACTACTACTTCTACCAATTTGTACTTTATTTTTCCCTGCTGTTTACTGTCGCTTAATTCTTCAAAGTATTTTTTCATCATTAACCAACTCCCTTTGGTCAATTATAACATATTTCTTCTAATTTTTCATGCGGTTGCCCTGATTATTTCATTTCTGACAATTATTAATTTTCTTAAAATAGTTTTTAATGGTAGAAAATTATGTTATAACAACCGCACGCCATTAGCCGACTCCGCTGAGCGTCGTCGGACGGCTGAGCGAACGTTTAATAATTTTCTTAAAATAGTTTTTAATGGTAGAAAATTATGCTATAATATCATTAGTATAAAAATTTTCGAGGTGCAAAATGAAAACTTACGAAAATATATTAAATCTCCCTACCCCCTGCTATGTTATAGATGAGGCGGCACTTATAAAAAATCTTGAGATACTGCAAAATGTAGAGCGTCATACAGACTGCCATATTCTCCTCGCACAAAAGGCATTTTCTTCCTACTGTACATATCCGCTTATTTCAAAGTATATAAGCGGAACGACATCAAGCGGCATTTTTGAGGCAAGACTTGCACATGAGGAAATGGGAAATAAACAAATACACGTTTTTTCACCTGCCTATAAGGATGAAGATTTTGACGAACTGCTCGGAATATGCGACCATATCGTATTCAATTCCTTTTCTCAATGGAAGCATTTCAGAAACAGAGCATTGTCACACGGCAATGTCGAATTTGGTCTTAGAATAAACCCTGAGTATTCCGAAATTGAAACGGATATATATAACCCCTGCTTTGCAAATTCCAGACTCGGCATTACACTTGATAATTTTGAGGAAAATGAACTTGAGGGTATAAGCGGTCTGCATTTTCATACAATGTGCGAACAGGGAGCAGATACACTCGAACGTACAATAAAGGTGGTCGAGGAAAAATTCGGCAAATACCTCTATGGTATGAAATGGCTCAATTTCGGCGGCGGTCACCATATAACCAAGCCGGATTATGACGTTGATAAGCTTATTGAAATTGTCAATTATATAAAGGAAAAATATAAGCTTCAGGTATATATTGAACCCGGCGAGGCTGTCGCTGTCGATGCCGGTTATCTCGTTACTACCATACTCGACCTTACCAAAAACGGTATGAACCTTGCAATCGTGGATACCTCGGCAGCCTGCCATATGCCTGATGTTCTCGAAATGCCCTACAGACCGTATATAATCGGCTCAGAGCTGCCATATGTACTTTCTGATACATACCGTATTGGAGGTCCTACCTGTCTTGCCGGTGACATAATAGGAGATTATTCCTTTGCGGGAAAACTTAAAATAGGAGATAAGCTGATATTTACGGATATGGCTATGTATAGTATTGTAAAAAACAATACCTTCAACGGTATGCCGCTGCCTGACATTTATCTTCTTGACAAAAACGGAAATACCCGACTTATTAAAAAATTCGGATATGAAGATTTCAAGAGAAGATTATAATATAATTTTCTACCTTTAAAAAACTATTTTAAGAAAATTATTAAACGTTCGCTCAGCCGTCCGATGACGCTTTGCGGAGTCGGCTAACGGCGTGCGGTTGTTATAATATAATTTTCTACCATTAAAAACTATTTTAAGAAAATTATCAAACGTTCGCTCAGCCGTCCGACGACGCTTTGCGGAGTCGGCTAACGGCGTGCGGTTGTTATAACATAATTTTCTACCATTAAAAACTATTTTAAGAAAATTATCAAACGTTCGCTCAGCCGTCCGATGACGCTTTGCGGAGTCAGCTAACGGCGTGCGGTTGTGTAGTATAAAAAAGGAGATTACAGCAATGAATATCAATCAAATCAAAGCAAGAGCCGAGGAACTGCGTTCCCTTATACTCTACCACAATAACAGGTACTATAATGAGGATTCACCGGAAATAAGCGATTACGAATACGATATGCTCCTCCGTGAACTGGAAAATATCGAGAGTGAACATCCCGAGCTTATCACCCCCGACTCGCCAACACAAAAAGTGGGCGGAGCGGCTGCCGAAAAATTCTCCCCTGTGGAGCATAAGGTTCCTATGGAAAGCCTGCATGATTCATTTTCTTCTGAGGAAATATATGATTTTGACAGGCGTGTCCGCGAAAGTGTGGAGTCGCCCGAATACGTTGTTGAGCCAAAAATTGACGGTCTTTCCGTGTCTGCCGAATACAGAAACGGTATTTTTGTGAGAGGCTCTACAAGAGGTGACGGAAAAGTCGGTGAGGATATAACAGATAACCTGAAAAACATAAAATCTCTCCCGATGAAGCTTAATCGCCCCATCCCATACCTCGAGGTAAGGGGTGAGGTTTATATGTCAATAGAAAGCTTTGAGAGGCTTACTGCAAGGCAGGAGGAAAATGATGAAAAACCGTTCAAAAATCCCCGTAATGCCGCCGCAGGCTCGCTAAGACAAAAGGATTCAAAAATTACAAAAGAAAGAAATCTTGATATATTCGTATTCAATGTACAGCAAATCGAGGGGGAAGAACTGACAGGTCATAAACAGTCGCTTGATTTTCTAAAGGAGCTGGGATTTACCGTTCTGCCGTTCTGTCATGTATGTAAAAATGCCGATGAGGTTCTTAAAAAGATAGATGAAATTGGAAATGCAAGAGGTGAGCTGAGCTTTCAGATTGACGGGGCAGTAGTAAAAGTAAACAGCTTTGCACAGCGTGAGGCTCTCGGAAGTACCTCGAAATTTCCCAAATGGGCGGAGGCTTACAAATATCCCCCCGAGGAAAAGGAAACCGAACTTCTTGACATTGAAATAAATGTGGGAAGAACAGGAGCACTTACTCCGACCGCAATATTTGCACCCATTACCCTTGCAGGTACTACCGTAAGCCGAGCAACTCTCCATAATCAGGAATTTATTTCCGAAAAGGATATCCGCATAGGAGATACCGTTATCCTGCGTAAGGCGGGAGAAATTATACCCGAAGTTGTGTCCGTGACAAAGCATAAGGAAAATTCCGAACCTTACCGGATTCCCCGTATATGTCCGTCCTGCGGAAGTCCTGTTGAATTTGAAAACGGCGAAGCCGCACTGCGTTGTCCCAATACCGAATGTCCCGCCCAGCTTATGCGGCATATGATACATTTCGTATCAAGGGACGCTATGGATATTGACGGTCTTGGAGAAAAGGTTCTTCACGCCCTTGCGGAAAATAACCTCATTCATTCCCCCTTTGATTTATACAGGCTTACAAGAGATGATATATTAAAGCTTGAGGGCAAAAAAGACAAATCGGCGGATAATCTTATCAATGCCATAGAAAAATCAAAATCCAACGACCTCTACAGACTTGTTTTCGGACTCGGAATAAGACATATAGGACAAAGAGCCGCAAAGCTGCTTGCCGACAGATTCCGCACACTTGATGAAATTGCAAAAGCAAGCCTTGAAGATATTGCGGGAATTGAGGGCTTCGGAGAGATTATGGCTCAAAGCGTTGTATCGTATTTTTCCCTTGAAAAAACTAAGGAGCTTATAAAGGAAATCAAGGAACTTGGACTTAACACAAAAAATCTGACCGAAAAAGAGGAAATAAATGAAAATCCTTTCCTTGGAAAAACTGTTGTAATAACGGGAACACTTCCCACCTACAAGAGAACCGAGGCGGCAGCGATAATAGAAAAGCTCGGCGGCAAGACCGCCGGAAGTGTATCAAAAAAGACAGATTACGTTCTCGCCGGAGAGGCTGCCGGAAGTAAGCTCACAAAAGCACAACAGCTTGGTATAACCGTAATTGATGAGGACGAATTCAATAAAATGATATCCGGGTGAAATAATATGGAAACTGAAAAAGAGAAAGAAAAAAAGAAGAAGTACAGAGTAAAAAGATTTATCCATGCATATGCAAAAAAAGCGAACAGACATCTTATTCTGTTTTTTAAATGGACGCTTATTTCCGTTGTTACAGGTGTGGTAGTGGGAGGCTTATCAACGCTTTTTGCATTTATTATGAATATCGTTACGGATTACAGGGAGAAAAACGATTATATACTTCTTTTTCTTCCTCTTGCGGGTATCCTTACGGTATTTCTGTACAGTGCATTCAAATACAAAAATGACAAGGGTACCAACCTCGTCCTGTCTACAATACACGCACAGAGCGAGATACCCTTCCGCATGGCACCATTAATATTTATAACAACAATACTTACGCATTTTTTCGGCGGTTCTGCCGGTCGTGAGGGAGCGGCTTTGCAGCTCGGTGGAAGTATAGGAAATCAGCTGGGAAGATGGTTCAGACTTGATGATGCGGATAAGCGTGTTGTTGTTTTATGCGGAATGAGTGCAGCCTTTTCGGCATTATTCGGTACTCCGCTCGCAGCGGCAGTATTCTCAATAGAAGTAGTAAGCGTGGGGGTAATGTATTATGCCGCTCTCGTTCCCTGCTTTTTCTCATCGCTTATTGCATCATATTTTGCCGTAAGCTTTAACCTCAGGGAAATAGATCTTTCCGGAATAGCTTTCCCCGAACTCGGAGCAATAAACGCACTTGAAACTGTATTGCTCTCCATGCTCTGTGCAGTTGTAAGCATACTGTTTATTATACTTTTACATAGCACCGGCGATTTATTCAGAAAATATATGAAAAATCCTTATGTAAGAATTACACTTGCGGCATTTGTTATAGTTGCCCTGTCTTTTATCCTTGGAACAAGGGATTATAACGGTGCAGGAATGAATGTCATAGCGAGGGCAGCAGGAGGAGAAGCCGTTCCGTATGCTTTCATACTTAAGATGATTTTTACGGCAATAACCATAGAAGCAGGCTTTCGCGGAGGGGAAATTGTTCCGTCACTGTTCATCGGTGCTACTTTCGGCTGTACCTTCGGTTCAATAATAGGATTTTCGCCGTCTGTATGTGCCGCTGTGGGAATGACTGCGGTATTCTGCGGTGTTACAAATTGCCCGATAACCTCACTGCTTATAAGTCTTGAATTATTCGGTTCGGAGGGGATTCCCTATTTTATGATTGCAGTTGCAGTAAGCTATTTCATGTCCGGCTACTATGGTCTTTACAAGGATCAGACCATAGTATATTCTAAATACAAAACCAGATATCTTAACAGGAAAACCCGTAACTGAACTAAGCAGCTGCCGCACGGATGTCGGATTGACATTGTGCGGCAGCTGCTTTTATATATGGGGGGTATGTTAAAAAACTTGTATTTGTTTTATCAGTCATTATATCTTCTTTTAAAACCTCTTCCGCCGTTTCCCGATGACGGACGTCTCGGAGGAAGATCGTTTTCGGGTGTAAGTCCCTCTACTTCTATAAGTGCTTCTCTGCGTGAAAGATTAAGCCTGCCCTTATCGTCTGTTTCAAGTACCTTAACGATTATAATATCGTCAACATTAACGACATCAGTCACCTTTTCGGTACGCTTTACATCAAGCTGTGAAATATGGCAAAGTCCCTCCTTGCCCGGAGCAATCTCTACAAAAGCACCGAAATCCATTATCCTGGTTACTCTTCCCTTATATATTGCACCCGGCTCGGGATCTCTTACGATTGTATCAACAATGGTAAGGGCTCTGTTGCAGTTATCCTTGTCAAGACCGCTGATATACACATGACCGTCCTCTTCAATGTCTATCTTGACATCACATTCGGCACAGATCTTCTGTATAACCTTTCCGCCTGTACCGATGACCTCACGTATCTTATCTACCGGAATAATCGTTGAAACCATCTTCGGAGCATATTTTGAAAGCTCCTTTCTCGGCTCGGGTATAGCCTTGAGCATAACCTCATCTATTATATAATCTCTTGCCTTATGTGTCTTATAGAGTGCTTCCCTGACCATATCGGGAGTTAGACCGCTTATCTTAAGATCCATCTGTATAGCTGTGATACCCTCATGCGTACCCGCAACCTTGAAATCCATATCTCCGAAGAAATCCTCAAGTCCTTGGATATCCACCATTGTCATCCAGCGGTCGCCCTCTGTTATAAGTCCGCAGGATATACCCGCAACAGGAGCTTTTATCGGAACACCGGCATCCATAAGTGAAAGCGTTGAACCGCAGATCGAACCCTGTGATGTTGAACCGTTTGAAGAAAGTATCTCCGAAACAAGACGTATCGTATAAGGAAATTCCTCTACTGACGGGATTACGGGAACCAATGCTCTCTCGGCGAGTGCGCCGTGACCTATTTCACGTCTGCCCGGACCTCTTGACGGCTTTGTTTCTCCAACAGAATATGAGGGGAAATTGTAGTGGTGTATATATCTTTTGTTCGTCTGGTCATCTATGCCATCCATTGACTGCTGATCGCTGACAGAGCCGAGTGTTGTTACCGTAAGAACCTGTGTCTGACCTCTTGTGAACAGACCCGAACCGTGAACTCTCGGCAATATTCCGACCTCGGAGGCAAGAGGACGCATCTGATCCATTTTTCGTCCGTCAACACGCTTCTGTTCATCAAGGAGCCAACGACGAACAACGAACTTCTGAGTCTTATAAAGACACTCGTCAATTTTCTCTGCCTGATCGGGATATATTTCGTCAAATTTCTCGTGTACCTTTTCATAAACCGGCTTAAGTCTTTCGTCACGGATTTTTTTATCATCCGTATCAAGAGCAACCTTTATATCCTCGATTGAAAATTCCTTTATTGCCTCAAACATCTCATGATCAGGCTCATTGCTCGGGTATTCAAATTTCTCCTTGCCTATTTCGGTCTGTATTCCCTTTATAAACTCAATAATCTTCTGATTAGCCTCATGTCCCGCCATAATTCCGCTGAACATCACATCATCGGGAACTATATCCGCACCTGCCTCAATCATGGCAATTCTGCTGTCGGTCGAAGCAACCGTAACAGCCATGCGTGAAACCTCTCTCTGGCTTTGTGTCGGGTTAATTACAAACTCACCATCAACAAGTCCCACAGATACAGCGGAAATAGGACCGTTCCACGGAATATCCGATATACTCAGGGCAATGGAAGTACCCACCATAGCGGCAATCTCCGGGAGGCAGTCAGGGTCATATGACATAACAGTACATACGATCGATACATCATTTCTCATATCCTTCGGGAAAAGCGGACGTATGGGTCTGTCTATAACTCTCGAAACGAGGATAGCCTTTTCAGAGGGCTTACCCTCTCTTTTTCCGTATGAACCGGGAATCCTTCCGAGAGCATACTGTTTTTCCTCATAGTCGACCGACAGCGGGAAGAAATCGACTCCCTCTCTCGGCTTCGGCGATGCCGTTGCCGCAACATGAACCACTGTTTCGCCGTAGCGAACAAGGCAGGCACCGTTGGCAAGCTGTGTTGTCTTTCCTGTTTCTACAACAAGAGGTCTGCCTGCAAATTCCGTTTCAAAGACTTTAAAATTTTCAAACATAATTTTCCTCCTAATTTTATTTTTAAGAGGGTAACTTTCGGTCTGGCAGTTAAACCAAAGCACAGACTGTATTGTCTGTTCTCTCGTTTCACTGCTAAAATCCGAAAATACCCCCGATTCGGCATTTAAAACTCATCCGTATCCTTTATATCCGCTGCCGTAATATTTTGGGCGTCCTGCAAATGAGGACGCCCGGAATGACCGCCCGCAGTATTCACTCGGTCAGTCCGCCGTGCGGCGGAAAACCGGGAAAATAAGCTTATATGACAGTCCATAATAATTACTTACGGATACCAAGTCTTGCTATGATTGAACGGTAACGTTCAATGTCAACCTTGATGAGATAGTTAAGAAGACTTCTTCTCTGACCTATCATCTTGAAAAGACCTCTTCTTGAATGATGATCCTTCTTATGTGTCTTGAGATGCTCGGTAAGATCGGCAATTCTCTTTGAGAGAATAGCAATCTGCACCTCGGGAGAACCCGTATCTCCCTCATGAATAGCATACTCTTTGATAATAGCGTCCTTTTCTTCCTTAAGCATTTTGTTTCCACCTTTACAGAAATATTTTGTCTGCCCACTGCCGGAAATATACGGCACAATCTGAGACAAGGGCTGTGGAATCCTCCAACAGAGGCTTAACCCCCTGACCCGGAACGGGCTCAACGCATACGATTATAACACATAACCGGTTAATTGTAAAGTTTTTTTTAAAATTATTCGGGTCGCGGAAGCAGATTTTTTAATAATTTTCCAACATCTCATAATACTGCCTCCCGGTGATATAAACGGTAAACTTTCTTTTGTAAGCACTTTATTTGTAAGCACTTTAAATAATTAATACTGTACATCTCTCAGTCAGCAATTAATCCCGAACCGAATCTTCCTTTTTGGAAAGAGAGACTGTTTTTTTGACGTGTGTTCCTATTATCTCGGAAACATCACTTATTGCTATAAACGCAGATGAGTCTGTTTCCTTTATTATTTCCTTAAGCCCGTTTATCTCAAACCTTGTAAGAACACAGTACAAAACTGTCTTTTTACCGCTGACCAGACCCTCGCCCTCCATTATTGTTACGGTTCTTCCGAGCCTTTGGTATATCTTTTCGGATATTTCCTTTGAATCATTTGTTATTATCATTGCCGCTTTTGTTTTTTCCATACCCGATTCCACAATATCGAGAACCTTTGAGGTAATAAAATATGTCAACAGGCTGTACATAGCTCTTTCAAAATCAAAAACTATTCCTGCAACGGCATATATTATTATATTGAAAATTAGCACTGTTTTACCCACGGGAAATTTAAATTTCTTATTAAGAAGTATAGCTACCGTTTCCGTTCCGTCAAGACAGCCACCGAAACGTATGACAAGTCCTACTCCGGCACCGAGTATAACTCCTCCGAACGACACTGCAAGGATATATTCCTTTGTTGCATTCGCCATTGGTGCGAATATTTCAAGAAATACTGAAAAAACGCTCATGGCATATACAGCCTTTATTATAAACTGCCTTCCCATTTTCCTTGCACCTATTATAAGGAACGGAATGTTGAGGACTACCGTAAGTATACTGAGCGGAATACCGGTAAGGTTATTCACCATAATTCCTATACCTACAACACCGCCGTCAAGTATCGTACACGGAACGAGAAATTCCTCAATCGCAAATGCCGCAATGACTGCACCTAAAGCTATTCCCAAAAACTCCCCTATCGTCTTAAAGTTCACCCTACACCTCATAAAATCACCCCTATCGCATTGACAAACAAAAGCAAGGACAGTTCCCGTAAATTCTATGAAACCGTCCTTGCTTTCTATTCTATTTTAACATAATTTACCTTTATATGTCAACTTCACAACAAGCCGAATTTTCACATATCTGTTGTAAAACCACAATACTTTATTGACAATGACAGAAAGAACAATTATAATGTAGTAGTCAGCCTATGGGGTTAATATGTTTTTATATGTCTGAAAGGGTGGGGCTGTAATGCTGTCGTTTTCGGAAATCACAGAATTAAAGAATATTTTGAAACAGGAGTTCAGATCTTCACTTCCATAATGTCTGCCCGAAGCATTATTTTACTCTGAATAAGACCAAAAAGGAAATACAGGAAGCTATTGACAACTATCTTTCCGAAAAACGTCTGAGTGCGGCTTATTCATCTGACGGACTTCATTTTACAATTGAAAGGGATAGTTCATGTTAAACCAATTTTCAAGAACCGAGCTTGTTTTCGGTAAGGATGCAATGGATATACTCCAAAACTCAAGAGTCGCCGTTTTCGGTATAGGGGGTGTGGGCGGTTACACAGTTGAGGCTCTCGCCCGTTCGGGAGTCGGCAGTCTTGATCTTATTGATGACGATAAGGTATGCCTGACGAATATCAACCGACAGATACTCGCAACACGCAAAACCATAGGAAAGTATAAGGTTGATGTTGCGGAGGAACGCATACACGATATAAATCCCGACTGTATTGTCAGAACCTACAAAACCTTCTATATGCCTGATACAAAGGATCAGTTTGATTTTACGCAGTATGATTATGTGGTGGACGCTATAGACACGGTAACAGGCAAACTTGAACTTGTAATGAATGCAAAAGCGGCAGGAACGCCGATAATATGCTCTATGGGTGCGGGAAATAAAATAAATGCCGCCGCTTTTGAAGTGGCCGATATTTTTGAAACATCGGTATGTCCTCTTGCAAGAGTCATGAGATATGAATGCCGCAGGCGAGGTATCAAAAAGCTTAAGGTTGTATATTCAAAAGAAAAGCCGATACGACCCGCAGAAGATATGGCTATCAGCTGTCGGCAGCACTGTATCTGTCCTCCCGGCACGGCAAGAAAATGTACAGAACGCCGTGATATTCCCGGCTCGACTGCATTTGTGCCGTCGGTTGCCGGACTTATAATCGCAGGTGAGGTAATAAAGGATTTGACCGGTTTTGACAGAGGTGACAGATGATGCGTTATGCATATGCGGAGGAAAAAACGAATGATATATCTTGATTACAGTGCCAATACACCGCCGGATAAACGGGTATTGTCACGATTCTGCGAGGTGGCATCCGATTTTCCCGGCAATGCCAATTCAAAACATAAAAGCGGATATGAAGCGGCAGAGCTTCAGAGCGAAATAAGCCGACACATTGCGGAAATGCTCGGAATATTGCCGGAGGAAATCATTTATACCTCCGGGGCAAGTGAAAGCAACAACCTTGCTGTCAAGGGAATTGCGAGAGCAAAACGGCATATCGGAAAACATATTATCACAACTTCCCTTGAACATCCTTCCGTAAGTGCCCCGCTTACCTTTTTGCAGGAACAGGGTTATGAGATCGATATGGTCAATATCGGACGTGACGGAAAGATAGATATCGGACACCTTTCTTCTCTTCTCAGAAAAGATACCGTTCTTGTAACCGTCAGTTCTGTTGACAGCGAGCTTGGAACCGTTCAGCCGATAGAACAAATACAAAATATTATAAAAAATTATCCCGACTGCCTGTTACATATTGACGCTACACAGGCAGTCGGTAAAATCCCTGTTGACTTCCGTATCGGTGATACCATAAGTTTTGCACCGCATAAATTCTTCGGCATTACGGGCAGCGGCATTCTTATCAAAAGAAAACCACTTATTATTGAGCCGCTCATACACGGCGGCAGCGGTACTACCGTTTACCGCAGCGGAACACCAACCGTTGCCTTAAATGCCGCAGCCGAAACCGCACTGTCATTATCACTTGCCACTTTGAATGAAAACTATCGGATTGTTAAAGAGTTGAATACCGATTTACGGAGCAGTCTGAAAACAATAGGCGGTATAACCGTCAACAGTCCGGATGACGCTGTCCCCCACATCCTCAATATCAGTGTTGACGGTATAAGAGGTTCCGCATTAAGGGATAAGCTGAGTGAATACGGCGTATGCGTTTCGGTTAAATCGGCGTGCAGTGCGGACGGTCTTCCCTCCCGTGCCGTATTTGCCGTAAGTAAAAGCAGAAAAAATGCCCTGTCATCATGGCGTATCAGTCTGAGCAGACTTACGACAAAACAGGAACTCTCGGATTTTATCCGTATTCTCAATATTTGTATCAAGGAGTTAAGGCAAAATGAAAAGGGAACTTGAAAAATATCAGACGGTAGAAAGAAGTATCACTAAAAAATTCCGCAAGGAGATATGGAACAATTTTATCAAAGCAATCAAAGATTATGAGCTTATACAAAGCGGTGATAAAATCGCCGTCTGCATTTCGGGCGGCAAAGATTCGATGCTTATGGCAAAGCTTATGCAGATGCTGCAAAGATACAGCGAAATTCCGTTTGAGCTTGTTTATCTCGTTATGGATCCCGGATATAATGAGATAAACCGACAAAAAATCGAAAGCAATGCCGCTTTGCTTCATATCCCGATACAGGTTTTTGAAACCGATATTTTTGATATTGCCAATAATGCGGAAAAATATCCCTGTTATCTGTGTGCAAGAATGAGGCGGGGGCATCTTTACAGTCAGGCAAAAAGAATGGGATGCAATAAAATTGCCCTCGGTCATCATTTTTCGGATGTAATAGAAACCACGGTGATGGCAATGTTTTACGGTTCTCAGCTTCAGGCGATGATACCCAAGCTTCACAGCACACACTTTGACGGCATTGAACTTATAAGACCTATGTACTGTATTCATGAGGATTCCATTATCGCATGGAAACGCTATAATGACCTTGAGTTTATCCAATGTGCCTGCCGATTTACCGAAAACTGCACCATGTGCGACAACGGAGGCGGAGGCAGCAAGCGTCAGGAAATAAAAACTCTGATAAAACAGCTGAAGCGTGACAATCCCAATATCGAAAAAAACATTTTCGGAAGCATACACAAGGTTCATCTTGACACTTTTCCGGGCTATAAGACAAAAGGAAAAACATACAGCTTTCTTGATAATTACGACCGCTTTCCGGATTGACTTCAAAATATAAAATAACGCCCGAGAGTCGCCTATCATGCGGCTTTCGGGCATTTTTACCGTCAAAGATAAGGTAACATATCAATCTTATGACTCATCTGTAATTTTTTAATTATAACATACCGGATATGAACTGTAAGGCAACTGTCGGCTGCTTTATGCCGGTGTTATTGAGAAACAAACATTCCGTATTCTTTCGGGATATTCAGAACTCCGTTTGTCATGTTTTTCAAAAGAATTTCTCTTATTTCTTCTCTTGAACCGGCTGACAGCTCAGTCATATCCGAAAGAGAATAAATATAGTCAATAATATCGTCCGCATTCGTAACGGCTAAGGAGTCCTCATACTCCAATTTCCGTATCCTTTCAAAATATCTGCTAAATATTTTATCCCCATTTTGTAATGTAAAATTTTTATTCTGATTATCATACAAACCATAGGGTGAAAGAAGCTTTGATAAATATTTAATTATGCCGTTTTCACCATATGCGGTACAATAAAAAGTACCGTTATCCCTCAGAACCCTCCGAACCTCCGCAAGAGCCTTGTTTAAATCCGGCACATGATAAAGCATCATATTTGCTATTACGATATCAAAGGTTTTATTATCATACGGTATTTTTTGAATATCAATTACTTCATATCTTATTTTTTCATACCCGACTAAATTTTCTTTTGCACTTTTTACCATTCCTTCGGAAAAATCAGAAAGAATTATATAGCATGAATTAACAATTAAGTCCTGTCCTTTCCACATACTTCCTGTACCGCAGCCAAGCTCCAATATCTTCATTCCGGGTTCAATTTTGTAATTTGAAACAATCCAACGACCAAATCCGATTTTATTTGTTGAGTATTTGTCATGTACGGATATCCGGGTATTAAGATTATTTGAATTTTCATATTGCTTTTTTACTGCTGTTATATCATTTATCATATTAATAACTCCTGTAATAAATATTGGACTGCTGTATAAAAAGGCTGATTAAGATTTTGATAGTTTTTTACGTTTCTTTACTTCCTTTTCAACGGACTTTATACTTTTCAGATATTCTTCTTCCACAGGTGAAAGAGTTATTTTCTGATATTTCCTATATTCATCTTTTGCTTTTTTTATTGCCTGCTCATGACTTACGCTTCCTGCACCGGTAAGAAGCTTTCTGTTTCCGGACATCAGGATAGAGTCCAACTGAGAAATATAATCGCTCATATACATAGGTCTGTGTTCTATAGCATTAATTTCCGCCAAATCAAAATATCCCGATACAAGGTTGTTAAGTATCTTGATTTCGTCCTCATTAAGATAGTTTTTAGCAATTCCTATATCCTTCAAAGCAGGCAATTCACCCGAAAAAGAAGTTAATCCCATAAACGGTTTTTCGGCATCTGCTCTTTCATAGATAATCTCCGCAGCAGTATGTCCATGAGATGCATAATGTAGTTTATTTTGCACAATTTTGAAGAACTGCACAGATTCTTCGCTTTTTGGATCATAATCTACACTTGTTGCATAAAGATCCAACACCTGACGGTAAAGAACCTTTTCAGACGAGCGTATATCCCTTATTCTATCGAGGAGTTCCTTCCAGTAACTACCCCCACCACTGCCTTTCAAGCGGTCGTCATCCATCGCAAAGCCCTTGATCATATACTCCCTGAGGACAGATAAAGCCCATATGCGGAATTGTGTACCTCTGAGCGATTTAACCCTATATCCAACAGATATGATTACGTCAAGATTATAATACTCTATATCACGTTCAACCTGCCTGTCGCCCTCAGTTTTAACTGTTGCAAAATTTGCAACAGTTGCCTCTCGTACCAATTCTCCCTCAGTAAAAATATTTTTTATGTGTCTTGAAATTGTCGATTTATCTCTCTGAAACAGCTCCGACATCTGTTCAAGCGACAGCCACACTGTTTCATTTTTCATATTAACATTAATTTTTGTAAGACCATCCTCAGTCTGATATATAATAATTTCTCCGTAATTATTCATTAGGTACATCCCTCCATACATTCACAATTGATTATTGTTAGCAACAATTTAGTCATTTGTGCCGTGCCGGCGGCGTGCCGGCGGCGTGCCGCCGCTGTCAATCCGTAATTATTTTACTCAGGTCAATTAATCTATAGCTCGACCGAATATTAACTCGATTAACAAGAGATGAGTTTGTCATTTGTGCCGTGCCGCCGCTGTCAATCCGTAATTATTTTACTCAGGGAAATTAATCTATAGCTCGACCATAAATTTACTTGATGAACAAGAGATAAGTTTGTCATTTGTGCCGAGCCGGCACTGTCAATCTGTAATTAATTTACTCAGGGAAATTAATCTATAGCTCGACCATAAATTTACTCGATGAACAAGTGATAAGTTTGTCATTTGTGCCGTGCCGGCACTGTCAATCCGTAATTAATTTACTCAGGGAAATTAATCTACGGCTCGACCATAAATTTACTTGATGAACAAGTGATAAGTTTGTCATTTGTGCCGTGCCGGCACTGTCAATCCGTAATTAATTTACTCAGGTCAATTAATCTATAGCTCGACCATAAATTTACTTGATGAACAAGTGATAAGTTTGTCATTTGTGCCGTGCCGGCACTGTCAATCCGTAATTAATTTACTCAGGTCAATTAATCTATAGCTCGACCGAATATTTACTCGATGAACAAGTGATAAGTTTGTCATTTGTAGTTGCGGAGCGGCTCGCAAGAGCCGCTCTCGACACTTTCTGCCGCATTCCGACAGGCAAACTACCTATCGCGGAAACAAACTACCCTCCATCATAAACAAAGCGAACGCAGTGAGCGACCCCGCGAACATGACAGCGGCGGCACGCCGCCCGCCGCCTATTGGGTGTTGTCAAGGAGGTTTCGGCACGTCAGAAAGATTATTAGGGATATTATAAGGTTCCATAAGAGTATGGGGGCTCCTAAAAGTGTGGCGGCAATAAAACCAAGAGAACCTGCAAATAATGATAATACTATTAATCCGGCTATAACACCGGGCAAGAGCGTCATTACTATAACAGACATATAAAAAGTGATAAATATACCTCCCGAACTGTCAACTCCTACTATACGCTGTGCAAGTATATTTGATGATATGTACAAACAGCCAAAGCTTCCGTAGGTAAGGGCACATACTATGATATCAAGCGGATTTCCGCCTATGAAAATACCAAGAAGTAAAAATGTTATGATTCCGTCTGTGAACGGCTTTATAAGACCGGTCGCGGCAGCCATGATAAGCTTCTTTACGGCACTGTCGGGAATGAGATATATATACGGCTTCGTCAGCTCCTTTACCCAGTCGCCCGATGCACTGAAAAAAAACTGTACATACGCAAGAATTATAAATGCAGCAAGATATATGATCGTTGTGTCAACACCGGGAATAGCACTCCGTATCCCGAAACCGATGACAAGAGCTGTAAAAATAAGTACAAATGTATTTATATTGAAAAATATAAACCTTGAACGCCTGCTACCCTCAAGCATATGCTTGAAAAATATCGTGCTTGCTCCGCTCCCTCTTTTTATTCCTTTTTTGCGGAGCTTTATTTCTTTGTCACCCATCATTACCTTATCGCTCATCTTTCCCTCACGGATGGATTCACGAAATTCATGGTAGCTTTCGGCACCGGAGAGTACATCCTCATAATAATCAAGCTTTGACTTCATAAGCACAACTATACTCAAAACAACCGTAAGAAGCATAAGTGCGGCAAATATGATACACTTTGTCATATCACCCTCCATAACGGCAAAAATAAGACCGTGGAGCCAACCTGTTATCGGTACATATTCAAGCACGGGCAAAGATATGGCGTCAAGGAAATTATTAAGAGTCACTCCCCTGCTGAATAAATGATACAATGCCGTACATATTGTAAAAAATATAACGGCATATATAATATACTTCATTATTCCTGCCCTTGTGGGATGATTGCTTGCAAGACAGAATATCATAAGCGTTGCAAGCTGAACCACTATAAGCATAAGAACTATACCAAAAATAAGCAGCAGTGCCTGCGGTACGCTTATATCAAACAAATTTATAACCATACCGCCATATGCCGAAAACGTGATGACAAGCACAAGCATGGTCGCAAGTCGTCTGCCTACTCCGTAAATAAGGATAAGTCTCGGGGATATCGGGGAAATAAATATATTGTTCACGTCACTGAGCGAAAAAAAGCTTGTTCCCGAACTCAGCCCATTAAGCAAAATAGGTATGCTTATAAAGAAAAGTATGGCAAGATATGCACCCTTTAAAAGACGCATACTAAAAATATCATCAACGGAGGAATCACCAGGACTTGAAACAAAACCCATTACCGCACCGTATACCATACTGATTATAATAAACAGATAAAGTAAAAATTTCAGAGGATGCCGTATAGTATCTTGTATTGCATTCTTCAGATTTTTTCTCAGCAAATAAACAATCGCCTTCATAATGCGGCATCACTCCCCACTTAAATATAATACATAAAATAATTATTACTTTACCCTGTGCATTCCGCTCAGGTCTGCTGCCAATATACATCCGACTGTACAGTTTTTCGCACAAACGCCGAAATCAGTACAATCAGTACATTTATCATAGTCAATAACCGCTACATTGTCCTTTACGGTTATTGCACCCATCGGACATACCTTTTCACACTTTTTACAGCCAATACATCCGTTTGAACATACCTTTCTTGTAGCTGCACCCTTATCCTTATTGCTGCAAGTCACAACTACTCGTTCAACATCCGCAACAAGTGATATAAGATTATTAGGACAGGTACGGGTACATATTCCGCATCCTATGCACTTTCTTGTATTTATTCTTGCCACTCCGTCCTCAATACATATTGCATCCTGCGGACAGACATTGGCACAATCTCCGAGTGCAAGACATCCATAGCTACAGCTTCCTTTTCCGCCGTACATAAGCTTTGCGGCGGCACAGCTCTTTATTCCCTCATAACGGAATTTATCCTCTGTCCTGCTGCAATCTCCTCCGCAGTGTACAACCGCTACCTTTTCTACAACATCTGCAAATTCCACCCCGAGGATATCGCTTATCTGTCTTGATACCGCATCTGCACCCGGAACACAAAGATTTGTCGGCGTATCGGGATTTTCACAAAGTGCTTTTGCGTAACCGTCACAGCCCGCAAAACCGCAGGCTCCGCAGTTAGCACCGGGCAGACAATCCCTGACGGCAGGGAATCTTTCGTCCTCCTTGACTGCCATAAGCTTTGATGCCACCACAAGCACCGCCGCACATACTATACCTATTATAACAACGGGGATAACCGCTGTAAGAATTGCATCCATTTTTACGGCACCTCCATTATCCGAACAGATTTTCCACAACTCCGCCGAATCCGAGGAATGACAGAGATGTAATAGCTGCGGCAATAAGCGTTATCGGCAGACCCTTGAAGCTTTTCGGGATATCGCTTCCCTCTATTGTGGAGCGTACTCCCGAAAACATTACCATTGCGAGGAAAAATCCGAGACCGCTTCCGAGAGAATTAACCATAGCCTCAACAAAGGTATAATTTTCATCTATGTTAAGTATGGTAACACCCAAAACAGCACAGTTTGTCGTTATCAGCGGAAGATACACACCCAAAGACTTATGAAGTGCGGGAATGAATCTTTTAAGCACAATTTCAACAAGCTGTACAAGTGCCGCAATAACAAGAATAAATACTATCGTCTGCAAATATCCGAGGTCATTCGGATTTAGCAGATACATCTGTATCGGGTAGGTTGCGGCAGTCGCCATAAGCATTACAAATATGACCGCTATACTCATACCTACAGCGGAATCGAGCTTTTTAGATACTCCGAGGAACGGACATATTCCTAAAAATCTTGACAGGACATAGTTATTTATAAATACTGCCGAAAGCAATATTATGATAAGCTTAGTCATTTTCAGCAGCCTCCTTTACATTCTCACCGCAGCCTGACTTTCCGCAAATTTCAGCCTGCGGACAGCCCTGACAGCCGAACTCCTTTTTCTTCGGCTTATTCTTAGCAAATTTATTCACTGCGGCAATAAGCAGACCGAATACAAAAAATCCTCCCGGTGCCATTGTCATAATTGAAACATGATTATCTATAAGCACAGGTATTTCAATTCCGCAGAATGTACCGCTGCCGAATACCTCACGGATTGTTGCCATAAGGAATAATGCAAGTGTAAAGCCCGCACCCATTCCGAGAGCATCTATTGCGGAGTCAAATACCTTATTCTTATTTGCAAACATTTCCGCTCTGCCGAGTATTATACAGTTTACAACTATAAGCGGAAGATATATGCCGAGTGATTCGTCAAGTGCCGGGGCAAACGCCTTTACAAGCATCTGCACCATTGTTACAAAGCCCGCTATAAGTACAATATAACAGGGAATACGCACCGTATTCGGTATAACTTTTCTCAGTGCCGATATTACTATATTCGAGCAAAGAAGAACTATCGTTGCCGCAGCACCCATACCGAGTGCATTGATTACGCTTGTTGAGGTTGCAAGTGTAGGACAGGTTCCGAGCACAAGCACCAGAACGGGATTTTCTTTTATAAGTCCCTTTGTGAAATTCTTAATTGTATTCATCACTCCGCCCCCTTTACAATTTTATATGCTTCAAATGCACTTCCGACAGCCTTTTTATATGCGGTTGAGGAAATTGTCGCACCCGTTATTGCGTCAACACCCTGATAATTATCCGCTGTCTTTCCCACATATTTTTCATGGTAGCCCGCTCCGTTATCAACAACACGAGAGCCTATACCGCTTGTTTCACTGTGCGACAGAGTTTTTACGGCTTCTATCGTACCGTCATTTTTGATACCGCATATAAGCTTTATATCTCCGCCGTATCCCTTTTGTGTCATCATAAATACATAACCGCTGTCACTGCTGCCCTTATAGACCTCTGTAATTCCATCGGGTAGATTTTTGATATTCATAAGTTCAAAGGACTTCGCTTCCTTAAGCACCTCTGCTCTTGCGTTAGCGGCAGCCTCTTCCTCAGCCGCCTTGATTATCGGCTGTGTTACACTGTTTACATAAGCAAGGAGTGCCGTTACAATAAGACAAATTGCTCCGAGTACGGCTATCGGCTTTATTATATCCTTCATGCCTTGGCACCTCCCGTCAGCGGCTTATTTCTTGTCAGCCTCGAAATATAAGGTGTAAATATATTCATAAGAAGTATGGAGAAAGAAACACCCTCGGGGAGATTGCCGTAAAATCTTATTAGGATTGTTATTAGACCGCAGCCTATTCCGAATATTACCTTTCCCCATTTTGAGGACGGTGTTGTTGCGTAATCGGTCGCCATGAAGAATGCACCGAGAAGAAGTCCTCCCGAAAGAAGCTGGAACAGTACATCCTTTCCGCATATAAGCGACATAACGGCAACTGTTCCTATGAACGCAAGCGGTGTATGGAATGAAATTACACGTCTTACAAGCAGATATACACCGCCGAGCAAAAGTGCCGCTGCACAGGTTTCTCCAATACAGCCCCCGTGTGTTCCAAGAAACAGTGAAAGATATGACGGAAGTTTTTCTCCTTTTGCGGCAGCCGCAAGAGGCGTTGCACTTGACACTGCATCCACTCCGTCAATCGACTCCGGAATCACCCATGTAGTCATCGTACCCGAGAATGCAGTCAGCATAATAATTCTTGCGGTTATTGCAGGATTTGCAAAATTCTGACCTATACCTCCAAAAAGTTCCTTTACAACTATAATTGCCGCAACACTTCCGAAAACGGCCTGCCATATCGGTATTCCCACAGGCAGATTGAATGCAAGGAGTATTCCCGTAACAACAGCGGAAAGGTCTGAAATAGTAACCTCTCTTTTGCATAGCTTCTCAAATAAAAATTCCGACAGCACACAGCTTATGACACAGGCTCCCGTCACTATAAGGCTTCTGTATCCGAATATTACAACAGAAGCTATCAAAGCGGGCATAAGTGCGATAATAACATCAAGCATTATCTTTTGTGTTGTACGCTTGCCGCCTATATGAGGGGAAACCGATGATATCAATTTACTCATTTCTTTTCCTCCTTTTTTGCCGCAAGATATTTCCTAAGCATTATTTTAGCAAGTTTATTTGTCTGAACAAGCGGTCTGTTTGCAGGACAGACAAACGAACAGCACCCACATTCCATACATAAATCGACACAAAGCCTCTCCAGTTCCTCCGGGGAGTTATTATTGTAGGCTCTGAATATCTCCCTCGGCTCAAGCCTCAACGGACAATGACTAAGACAGGCTCCACAGCTTATACAGGGTGTCATTTTCATCGGTGCGGCATCTTTTTCATCCATTGCAATTATCGCATTTGTATTTTTAAGTACAGGCTCGTCAAGTGACGGTACGGCTATTCCCATCATAGGACCTCCGTATAATACCTTAGCAGGCGTTCCGTCCGTTCCCCCTGCTCCCTCAAGCAAATCACATATTGATGTGCCTATCGGTGCAATAACATTTTTTGGTTCCTTTACTGCCGAGCCGTCAACCGTTATACACTTTTCAACAAGCGGTATTCCCTTTTCGAGATATTCGGCGATAAATGCAAGTGTCGTTACATTTATAACGATCACTCCAACATCAAGCGGAAGCCCTCCCCTTGGTATAATCCTCTTCACCGTATTATACACAAGCACCTTTTCTCCGCCCTGCGGATATATTGACGGCAGAACGTGTACCTCAACTCCGTCAGTCTTTTCCGCAAGCTCATTCATTTTTTCAATAGCCTTACGCTTATTATTCTCTATACCGATAATAAAGCGTTTCACGCCCATATATTTTTTTATTGCCTCGATCCCGGCAAAAACATATTCTCCCTTATCTATCATGGTACGGGTATCCGATGTAATATACGGCTCGCACTCAGCAGCATTTATTACTACTGCATCAATCTTTGATAAATCCTTTACGTTAAGTTTGACAAAGCTTGGAAATCCGGCTCCTCCAAGTCCTACCACGCCACTGTTTTTTACGGCTGCAATAAAACTTTCAAAATCCTTGACCTCAGGTGGCTTTATCTCTTCATAAAGTTCCTGTTTACCGTCTGTTTCTATTACCACGCAGGGCATCATGCTTCCCTGTGAGGAAATCATCTCATCAACCTTCTTGACCGTACCCGAAACACTCGAATGAATGTTTGAGGATACAAAACCGTCCGCTTCCCCGATAAGCTGTCCTACCTTTACCGCATCGCCACGCTTGACAACAGCCTTTGCCGGCTTTCCTATATGCATGACCATAGGTATGGTTACGGATTTGGGGATATCAATTCTTACAGGCGCACAGTCGGCGGTGTTTTTCATATGCGGCACCTTTATACCGTGCAGTTTCATAATTTCTCCTCCGTTCGTACTTTTATGCACCTTAATTGCCTAAACTAACAAAAAAACAACAGGTGCATATTAATTCTATGCCGAAAAAGCATAAGCATTATTATTATACTATATTTTTCGACCTTAACCAACAGATTTTTTAAATTATTTCTTTATTTCCTGATTTTTTCATAAATTATGACCTGTATATACTTTTTTTAATATCAAACTTCACTGCGGGCTGCACAAAAAAACACACCCGACCATATATATGCGTGAAATTTCACGCAATAGTCGGGTATGTTATATTGTAAAAAACTAACAGTGCCTGATTTTGACAATACCGCAGGCTATTTTCTTTCCGGCTGCTCCTGCCGGCTGTGTTCTGAAATCATCCGCCATATCATGAACAACAACCGTTTTTCCTATTATATCCTTTACACGAAAACGGTTAGTCAGAACTTCACAATATGCTTTTCCGTCATTTGACAGAAGCGGCGGAAGATCTCCTGCATGAAAAGGGTGAATATCATCATCCGGGTTAAAATGTGTACCTGTGTCCGAAAAATCTTTTCCCGTACACGAAGTACCGTTATGAATATGGAAGGCAAAAAAGTTACCTGTACTGTTTTCCGGCAGTCCCGATATATCGGCAACGACCATAACTCCGTTACGTTTTTGAAAAAAGAACACCTTGCCGCTTATTTCAGGATTATCTTCCCCTCCCCTTATATCCGCAAAAGCATTAAAACATCTGTTATTATACATAAATTAATCACCGATATCATATTATGCACAATACAGGTATTCGTTTAATGAATGTATTATATGACATAATAAAACCGCCGGAACAGCCCCGACGGTCATAATAAGCTTACAAGTCCTGCAAATCCGCATCCGGTATATCATTTTCAAGATTATCTCTTGCAAGGTCATTGTCAATTTCCTTATAAACCGGAGATATCGGTCTTTCGCTGTCTGCCGTTCTCGTATGCCACACCTTTTGCGACGGCGGTTCGGTATCGGCAATTATCGGATTTGCTTTTTCTTTTCCGTGTTTTGCCTTTCCCTGTATTTCCGGCACTGCCGCTGCCGTATTTCTTTCCTTAGTGTGAGTTCTCTCTGTACGTTTCATTCCCTGTTTAGCCATATCATCACCCCAATGATAGTATGACTTACAATCGTCATTTTATACTGTATTCCTTTTTTAGAATAGAGTAGATCGACATATCACATATTCCCTGATTATTCAAGCCTGCCTGTCTGAGCGTTCCCTCATATTTCAAACCGCATTTTTTCATTACTCCGCCCGAATGCGGATTATTAACATCATGTGTAGCCTCTATGCGGTTTAATCCGACCTCCTCAAATAAAAATTTGATAACACGGTCAAAAGCCTCGGTGGTTATACCCCTATGCCAATACTTTCTCCCAATGCAATACCCTATATTTGCACAAGCAGTATCTTCCCTTATTTTAACTACACTTATTGACCCTATCGCCTTGCCTGTCTGTTTATATTCTATAATCCAGTTATAGCATTTTTCGTCCGAATAATCAATACAGCTTTCTATATATCCCCGTACATCATTGACATTTACATACGGCTCCCATGTCATAAATTTTGTTACCTCGGGATCGGACGCCCAATTATTGAACATATCCTCCGCATCCTCAATTCTGAATTTCCTCAGAATAAGCCTTTCTGTTTCAAGTTGTACCGTTCCCTT
>CANQAJ010000014.1 GCA_947589365.1 uncultured Clostridia bacterium | reverse complement strand
GTCTTAAAATATGAAACAATCCGTACTCCGGATATCTGCGATATTCAGCCGTTTATGTATCAAATACATAAATATGCTCGGCTTCTTCCTTGGGAAAAATCTCAAGTTCTTCCCTTAATTGCAGTATATGTGATAGATTATGGCTTTATTTTACAGCATTAATTTTTATAAAGCTATTGCTTTTTTTAGAAAAAGTGTTATAATGATTATAAGAAAAAAATAATGAGGAGGCTGTTTTATGGCTTACAAAATTTCTGATGAATGTATCGCTTGCGGTGCTTGCGAGAGCGAATGTCCTGCCGGAGCTATTTCCGAGGGCGAGGGCAAGTATGAGATTAATCCCGACGCTTGTCTTGATTGCGGTGCTTGTGCAGGAGTTTGTCCTGTCGGTGCTCCCTCAGGTGAATAATTTATTAAAATTGTTTACTTAGGCAGTCAGTGCGTTTGCATTGGCTGCTTTTTCTTTTGAATAATCTATGTAAACCACGGCAATACTTCTATAAAATCAAGGAGGTATTATCGTGGTTTTTAATAAGGTTGAAATATGCGGTGTAAACACTGCGAAGCTTAAGGTTATATCCGAGGAAAAAAAACAGGAACTTCTCGGTATCATGAAAAACGGTACTCCCGAAGAGGCGGAAGCCGCAAGGGATGAAATGATAAATGGGAATCTTCGTCTTGTACTCAGCGTTATTCAGCGGTTTGCGGGACGCGGTGAAAATCCCGACGACCTGTTTCAGGTGGGATGTATTGGTCTGATAAAAGCAATAGATAATTTTAATTGTGATAAAGAAGTTAGATTTTCCACATACGGAGTCCCCATGATTATCGGGGAGATACGAAGGTATCTGCGTGATTATAATTCGGTCAGAGTGAGCCGCTCAATAAAGGATACTGCATATAAGGCCATGCAGGCAAAAGAAAGGATCACAGCCGAAACCGGAAGAGAACCGACTGTTGACGAAATTGCAAGAGAACTTGATATACCGAGAGAAAATGTTGTTCTTGCCCTTGAAGCTATTGTTGAACCTGTATCAATATATGAACCTGTATATTCTGACGGTGCCGATACTGTCTATATCATGGACACTCTCGGTGATGACAATGACGACAATCGCTGGCTGGAGCATATTGCAATCAAGGAGGCTGTAAAATCCTTGGGTGAACGCGAAAGAAAAATCCTTACCATGAGATATATAAAGGGTAAAACACAAATGGAGATTGCGGAGGAAATAGGTATAAGTCAGGCACAGGTATCAAGACTTGAAAAAACTGCTTTAAGTAAAATCAAGAAGGAATTGTAATATATCCAAGAAATGCCGTTTTATTCCTGTCCGGGAGTAAAACGGCATTTTGGGGGATATCTGATTTTATGTCCTGAGATGGAGCAAATAATCATGTTGTTTTTAATCCTGTTTTTGTTCCGGATTCTCAACGGTCATATTTGCCCCCTTAACTATTATTATACTTTTCAATTATAGTGTACGAATATACGAAATCTACCTATGATTATTTTCCTCATCCAACAATATTTCCGGTGTATACAGGTGTGAGAATTAAAAAATTCTATTGTATCTGTCAAACCGGTTTTTGACATTAAAAACAGAAAAACGTTACCACAGCGTTCGTTAAAATGAACAAATCGGTAACGGAAATTTTTACATTCAAAAACGAATAAATATCCAAAAATTGCTGTTTTTTATCGCATTTTGTAATAAAATATATACAGATATACATAGCAAGGACGGCTCAATTATGAAGGATAGGTATTTATTCAAAAAAATACTGATATTTTTTATAACGGTTTCAGTGTTGTTGGAAAGTGTACAAATCGGCAGTGTCGTAAAAAGCGTAGAAACAGATAATGATGTGACTTTTTATTCTGACGACAAAGGTAACTTTCTGTATACGGGAAAAAACGGCTCACTGAGTTGTGTGTATATTATGAGCGGTAACGGAAGAACAACATTAGTATATGAAGACGCACCTAAAGCCGATTATGTGTACCGAACGAATAATACTACATATATTATAACAAATACTGCGGATAACACATTGGTTGGAAGAGTAAGAGGAGGCACCGTGAGATCCGCCTTTTTAGACGGTATAAGTGTAAAGAAAAACTGTTTTGTTGCAGATGATATGGGAATGATTTATGCCGTTGACAAAAATCAACCGAAGTATGTAAGGATTTTTGACTCTGACGGATACGAAATGAATAAATATAATGCCTTTGGAAATATAATCATGCTGTTTCACGATAAAAGCTCAAACGATGTCTTCGCCGTAAGCAGCAATGGAGTGTTCAACATCACGGCGGGGTTCACTAAAATCAGCTCGGTTGTTCCGGACGGGGAATTTATCATAAATGAAAGATTATGCACGGATTCAGCGGGAAATGTTTTTGAATTTGACCCGCTCGCCGGTTTTAATAAAATACTTGATCTTGATTATGATATGTTGTGTCCGACAAACGAATACGTCTACGGAGTCGTCGGGAAGACAGTGTATCGGCTTGATAATAACGGTGATAAAATATCGTATATCAATCTTGGTGTAAAACCCGACAGATTGCTGTCAAGTAAAAATAATTTAGCATATATTTTCAATAACAGAATTACAATAATAAAAACTTCCGATATGAAGGAAATTCGGAAAACAGACGAGTCAAGTATTCCTCCTGTCAGTGAACCGGCTGTCAGTGAACCGGTTGTTTCTCGGCCTGCCGAGGAAAGTATGCATGAAATAAGTAAAAGTAAGGTTGTCGCTGATAAAGATTATGGAATCAGCAGTGATTATCTTGAAATATCAAACGGATTTATTTTCATGGAGCATAAAATGACGCTTGCGGAGCTTAAAAAATCAATAAATTACAATGACAATGAACTTATTGTGAGAAATCATAATGGAAAGGTTGTGACAAGCGGTAATGTCGGAAGTAACTGGCAGCTTACATTTTCGGGGAAAACCGAAAAAACTTTCTATACGGTATTGCCGGGAGATATAACAGGTGAGGGAAATATAAACAGCCGTGATATTAAGAGTTTATCCGATTATCTGATCGATGATACCGAGCTTTCTCCCTCTTTTCTTTATGCCGCCGATACGGACGGGAACGGCGTTATCAATTTAATGGATCTGTATAAAATTTATAAAAGCTGCTGAAGATGATAAATTGTACAGCACTATATATTTATTATTTCAGTACCCGGATTTCCCCCATTTTTACTCCAATTATCAAGTATCTCTTGATATATATAATATTTATGCGGTCTTATCGGTCGTTCAAAGGGAGGTGTGCAAAAATGCAGTAAAAGACACCTGCCGACATCTTTGTAATTTTCAACATAATCAAAACCTATCAACTCGCCGTTTTTTATCCGCTTTTTTATTGTGTTGTGGTATGAATACATATTCCCTATCCCCCGCTTTTCATATATATTATTAATATTACCATTCGGAGTTTTTATATTTCCGAAATGCTCCCTACAAATTCTTACGGTTATTTGTGAGGATATATCATTTACTTCAAAAAAGGCAACATAATTTCTTCCATATTATTGAGTTCCGTGCTATAATATATACAAACTTTAACATTAAGTTAAGCAACAAAAATAGGAGTTTTTTATGATAATCAGAAAATCTGTTGACAATACCATATCGCAATTTACCAAAAAAATTACATCTCAGACATATTCCGTTGACAAATATGGTATTAACTGGATTTATAATAGGAATAATAAAATCGTTCTGTATTATGAGAGCGGTGAAACGGGAAGCCGGGGTATACCGCAATTGTTAAAATCATATTTTTTAGGATATTATAAAACCGATAAAGATGTTACAACGATGACAGGAATAATAATAAGCGGACCGATTATTCAGGGTTTTATTTTTTTAGCTTTGTTATTCGAGGGAATTTTTCTCGGTTTTAATGAATTTTTATACTCTTGTATATTTTATCTTCCTATATTGATATGGATTTACTTCGGAGAAAAGAAGAATCGTAAGTCTATATTGAATTACATTGATATGCTTCTGAAATAGAGAATAATTATTGAAACATAATACAATACGAGGGATATAAAAAAATCCGCAGAGCATAACGTTCTGCGGATTTACTAAAATATATTTGAAAGAAGGAATGATAATTATTTATGTTATCAATACATACCGCCCATGCCCGGGTCGCCTGCCGGTGCCGGAGGTGTGGGTTCCTTTATGTCTGCAACCAAAGATTCCGTTGTGAGTACCATGCTTGCAACGGATGCTGCATTCTGGAGTGCAGAACGTGTTACCTTTGTCGGGTCAACAATACCGTTATCGAGCATATCCATATATTCCTCTGTGAGTGCGTTGAAGCCGTAGCCTGTCTTACCCGAGGAAACTATCTTATCAACGATTACGGAGCCTTCAAGACCCGCATTAGCTGCAATCTGACGTACCGGCTCCTCAAGTGCCTTAAGCACGATTTTGGCACCTGTCTTTTCATCACCCTCAAGTGTATCAACAAGAGCAGAAACAGAATCGAGTGTATTGAGCAGTGCTGTACCGCCGCCTGCTACGATGCCTTCCTCAACTGCTGCCTTAGTAGCTGCAAGTGCATCCTCGATACGGAGTTTCTTCTCCTTCATTTCTATCTCTGTAGCCGCACCGACCTTAATAACCGCAACACCGCCTGCAAGCTTTGCAAGACGCTCCTGAAGCTTCTCTCTGTCAAAATCAGATGTTGTTGTTTCAATCTGGGCACGAATCTGAGCAACACGAGCCTTAATATCAGCCTGCTCGCCTGCACCGTCAACGATAACCGTATTTTCCTTGTCAACCTTAATCTGACGTGCTCTTCCGAGCTGATCAAGTGTTGTATCCTTAAGCTCAAGTCCGAGTTCGGAGGAAATTACCGTACCGCCTGTAAGAACAGCGATATCCTGAAGCATTTCCTTTCTTCTGTCACCGAAACCGGGAGCCTTAACACCAACACAGGTAAATGTGCCGCGGAGCTTATTAACGATAAGTGTTGTGAGAGCCTCACCCTCTATATCTTCAGCTATAATAACAAGCTTTTTGCCTGTTTTTACGATCTCCTCGAGGATAGGAAGTATTTCCTGAATATTGGATATCTTCTTATCTGTGATAAGCACAAGAGCATCGTCTATAACTGCTTCCATTTTATCCGTGTCTGTACACATATAAGGTGTGATGTAGCCTCTGTCAAACATCATACCCTCAACTACCTCTGAATATGTTTCGGCAGTCTTGGACTCCTCAACTGTGATAACACCGTCATTTCCTACCTTTTCCATTGCCTCGGCAATAAGATTACCTATAACCTCATCACCCGCAGAAATTGTAGCAACCCTTGCTATATCCTTTGAACCCTCAACCTGCTTTGAATTAGCCTTAAGTGTTTCAACGGAAGTATCTACGGCCTTGCTTATACCCTTTTTAAGGATCATCGGGTTAGCACCTGCCGTAACATTCTTCATACCTTCGCGGATAAGAGCCTGTGCAAGAAGCGTAGCGGTCGTTGTACCGTCACCTGCAACATCGTTTGTCTTTATGGAAACCTCTTTAACAAGCTGTGCACCCATATTCTCAAAGGGATCGTCAAGCTCTATTTCCTTAGCAATCGTAACACCGTCGTTTGTGATAAGCGGTGCACCGAATTTCTTATCGAGTACTACATTTCTGCCTTTCGGGCCAAGTGTGATTTTAACGGTATCGGCAAGCTGGTCAATACCACTGAGCAGAGCCTTTCTTGCGTCCTCTCCGTATGCGATCTGTTTAGCCATAATTAATTACCTCCATAATCCTTTCTTTGAATTATTCTACAACTGCAAGAATATCTGACTGACGAACTATTGTATATTCCTGATCGTCAAGCTTGACCTCTGTTCCGGAATATTTGCTCGTTATAACCTTATCGCCTACATTTACATACATCGTTACTTCGCTGCCGTCAACCAGTCCTCCCGGTCCTACAGCCACAACGGTAGCAAACTGAGGCTTTTCCTGTGAAGCCGCGGTAAGCACAATACCGCTCTTTGTTGTTTCCTCAGCTTCCTCAGCCTTTACAACAACTCTGTCAAGTAATGGTTTGATTGTCATAATTATTGCCTCCTTACAGCAAATTCATAATTTAAAAAATATAATTAGCACTCTCAACCCCCGAGTGCTAATTATATTGTAACCTCTTTTTGGAAAAAAATCAAGTATTATTTGGCAGTTTTATAAAATTTTATATTTTTTTATTTTTTATATGAATCTTATCACAATTCTGTTAATTTTTCAATAAAACAATTCCCGACCGACAGGCCGGGAAAAAATTATCTTCCGTCATGGTGGCAGATAACAGAATATGCTGTTTTGAAAATCAGCTTTATATCAACCGCAAGACTTCTTTCCTTAATGTATTTTCTGTCAAGCTCCATCCACTCCTTGAAGGACATATCGTTTCTGTCAGGGCTTGCCTGCCAATAGCAAGTAAGACCGGGAGTGACAAGTAAGCGAAGTTTGTCTGTACTGTCATATTGTTTAACCTCATCCGGCAGCGGCGGACGCGGACCTACAATTGACATATCACCCTTAAGTATATTAAAAAGCTGCGGAAGCTCATCTATGTTTGTCGCTCTGAGGAACTTCCCTATCTTTGTAATACGGGGATCATCCTTTATCTTGAATACAGGACCGTCCATTTCGTTGAGTTCACGAAGGGTGTCTTTTTTCTCCTCTGCGTCTATACACATTGTTCTGAATTTGTAAAGCTTAAAAATTTTGCCGTTTTTACCGCAGCGTTCCTGAACGAATATAGGTTTTCCCTTACCGTCCCACACAGAAATAAGAATAGCGACTACCGCAAAAAGAGGACTTAATACTATAATTGCAATAAGAGATAATAATATTCCGAAAAATCTTTTGACTGCACAATAAACGGGTTTACTTTCATAAACAAAATCCTCCCCGTCATCAGCCCCATATGCAATATTATTCTTTTCAAGAACAAAGTCGTTAATATTCATTACAACCACTCCTGACAGAAACATACATAAAAAGCATTTCACATTTATGCTGTAATGTAAGTATAACACCAATTGCTGCACCGTGTCAAATGGAATTGTCACCCAATTTTAATTTTGGGAATAATTTATTTATTTATATAATATTTAGAAATATTTTTGCTAAATATGTATACTATTTGGAAATGACAGACACCGCAAAAATAAAACCGCACCTAAAAAATCAGGTACGGTTTGAAAACATTAATGTAAATTAAAGTTTTATTTTATTTTCCTTTCTCAGGAATGACAGCACTGCTGTTATAGCGGCAACAATTGTAAATATTATAATAAGCCAACCCCAGAAATTAAAGTAAACACCGGCTGTCATACCATATGACGATACAGAGCCTACACTGATCACACTTATAACCGATATTATAAGACTTATCAGCATCAATCCCGGAGTTACAAAAATACAATACTTACCAACAGATTGATTGGAATTGATAAATTTATTTACATGAGGTTCAAAACGTACAATACCTGTAATTAATGCGAGAACCAACAGAAAACCGGCAAAACCGCTGTAGCCATAAATATTGACGCTGCCTACACTTACACTCAAATATCCGCTTATCGCTACACTTACCGAAGGAATAAATGAAAGTATAAACACAAGCACACTTGCAAAAATTGCACCGTAATCTAAAATAAGCGATTTTATATCGGATGTTCTGAATATGGAAGCAAAGTTTTCATAAAACTCTTTGAAATAACTGCCGATATCGAAAGTCTTAAGACTTTGTCCGCAGCTCATACAAGCTTCGGCACCCGGCTGAACAGGAGCGGCACAGTGCGGACAGAAAGAGGTACCCTGACCTACTTTAACGCCGCATTTCGTGCAGATAACCTGATTATTCATAACCTGAGAACCGCAGTTTCTGCAATATTTTTTCGGCGGTAAATACTGTGAATTATCCATTTGAGCAACACTCTGAATCTGCTGAGCTGTTGTCTGCTGAGCATATGGTGATGTATTCTGTGCTGCACTCTGCTGAACATCAAGATTATTACCGCAATTCTGGCAGAAAGCCATCCCAATCTGCCTTACTGCTCCACATTTATCACAAAATGAAGCACCAAGACCCTTCTTCGTACCGCAATTCTGGCACACATTGTAAGAATCCTCCATATATGCACCGCAAGATTTACAAAACATTTCCAACATCCTCCTACTGTAAAAAATGGAACTACCGATTGCTGATTGTAATTATACGATTTAATCCGTTAAAAGTCAAGAAGTTACAATAAAAATTAATTTAAAAAATATATTTCTATATTTTAACAACGCATCTTAAGAATAAGATAATTTATTTGTAAACTATTTACTAAGTTCCCCGGCTCTTTTTGTGCAAGCCGCCATAGCATCGTTTATTGCACCGGGAACATTTCTTTCATACAACACATTCATAGCCTCTATAGTTGTGCCGCCCTTTGAGCATACCTTTTTGATCAGTTCCTCCGGTGTATCATTTCCGCTCCGAAGCATTTCCGCACTTCCCTCAAATGTCTTGCATACAAGCCTTAGTGCAGTATCCCTGTCTATTCCGACAGAAACTGCATAATCAACCATAGACTTTGCAAAAAGATACACATATGCCGGACTGCTGCCATTTACCGCTATAACGGCATTCATCTGCTCCTCCGGAAGTATTGCAACCTCGCCCGAAAGTGCAAACATATTATACACCTCATTAAAATCCTCATCACTGATATTTTCCGAACGACACATTGCGGTAGCACCCTTTCCGAGTAAAAGAGGAGTGTTCGGCATAACACGCACGGCAGGACACTTTTTCCCGATACCCCTGCGGACATATTCTATTGAAATTCCGGCGGCTATTGTTACAAAAATTTTATTTTCATTCACAGCCGCTTTAATCTCCGACAAAACCTCGTCATAATTCTGCGGCTTTACCGCAAGAACTATAATATCCGTTTTTTCAACAAGCTCCGCACCCGTTGCAGTTGAAGCTATCCCCTTTTCAGCCATTGCGGAAAGCTTGATTTCATCTAAATCAAACACAAGTATTTCTTCCGGCGATTTAAGCTCATTCCCCAGCAGCCCTCCGATAATGGCGGTTGCCATATTACCTGCTCCGATAAAACCTATTTTCTTATTCATAATTTTAACACCTCATAACAAAATATATTTACGAACTGCCGCATTAATTCTCTCTCCCGTAATGATACTGCAAATTCAGACAGTATTTACATATGCAATGCGGACAGGCAACAGGACCACCCTATAATGCAAGGTGGTCCTGCCGAAAAACAGTCGTGACTGTTTTTTCATTGACCCGTGCCGGGACTTAAAAGACTTACGTTCCGATACAGTCATAACCGACCGTCCCGGTTACCATGAAATACAATAAGGATTCGGGAAATTGTGTTTATTATTTCGTCCGTCCGAAACATAATCCCCATAAAGGAACATCTCCAACTCATCCGCACGTCTGTAAAGCAGTCCGTAGTAGCACACACCGCCTGCATGATGGTAAGCAAGCATTTCCGTGATAAGTGAATTTTTGTTCACGTAATTAAGATCCCTGACGGATGAATTTGAGTAATGCAGATCAAGATACGTTCCGCTGCAATATCCGACCTTTCCGTCCGACGTCTTTACTTTGTACCATACACCGTTATACACTTTTGTACTTACAAGAGTTACCTTTGAGCCGTCAGGCATAAGAGTGATTGCATCAGAGGAGGTCGTATAACTCTTTCTGAGGTAAAGTCCGCCATAAGCATCCACTGTAGCTGTTACCGTACCGCTCGAGGTCGAAGGTGCATAGGAATTACGCAGTATATCCAAAAGATCCGAAGAATAAGTCCATCCCGTACCTAAATTGTACGAGAACGATACAAGTGCATCAAACTGCTGCTGATTGAATTTTATCTTGTTTTCAACAAGCATATCGTTCACTCTTTTTGCATAAACTTCCTGATTTACAGCCTTGACAAGCAAAGCGTAAGCTTCATTTTTGGTCAAATTATCATAGAAAGTCCAACCCTCCCATACAACATAGCCGTAACCGAGCGTAGGTATATTATTTGCAAGTTTATCATAGGTAATCTGAGAAACAAATCCCTCTTTTTCACCTATAAACTCAATCAACCCGTCACTCGCACGGAGTCTGTCATTGGTTGTGGTTTTTACATCGGTTTTGGTGGTTACATATATATCCGCCTTACCGTCCGAGCTTGTTGACCATTTTCCATCTTTGTATGAATAAGCTTTATAGTCGAGCGTACCCGCTACAGTCGCTTTGTACTCAGCCGTCCATACATAAGTATCACCGTCAGTCTTTTTATTGGTTGCATTGACTGTAACATTCTTTCCTTTTACATTTATAACAAATTTAACCTTTGTACGAGTCTTATCCGTTATTGCTATAAGCTTGACCTTAGAATTACGAACAGCAGAATTCGGAGAAGAATATGTGAATTTTATCGGGTCTGCACTGCTTACGGTAACAACGCATACTGCCCTTCTGCCCTTTTTGTCCGTATAGGTTATCGCAACCTTACCTGTATTCTTTGTTTTTATAAATCCATCCTTTACAGTCGCTATATTTGTATTACTGGAACCCCACGAAGCACTATATGTAGAATAGCCCTTTATATATATTGTCTTTCCGGCGGTCGTACCTGCCGTATATCTCGAAAGGCTTACACCGGTTGAGGATACAGACTTGACTGTAATCTTACAGCTTGCTTTTGCTTTTCCCGTCTCATCAGCTGCCGTTATCGTTGCAGTTCCGCTTTTAAGACCGCTTACAACACCGTTGCGAACCGCTGCGACATTTGAATTTGAAGTTGACCACTTGACACTTGATCCGTTTGACAGCGTTGCCTTAAGCGTTACATTGGCTCCCACTTCAATACTTGCCGATGTCTTTGAAATTTTAATGGTCGGCTTATTTTCAACACTGACCTTAAGTACCGCCTTTTTGCTTCCGTTGGGATCGGAAACCGTGATATTTGCAGTGCCTGCCTTCACGGCTTTTACAACACCGCCTGATGTTACCGTCGCAACGGCTTTATTTGATGTCGAATATTTTACCTTTCCGTTTTCGGGTACGATTGTCGGCTTTATTGTATAGCTTTCTCCCTTTACAAGAGTTAATGAGGATACGGGAAGCTTTACGGATGTAAGCACAACCTTACTAACCTTTACGGTACACTTGAGGCTTTCTCCTGTTTTGCTGTCCTTTGCCGTTATCGCTGCACTGCCCTCCGAAACACCTTTTACAACTCCTTTTGAACTTACCGTTGCAACCTTGCTGTCCGAGCTTGACCATTTTATGCTTCCTCCGGTGGTTGTTGTTGCCTTAAGGGTCAGACTTTCACCAACACCAATGCTCGCCGATGTTTCTGAAATCGTAAACTTATTTTTTACATTTACATCAACAATTTTCTCGGATACTGTACCTTTGCTGTCTTTTACAACAACTTTGACATTATATAATACGGCACTTTCAGGTTTGAATGTTTCCGAGCTGTCCTTGGTGTTAAGCTTTTTTGTTACCCAATTCTTATCTGTATCTTTTTTGAAGTAGTAAGAATATGTATAAGGAGAAATGCCTCCCGTTGCCGATCCCGTTATTTTCACGGAGCTTCCAAGCGTAATATTTGTTGACGAAACCTTAGAGTTATTTTTAAGCGGAATTTCATCTTTTGTTACATTTACCGTCATAACCGCATTTTTGCTTCCGTTTGCGTCAGCAACCTTAATCTTTGCGGTTCCCGCCTTGACCGCCTTTACAACACCCACAGATGTTACGGTAGCAACGGATTTGTTGGAGGTAGAATAGTTCACACTTCCGTTTGAAGGAGTAATTGTAGGATTGACTGTAAATGAGGAGCCGACCGAAAGTGCTTTTGAATCCTCAGGAAGCTTTATAGAGGTTATAACAACATTCTTCACTTTAACGGTACATTTCGCGGAACTGCCCGTTTCACTGTCCTTTGCCGTTATTGTTGCGGTACCCTCCGAAACACCCTTGACAACACCGTTGGAGCTAACCGTTGCAATCGTATTGTTCGAGCTAAACCATTTGATTTTTCCGACCGAGGCTGCTGCAACCTTAAGCGTAACGGTTTTTTCCACATCAAGATTTACCGATGTTTTGGACATTGTAAGCTTATCATTTACTTTTACGGTCAAAACAGCTTTTTTACTTCCGTTGGCATCAGCTACGGTTATTTTTGCCGTTCCGGCTTTAAGTGCTTTGACTACACCGGCAGATGTAACGGAAGCAACGGATTTATTTGATGTAGAGTACTTCACCGCACCGTTCGACGGGTTTAATGAAGGCTTTATTGTATACGAGGAACCAACCGCAAGAGTCTTCGAGGTTTCGGTAAGCTTTATTGACTTAAGCACCGTTTTACTTACCTTAACCGTACATTTTACCGTTTTTCCGGACTTACTGTCCTTGGCGGTTACGGTTGCCGTACCTGCCGATATACCCTTAACCACGCCGGAGGAGGTAACCGTTGCAACCTTCTTGTTAGAGCTTGACCATGTAAATTTGCCGCCGGAATTTGTTGTTGCTTTTAAAGTGAGGCTTTTTCCTATATTCAATGCTGCCGAAGTATTGGAGATGGAAACCTTAACTGCAGCGGAACTTGCCTTAGTATTGCTGTCGGCAATATATGTAACATAACTGTTGTCTGTGCATACATAACCCTTTTCTCCCGTAATAAGCTCAACCTGAGCCCATGATTTATTACAGAACTTTATGATATCCAGTTTAATTCCGGGTCGCAGTGTCTTTATAACGGAATATTTGGTTCCTGCCCCTTTTCTGAGATTAAGATCGACCGAAACCCTTGCATCTGTTACAATATCGAGATAATCACCCGAGCAATAGCCTGTTGTACCATCCGGAAGCTTCACCTTAAGCCAGTTAGAATTTGTTCTTCCGAGTACGGTAACCGTAACATCCTCATCAACGGTATCTATAACACCATACTTTGTTCCGGCACCCTTTCTTATATTAAGTCTGTCCGTTGTCACCGCATAAATCGGTGTCTGTGCACCCTGAGTGGACAGAGATGCAAGCGGTATCATACTACCCGCAACGGTCACCGCACACGCTACAGCTAATATTTTTTTCATCTTTCCCGGTGTATTCTTTATGAAGTCAACAAAAGAATGTTTGGAAATTTGCCTATTGACGCCCAATTATTACACAACCTTTCAATAATGTTACAAAATTGTTATTTTTAGGGTGTACAGCACACAGCACCCCTATTTTGTATTTTGTAACAATTATAACCTATTTTTAACTATTTTTCAATAAATAAATTATATAAAAATATAACCTGAAATTATAAGATATTCATAAAAGGAAAAATAAATATTATTATTATAAAAATATCGTACGGTTAATTATAATTTTAAAAAATTACCTCCGATATCTCATACAATCGGATACAACGTCACAACACCCGTGCCAACAATCGCAGGTTCCGAAGCAATCACCGCATCCGTATCCCGAGGTATGTTTTCCCGTTCCGCTGCGTTGGTTCTTTATTGCCGTGTAGGTACGGTAATACTCCGTATTTGAGGAATCCATTGAATATGCCGTTTCTATATAATTATTCGCATCCTCAAGTCTGCCTTTGTTATATGAAATCAAGCCCATAAGATAGTACCATTCCGCTAAACGCTCTGTCGGCGGTATTTTGCCGAGAATATTCTCCGCTTCCGTAAAGGCAAATTTCTTTATCAGAAGCCTGACCTGCTGATATACTGAGATTTCCGCATCTTCATATGTATTCTCATCCTTGCAATTTTCACTTCTTTTATCATATGCGTAACCATCCCTTACATATGAGGTTTGTTCATGCTTTTCTTTCATTATCGCATCATAAGCACGGTTTATCTCTTTCATCTTTTCCGTTGCTTCATTGGCGAGTGAACTGTTCTGATACCTGTCAGGATGATACTTTTTTACAAGTTTTCTGTAAGTCCTCTTTATTTCATCTTCATCCGCATTCCTTGAAACACCGATTGTCCTATATGGGTCATTCATTTGTTATCTTCACTCCCGATAGAAAAATCCCCGACAGATTATATACTGCCATTCTCATGAGCTTCGGCAGTCCTTTTATTATATTTATCAAAAAGGCAATTCCTCTGCCTTTCCGGAATTCCGTCATATATTATATTATCAAGTATACTCTTATATGAGCCGACATCAAGAAGATCATAAGCCATTGTTATTTGTGCCGCCGTCATATTCAAAACCTCATTACAATATCTCATGGTTTCGTTCATATTTCCGTTATAATGTGCTTTAAAAGGATTAAATGCACCTGATTTAATATCCTTTTCCAAATCATCGGCGGCATCCATAAGATAAATCCATCTTCCGACATAATAACCGAAAATCCCCGCAGCATGGGTATTATATCCTTTCGGATAAAGCATCGTACAAAGCTCCGATATAAGCCCGGCAGTCGGCTCTGCCGCCGTGTCAATATCCGACCGGCTATTCTCTGCGGCGGTCTGTTTTCTCATCATCTGTTCTGTAAGTGCTGCTGCCTTCGGATATGCCCTCGCCGCCTTACGGTAATTCCTTCCAAAAAATATTTTCACTGCTCGGGCCGCAAGCTTCCTCCATGCCTTACTGTCTTTTATTGTATCCTCAATCTTATTATAGCTCATTATCACCGATACGGCACCGGCAAATCTCAGTGCTTCACCATCGCAATTGCAAAATTCGCATTTTTTCAGCGGATTGACAATACATCTCTTCCCGACTACCGTACAGCTTTCGGAATTAAGCGACATATAAAGCAAGGCGAGTACAGTACAGTCATAGCTGAGTGTCATCCTTGCCCCTATGCCGTAATCCTTTCCCATTTGTTTACACAAACCGCAATAAACACTTTTATAAAGTCTGTAATCCTTTATTTTTAATTCATCCCTGTTTACCTGTAAATATCCGAACAACCTACCACCCCGTTACAAGTCTGCTGACCGCAGAGGTTTAATTCCGACGGATTCAATGAAGATACTTTTTCAGATAAATCCCGGTGTATGACTCCGGACAATTTGCTATTTCCTCAGGGGTTCCGCAGGCAATCACTGTGCCTCCTCCGTCTCCGCCCTCGGGACCGAGATCTATTATATAATCTGCTGTTTTTATAAGATCAAGATTATGTTCTATAACAACAACGGTATTTCCTCCGTCTACGAATTTTTGTAAAACCTCTATAAGCTTATGCACATCCGCAATATGAAGTCCGGTCGTGGGCTCGTCAAGTATATATATTGTCTTTCCCGTGGAGCGTTTTGAAAGCTCCGAGGCAAGCTTTATTCTCTGTGCCTCACCGCCCGAAAGTGTTGTTGAAGGCTGACCTATCTTTATATAACCGAGTCCTACATCCTTAAGTGTCTTCAATTTGTTATATATACGCGGTATATTTTCAAAGAATATACAGCCTTCCTCAACTGTCATTTCAAGAACATCGTATATTGATTTACCCTTATATTTTACTTCAAGAGTTTCTCTGCTGTAGCGTTTTCCTCCGCAAACCTCACACGGTACATATACGTCGGGCAGAAAGTGCATTTCTATCTTGATTATACCATCTCCCTGACACGCCTCGCATCTTCCGCCCTTGACATTGAAGGAAAATCTGCTCGATGTAAATCCCCTCATTTTAGCCTCATTGGTTTGTGCGAAAAGCTCCCGTATATCGGTAAATACCCCCGTATAGGTAGCCGGGTTCGAGCGTGGTGTCCTGCCTATGGGGGACTGGTTTATATCTATCACCTTATCGAGATTTTCCGCTCCCGTTATTTTTTTACAGCATACCGGTACGGGTCGTGCTTTATTCAGCTCCGATGCAAGCTGTCTGTATAATATCTCATTTACAAGAGAGGATTTTCCCGAACCCGAAACACCGGTTACACATATAAACTTCCCGAGCGGAAATTCCACATCTATCTTTTTCAGATTATTCTGATAAGCTCCTATTACTTTAAGCTTATGTCCGTTACCCTTTCTTCTTTCCTTTGGAACGGGTATAAATTTTTTGCCGCTGAGATATTGTCCTGTAACGGATTTTTCGCATTTTTTTATTTCTTCAACCGTTCCCGCACATACAAGCTCCCCGCCGTGAATACCGGCTCCCGGTCCTATATCTATAATGTGGTCGGCTGCATACATCGTATCCTCATCATGCTCAACCACTATAACCGTATTTCCGAGATCACGCAGATTCTTAAGTGTTCCGATAAGCTTATCATTATCACGCTGGTGAAGACCTATACTTGGTTCGTCAAGTATATACAAGACACCCGAAAGTGATGAGCCAATCTGTGTTGCAAGCCTTATCCTCTGACTTTCGCCGCCTGACAATGTTCCTGCCGAGCGTGAAAGTGTAAGATATGAAAGACCGACACTGTTAAGAAAATTGAGCCGGCTGTCTATCTCCTTTGTAATTGCCTTTGCAATTAGCTTTTCTCTGTCTGTAAGGTTAGATTCCTTTACAAACTCCAATGCCATTTCTACAGACATATCACAAAACTCACTTATGTTTAATCCGCCTACAGTTACGGCAAGACTTTCCGGAGAAAGTCTTTTACCTTTACAGGCATCACACGGTACTGCCGACATATAGCTTTCAATTTCTGCTTTTATCCAAGCACTTTGTGTTTCCTTGAAACGTCTTTCAAGATTGTTTATGATACCCTCGAATTCCGTCTGATATGTTCCGCTTCCGTATTCGTTTTTCCGATATACAGTAATTTTCTCCCCTCTTGTTCCGTATAAAAGTATATCTATTATTTCCCCGGAAAGAGTATTAAGCGGTGCATCAAGTGAAAAATTATATTTCTTCGCCAAAGCCTCAAAATACATTGTTGCAATGGTGCTTCCCTCCATTGCCCAACCGCTTCCCTTTATTCCGCCCTGTCGGATGGATTTTGTCATATCGGGAATTATCCTGTCTATATCTATTTTCATAAATACACCAAGACCCGTACACTTTTTACACGCACCGTATGGGTTATTGAAAGAAAACATCCTCGGACTAAGCTCATCTATACTTACTCCGTGCTCGGGGCAGGCATAATTCTGAGAGAATAATATATCCTCCCCTCCATTTACCGCAACCACAGTAAGTCCCCCGGCAAGCTTAGAAGCCGTTTCAATGGAATCTGTGAGTCGTGAGCGTATCTCGTTCTTTATGACAAGTCTGTCAACCACTATATCTATGTTATGCTTTTTATTTTTTTCAAGACTTATTTTTTCCGCAAGGTCATAGATAATTCCGTCTATTCTCACACGTACAAAACCGCTTTTTGCGGCGGATTCAAGCTCCTTTTGGTGCTGACCTTTTTTAGCTTTTACAACAGGAGCCATGACCTGAATTTTTGTCCCCTCCGGCAGCTCCATTACCTTATCAACAATCTGGTCTATTGTCTGCTGTTTTATTTCCCTGCCGCATACCGGACAGTGCGGTATTCCTATTCTTGCATACATGAGTCGGAGATAATCATATATTTCCGTAACCGTTCCTACCGTTGAGCGTGGATTTTTCGATGTGGTTTTCTGGTCTATTGATATTGCGGGTGAAAGTCCGTCTATGCTGTCAACATCAGGCTTATCCATCTGACCCAAAAACATCCTTGCATATGACGAAAGCGATTCTACATATCTTCTCTGACCCTCTGCATAAAGCGTATCAAAGGCAAGTGATGATTTTCCCGAACCCGAAAGTCCCGTAAGTACAACAAGCTCGTCACGGGGAATATCTACATTTATATTTTTAAGGTTATGCTCTCGGGCACCTTTTACAACAATTTTTTTGAATGACATTATATTTTCCTCCGAAAATTCAATCAACATCATTTTTAAATTTCTCAAACTTAATGAACATAAGGAGTGCCGTATCGCACTCCTTATACAGTTTTAAATATTATTATTTTATTTATTCAAATTTAATGGTTCATCTTCATCGTCAACAGACTCAACAGGAATTTCCTTACCCTCCATTGCACATATAAACTGTTCTCCTGTCATCTTCTCATGCTCAAACAGGAACTGTGCAACCCTATGAAGCTCGGGAGTATGGTCTTTCAGAATTTCCTCTGTCTTATTGTAACCATCGGTAATATATCTGTTTATTTCCTCGTCTATCTTAGCTGCGGTTTCCTCGGAATAAGTCTTATTATGCCCGAATTCCTTGCCGAGGAACACCTCACCGTCGGATGAACCAAAGGTTATAGGTCCGAGCTTTTCACTCATACCGTATTTTGTAATCATTGAGAATACAAGGTTCGTTGCCCTTTCAATATCGTTCGATGCACCTGTCGATATATCTCCGAGTATCAAAGCTTCGGCAACACGACCGCCGAGAAGCACGACTATTTCTTCGAGCATCTCATTTTTGGAACGATAACTCCTGTCCTCAGACGGAAGTGACATTGTAAAGCCGCCCGCCATACCTCTCGGAATGATTGATATCTGATGGACGGGATCCTGGGTTGTGCAGAAATATGTCGCAATAGCATGACCCGCTTCGTGGTAAGCAGTAAGCTTTTTCTCCTTATCGGACATAACTCTTGACTTTTTCTCCGCACCTACAACTACCTTTATCGTTGCTTCCTCAACCTCTGTCATTGTTATAGCCCTGAGATTTCTTCTTGCCGCAAGCAGTGCAGCCTCGTTGAGTAGATTTTCAAGATCAGCACCCGTAAAACCTGCCGTGGATTTTGCAATCGTTCTCAGGTTTACATCCGGAGCAAACGGCTTACCCTTTGCATGAACCTTAAGAATTTCTTCTCTGCCCTTGATATCGGGTCTGCCTACTATAACCTGTCTGTCAAATCTTCCCGGACGCATAAGTGCCGGATCAAGTATATCGGGACGGTTTGTTGCCGCAATCATTATTACGCCCTCGTTTGCCCCGAAGCCGTCCATTTCAACAAGCAGCTGGTTAAGTGTCTGCTCACGCTCGTCATGTCCGCCGCCGAGACCTGCACCTCTCTGTCTGCCGACAGCGTCAATCTCATCAATGAATATAATACACGGCGAGCTTTTATGTGCCTGCTCGAAAAGATCCCTTACTCTTGATGCACCGACACCGACAAACATTTCCACAAAGTCGGAACCTGAAATCGAGAAAAACTGTACCCCTGCTTCACCTGCAACAGCTCTCGCAAGAAGTGTTTTACCTGTGCCCGGAGGGCCTACAAGCAATACGCCCTTTGGTATTCTCGCACCAAGCTCGTTATATTTTTTCGGATCCTTGAGAAATTCAACAATCTCTCTGAGTTCTTCCTTTTCCTCGTCCGCACCTGCAACATCCGCAAAGGTTGTTTTTCTCTTTTCATCATTTACACTTTTTATCTTTGCTTTGCCGAAAGTGAAGGACTTACCTGCATCTCCCATACCGTTTGACAGTCGCTTCATTAAAAACAGCCATACGACTATAAACAATACCATCAGTATGATGTTGGGAAGTATATTTATCCAGAACGAATTATCCGCAGCCGGTTTCCATGTAAATTTCATGGGACTATCCGCATTTTCTTCATTGTAGGCTTCTACATACGGATCGACCGCATCAAGGAAAAGTGCTACACTCGCAACGGAAGTCTCTATTTTTTTGCCGTCTGTTTTGACGAGCTCAAGACTGCCCGTTCCGAAGTCAAGTGAATACTCCTTGACCTTATTATCCTTGAAAAGATAAATAATCTCCGATGTACTTCTGTCATCAGGCCTCTGCATTGAAAAGAATACAGAAAAAATAATGATAAGTATTATCGGTATTCCGAGGTAAATCAACAGGTTTCTGATCGTTTTCTTGTTGTCCAATGAATTGTCACTCCTTTATTTTTTTGATTGCGTTTTCGGAACACCCACGCAGGGCATACCTCTGTATTTTTCATTATAATCAAGACCGTAGCCGACTATAAACAAATCATCTGTGACAAAGCCCGTATAATCAGGCTTTATCGGGACGACCCTTCTGCCCGGTTTATCAAATAATGTGCATATTCTTATCGAGTGAGGAGAAAAACCTCTGAGATATTCGGTTATGTACGAGAGTGTATATCCCGTGTCGAGTATATCCTCAACAACAATGACATCCCTGTTCCCGATATCGGCGGAAATATGATACTTTATATCCACATTGCCCGTCGATCTTGTTTTATCACCGTAGCTTGAGGCTTTGATAAAATCAACGGTAAAGTCAATGTCCAATCTGCGTACAAGGTCTGCAAGAAATATAAAGCTCCCCTTCAGCACACCTATGATAACCGGATTCTTTCCCACATAATCCCGGTTTATCCGAAAAGCTATTTCATCCGTTGCCCGGGATATTTCTTCCTCATTGAAAAGAATTTCCTCTATATCTTCATACATGACTTAAAGTCCTTTCCGAAAAGTCAAAATCATCCGGCTGTATCACGAGTACCCTTTCCGAACCTGTTTTTACGGCACAGCACTCCGCTGCTCCTATTCCCTCTATCCAGAGTATCTCGCTTCCGTCAGCAAGGACAAGAATTTTATCCCGCTCATCTCTCGGTATCTTAAGCTCACTGAAAAGTCTTTTCAGTGATTTGGTTATATTTCTTTTCGGAAGCTTGAAACTATCTCCGCTTTTCCTGAACCGAAATATTTCCGACATAGTTATTGTATCATAATCAAGGCAATAATTAAATAAAAATTTGTTATTTTTCCGACACTTGTAAAATTCATCTATATTTAATACCGAAAGTTTGAATTTTTTATCGTTAATTACAATCATACTCTGACCGGTATAAGGAACCTCTTCCCGCGAAATATCATCCGACTTTTTTATTATTCTCAGAAATCCCTGATTTGAAACTGCATAAATTTTACTTTTTATTTCCACAGCTCCCGAACTCCCGCAAATTTTTCTTATAAGACTTATATGCTTTTCTTCGGGTATGATATCAAATTTCTTTGTCAGTATTGCTATAATCTCTGCAAATACGGCATCCTCACTATCGTAAAGTACTTTAGCTTTATACCCTTTATCTGTATACGCAATATCGAGGATTCTCTTTGCTGATGTGTAAAGGTACTCCGCATTACACTTCATTCTTTGAGTAAGTTTAATAATATTTTCCTCAAACGACGGATTTATTTCCTTTAGTACAGGCACAACATCAAGCCGCAGCTTATTTCTTGTATATTCCCTTGTCAGATTGCTGCTGTCGGTTATATACTTATACCCATGCTCACTGCAATATTCCTCAATTTCGGATCTCGTTACCTCAATAAGCGGTCGGATTATATTTCCTCTGACCGGAGGAATACCGCATAATCCTCTTATTCCGCAGCCTCTTGTCATATTGAAAAGCACCGTTTCCGCATTGTCGGAGGCAGTATGTGCCGTCGCTGTTTTTCCGTTAAATTCCTCTGCTGTTTTTTCAAAAAATGCATATCGGATATCACGTCCGCATTTTTCGGTACTCTCCTTAAGCTCCTTTGCTCTTTTGCCTACATCCGCTCTGTGAAGTCTGAACTCAACCGAATTATCCTCACAGAGTTTTCTCACAAAAGCTTCATCCCTGTCCGACTCCTCACCTCTTAACATATGATTGACGTGACAGGCTATAATATTCAGATTAAGCTTTTCCCTTAATGAAAGTAAAAAATAAAACAACGCACAGGAATCGGCACCGCCTGATAATCCTACTATCACAGTATCACCGGGACTGAGCATATTATATTTTTCAACTGTTTTTAATGCTTTATTCTCCACGACTAAGCTCCTGTGATGTGAAACGCATGAATTCTCCCTGCCAATGCAGAGGCACGGAACGTGTTTCACCATGTCGATTTTTTGCCACAATGCACTGACCGCTGTTCAGATCGGCATTATCCGCATTTGCACCGCTTGCTTTCGTACTCTGGTAATATCCCTCTCTGTACAGAAAAAGAACAATATCCGCATCCTGTTCTATAGAACCCGAATCACGCAGGTCCGACAGCTGCGGCTCATGCTCCGTACGCTTTTCACTTGCACGTGAAAGCTGAGAAAGTGTTATTACGGGTACATTAAATTCCTTTGCCATAATCTTCAGGCTTCTGGTTATTTCCGAAATTTCCTGAACACGGTTGTCAATTCTCCTCGATGACGACATAAGCTGTAGATAATCAATTATTATCAGGTCTATTCCACCCTTCAGGCGTCTGATTTTCGCCTTTATCGCCGGTACCGTTATATCCGATGTATCGTCAAGATATATATTGGTTTTACTCAGTATATCCCCCGCTTCTATAAGGCGTGTCCATTCGTCGTTGTCAAGCTTTCCTGTGCGGAATTTTGTTCCGGACACAAGTCCTTCCGTGGACAGCAGACGTGAGGCAAGCTGTTCCTTTGGCATTTCAAGCGAGAAAAATGCAACTCTTTTTTTTGCCTTTACCGCAACATGACGTGCTATATTCAGTGCGAAGCTCGTTTTACCCATACCGGGACGTGCGGCAAGCAGAATAAGATCCGAACGGTTAAGTCCGGTTATTGTATTATCAAGTGCCGAAATTCCTGTCGGTAAGCCTCTGTATTCCTCATTATCCGGTGAGTTAAGATTATCAAGATTTACAAATGTCCTGTATATTACTGTGTCGATACGTTCAAGACCGTCTACACTTTTATCATCACGAATATCAAGTATTCTTTGCTCTGCGGATTCAATAATGCTCATTGCATCATCATTATCCGGGGATACCGCATCCTCTATTATTTCACGGGAGGAAATTATGAGAGTCCTCAGCAGATATTTTTCCTTTACTATATCGCAGTAATCCTTTATTCTTGATGTAGATGGCACAATTTCCGCAAGCTGTACAAGGTAGCTTTTCAGTGTTCCTTCATCAATATTTTTACTTCCCTGAAGTTTTTCGTATATTGTAATGAAATCAACGGATTTTCCCAATGTAAACAATTCAAGCATTGTTGTGTAAATCATTTTATGATTTGACAGATAAAAATAATCTGCCGACGGTATCATTGCCATTATTTCATTCAGTGTATCAGAATCAAGCAGAACCGAACCCAATATTGCCTGCTCGGCTTCTGTACTGTATGGTAAATTAAAACCGTCCATAGACACTACAGGCAGCCTTTCATCACTCATTATATCACCCGCTTCCCTATATCAGAAAACTGTCGCCGCCTCGGGCGGCGAAAATTTAAAGAAAAGATAACTAAACGGCTTCTTTTTATTTCTCAGGCTCGGTAACCATAATCTTAAGCTTTGCGGAAATACCCGTATAAAGCTTTACCTCACAGCTGTAAGTACCAAAGGTCTTTATATCACTTTCAAGGACTACTTTTCTCTTGTCAATATCAATACCGAATTTTTTTCCAAGCTCGGCGGCTATCTCCTTGCTCGTCACCGAACCGAAAAGCTTGCCGCCCTTTCCCGCTTTTCCTATTATTGTCAGGGTCTGATCGTTGAGCTTGGCGGCATTACTTACGGCTTTCGCCTTTTCCTGCTCGATCTTATACTGCTTGGACTGTTCGGCATTCTTCATCTCATTGATTGCTTTTGCATCAGCCTCAATCGCAAGCTTATGCGGCAACAGATAATTCCTTCCGTATCCGTCCGATACATTTACAAGCTCACCTTTTTTTCCGGAACCCTTTACATCCTGCAATAAAATTACTTTCATTGTATGCCTTCCTTTCCTGTCTTCTTTGTTGTGCAGGCACAAAAGACACATTTCATGCCTTATTGATTTGTGCCTCGGCTTTTTTGTTTATTTCAAGCTCATTTAATATAGAAAGAAGTCTTTCTCTTGCTTCCGCTATACTTATATTATCAATCTGGCAAGCAGCCATTGTCTGATGTCCGCCTCCTCCGAGAGCCTCCATAATTACCTGAACATTGAGATCTCCCAGTGATCTTGCGGAAATACTTACAGTCTTGCCTGTCTTATACATTACAAATGATGCCTTTACGTTTTCTATTCCCAAAAGTTCATCAGCCGCCTGAGCCGATACTATGCGTATATCGGGAGTATTGCTGTCAGCACACGCTATTGCACAGTAATTAAATATTTCAGCCTCACTGACAAGCTTATATTTTACCTTGTATGTATCAATAGAATTGGAGAAAAGCCTCTTAACTTCAACCGTATCGGCTCCGTTGCTTCTGAGAAAGGCTGCCGCTTCAAAGGTTCTTACGCCGGTACGCAGGACAAAGTTCTTTGTGTCAAGCATAATTCCCGAAAGAAGTGCCTCACTCTCAAGTCTGCTCAGAGAATAATCGCCGAGGTACTGCACAAGCTCCGCTGTCATTTCACTTGCCGACGATGCATAAGGCTCATGGTAAAATACAAGGGCATTGTCTATATGATTTACCATCATTCTGTGGTGATCTATTACAACCACCCTGCCGCAGCGATCATATATCTCCTTCGATTCAAGAAAATTAGGCGAATGTGTATCAACTATGATAAGCAGGGTATGATCGTCTATCAGATTAAGTGCTTCCGCTTCGGATTTGAATATGCTTTCAAAGCCCGCCTTTTCAAAGCTTGTCACAAGCGGCTTTGCAAGCGTTTGCTGACGGTCTATGACTATATATGCATTTCTATGAAGACCCTTGACAACAGCACTCCACATTCCGATACAGGCACCAACGCTGTCAAGATCCGAATATCTGTGTCCCATTATAACAACATTGCTGCTGTTATTAACATGATTTGTAAGCGTGGCGGCAATTACTCTTGTGCGTACTTTGTCACGCTTTTCAATTCCCTTTGACAAGCCTCCGAAAAACTGGTATGATTCGTTCTTCTTCACCGCAACCTGATCTCCGCCTCTTCCGAGTGCCATATCAAGTGCCTGTCTGGACCACAACTCACATTCCTTGACTGTTGCTCCGCCTCTGCCCACACCTACGGAAATGGTGGCATTCATCCTGTCATTTATCTGTATAGAACGTATTTCTTCGAGTATTTTAAATTTTTCATCTATAAACTGCTTCAGATATCTTTCTTCTAACATAAAAAGATATCTTCCTCCGCTTATTTTTTTATAGAAGCCCGTTGTTGTTGATACCCACCGGGAAATGACTTTTTCAACGAGAACTGTTATACGGCTCGCTTCGCCTTCCTCTACCTCACGTTCAAGCTCTTCCTTATTGTCAAATGCAATTATTGCTACAGCCGGACGTGAAAGAAGATATTCATCGGAATTTATTTTATACGTGTTATCGTCAACAAAATATACTACAGAACTCTCTCCTGCCCTGGCGGCAAAAACGATAAACCATTTACCATTGATAAAAGTATCGGTTCCGTTATCCTCATACATTGTATCGGGATTTTTATTTGTCAGATAATCCTCTATCATATCACCGAGCGGATTTTTTTCGCCGGATACTTTCTTTCTGAAAAGATCATTTACGAGTACTATCTCATTGTTCCTGCCGATTATCGCCGCCGGAACAGAAAGCTGATTTATTCTTTCCTTTCCCGCACTTCCTAAGCTTGAAGCCGCTTCGGCGATAACATGACATATATATTTCCTCAGCCTGACAATTCCTATAACAACAGCTGCTAAAGCCGCAGCCGCAATCAAAGCTTCGGCAATGAATATATATACATTCCACCATATGGAACAAACCGCCATTATTATCATGGCAACCGAAAGTATCAAAAACAGGGGCGTTATATAGCTTTGCCTGTTTCCTTTTACTTTTTTCAATTTATACACCTACTTTATTATCCTCTGTATTCATACCTCCATAATGATTGGCAAAATCATAGGACTTCTGCGTGTTTTATCATACAATACCTTTGAAAGCTCGTCTTTTATGGTGTTCTTGATGACGCTCCACTCATGAATACCCTGACGGTCACAGTCATCAAGGGCATTCAGAACCGCTGCTCTTGCATCCTCCATGAGCGGCTCGCTTTCACGGACATATACAAACCCCCTTGATACTATATCGGGACCCGCCGACACCTGTCCTGTTGCACTGTCAAGAGTTACAACAACCACAATCAGTCCGTCCTGTCCGAGATGCTTTCTGTCACGAAGAACTATACTTCCTACATCACCCACACCAAGACCGTCAACAAGTACCTTTCCCGAAGGAACACTCGGAAGCTGCTTCATCGAACTTTTGCTCAGCTCTATTACATTACCTATGTCACCTATAAAAATGTTTTCCCTCGGAATACCCATTTCCATAGCAAGGTTAGCGTGCTTTACAAGGTGCTTCTGCTCACCATGGACAGGAATAAAGTACTTAGGCTTTGTAAGACCCTGAATTATCTTAAGCTCCTCCTGACACGCATGACCCGATACATGAACCTCATACATCGACTCCGATGCAATCTTACAGCCGTGCTTCATAAGCTCATTTACAACCGTACTTACCATTTTTTCATTTCCCGGTATCGGATTGGCAGAAATTATAATATAATCCTCCGGTCCTACCTCAACCTTCCTATGATCCGAATAAGCCATTCTTGAAAGAGCGGACATCGGCTCGCCCTGACTTCCGGTTGTTATCAGAACAATCTGATCCTTTGTATATTGTCCGAGCATATCAATATCAATAACAAGACCGTCCGGTACATCTATATACCCGAGTTCTGATGCTATCGTCATATTATTTATCATACTTCTTCCGGAGAAAGCAACCTTTCTTCCGTATTTCTGTGCAACATCAAGTATCTGACGTATTCTGCCGAGATTTGATGCAAAGGTCGCTATAATTATCCTGCAATTCTCAGCTTCCTTAAAAAGCATATCGAAGGTATGTCCGATTTTCTGTTCGGTCGATGTATAACCGGGACGCTCTGCGTTTGTGGAATCAGCCATAAGTGCAAGCACTCCCTGCTTTCCGAGTTCCGCAAATCTTGAAAGATCTATCATCTCACCTGTTGTGGGTGTGCAGTCGATCTTAAAATCCCCCGTATGAACAATAGTACCCGCACTTGTATGAATTGCAAGACCCACAGAATCCGGGATTGAATGGTTTACATGAATAAACTCAATCGAAAACTTTCCCAGCTTTATCCTTTGCCCCGCCTTTACAACATTAAGCTTTGCTTTGCTCTGAAGATTATGCTCCTTAAGCTTGCTTCCTACAAGTCCGAGCGTAAGTGACGTTCCGAAAACGGGTAAATTCATTTTTTTGAGAAGATACGGCAACGCTCCTATATGATCCTCGTGTCCGTGCGTCAGCACTACACCCCTGATTTTATCCTTATTTCTTTCAAGATATGTAAAATCAGGAATTACAAGATCAACTCCGAGCATATCCCCGTCCGGAAACGCCATACCGCAGTCAAGAAGGAACATATCGTCCTCACATTCAAAAAGTGTTATATTTTTTCCTATTTCGTTAAGACCGCCCAAAAAAGTAATTTTTACGCTTGACTCACCTTTTGAATATTTCATATTCCTTGGTTGATACTCACTTTTTCTTGAATTATAGGTCGGCTGAAAGACCTTATCACCTTTTTGAGTCTGACGGAGCGGCTTGTTTATCATACTGTTCAATGCAGATTCGTTTCCCCCTATCTGCTGATCCGTAAGCTTCGGCTTTGTCATTATCCTGTCAAACAAATTGGATCTTTTTTCCGGTATAGGGTTATTCTTGCGTACCTGTTTGTTTCCGGAATAATTTATTTTGGAAACATTCCTTCCCCTTCCGTTTCTTGATGCACTCTTTCTGTTAAATTCCGATACCACTAAATTACCTCCATTATTATTTTTTTCCGTAATACCTATTCAGCTTTTTTGCTTTTAAAAAATTTCCGAACAAAAACCGTTATAGTCTATTTTACTCTTACTCATTAAATCTGTCAATAGTATTTTAACCATACAGGGTACAATTTAATTAAATAAAGTTAAATTTATCGCATAGCGGTATTGATTGTTATCGGTATTTTGGATATAATTAACATACTACACACATATTCCGGAGGGATTGTTTTGAAAAAGGTTGAATTATTTACAGACGGTGCCTGCAGCGGTAATCCCGGTCCCGGAGGCTGGGGAACAATTCTCAGATATAAGGGACATGAAAAGGAGCTTTCCGGCGGCGAACCCGATACTACAAATAATCGTATGGAGCTTATTGCCGTGATAGAGGGTCTGAAGGCACTTAAGGAACCGTGTGAGGTCACGCTTACGAGTGATTCACAGTATGTCTGCAATGCTATAACAAAGGGATGGGCTGAAAAGTGGCAAAAAAACAACTGGATAAAAGCCGATAAGACTATGGCTAAAAACCCCGAATTGTGGGAAGAACTTCTCAGTCTTATAAAAAAGCACAGTGTGAAAATAATATGGGTAAGGGGACACAACGGTCATCCCGAAAATGAACGATGCGACAGACTTGCAGTTGCGGCGGCAAAAAAATATAAAAAACATATATGATTTTTTGTGCAATCCTGACAAATTATCGGATGTCGAAAAATATATCATACTAATTTACTATGAATTGATGAAAAACTATTGATTTATTAGAATTTTTGCGGTATTATGTATGTGTTGGGAAAATCAAGCAAAAATAATATTACAATCCTGTTTACTTAATTTCCCGAAATAATACACAGAATCGAGGTCGATTTTTTTGATAAAAAGAGTATATGCCGATAATGCCGCCACAACACGACTCAGTGAAAGGGCATTTGAAGCGATGAAGCCGTATATGACTGAAATTTATGGTAATCCCTCAAGCCTTTACACAGAGGGTGTTGAAGCAAGAAAGGCAGTTGATAAAGCAAGAGAAGATATTGCAAAATGTCTTAATGCTCAGCCGAATGAGATTTTCTTTCTTTCGGGCGGAAGTGAGGCGGATAACTGGGCAATAAAGGGTGCTGCGGAGCTTGGCGAAAGAAAGGGCAAGAAGCACATAATATCGAGCAAGTTTGAACATCATGCTGTTCTTCATACGCTGGAATATCTTGAAAAGCACGGTTTCGAGGTAACTCTCCTTGATGTTCACGAGGACGGTCTTGTTCGTCCCGAAGAGCTTGAAGCTGCCATAAGAGAGGATACGGCTCTTATTACCATTATGTATGCAAATAATGAAATCGGTACTATTCAGCCGATAAAGGAGCTTGCCGCTATTGCTAAAAAGCATGGAGTAGTTTTCCATACGGATGCGGTTCAAGCTGTCGGCACTATTCCGGTTGATGTAAAGGAACTCGGAGTTGATATGCTTTCGCTTTCGTCACATAAATTCCACGGACCTAAGGGTGTAGGTGCTTTATATGTACGCAAAGGCATAAGGCTTCCGAACCTTGTACACGGCGGTGCTCAGGAAAGAGGGCTGAGAGCAGGAACGGAAAATATTGCCGGAGTTGTCGGAATGGCAGAGGCTCTCAAGGAATCCGTTGAAGTAATGGACGAAAGAAACAAACGTCTTGAAAAAATGCGTGACAGACTTATTGATAATCTGCTGAAGATTGACCGTTCGAGAATAAACGGCGACAGAGTACACAGACTTCCCGGAAATGTCAATATGTGCTTCCAAGGTATAGAGGGAGAATCGCTTTTGCTCAGTCTTGACCTTAAGGGTGTTGCGGCTTCGTCGGGTTCAGCCTGTACATCGGGTTCACTTGACCCGAGTCATGTACTTCTTTCCATAGGTCTGCCGCATGAAGTTGCCCACGGCTCAATAAGGATGACTTTCAGTACAGAAAATACCGAGGAGGATATAGATTATATTCTCGCAGAGCTTCCCCCTATCGTTGACAGGCTTAGGTCTATGTCACCGTTGTGGGAAAAGATTATCAAGAACGATAAATAATTAATATTATATATATGAAAGGTGATTATTATGGCATACAGTGAGAAAGTTATGGATCATTTTGCAAACCCAAGAAATGTCGGCGAAATGGAGGATGCTGACGGTATCGGCGAGGTAGGCAATCCCAAGTGCGGAGATATTATGAAAATGTACATCAAGGTTGATAATGATGTTATCACCGATGTAAGCTTTAAGACATTCGGCTGTGGTGCCGCTATTGCCACAAGTTCAATGGCAACCGAGCTTGTCAAAGGACATTCGATTGATGATGCACTCAAGCTTACAAACAAGGCAGTTATGGAGGCACTTGACGGACTTCCGCCCGTAAAAGTACATTGTTCCGTACTTGCCGAGCAAGCCATCAAGGCTGCTGTTAGTGACTATTACACCCGCAAAGGAATTGATCCGACCCCCATTGTCGGCGAATTGCACGACTGCAAAGAATGCCCCATAGAATAAGCGGCGGCGGGGTGCCCCCGGCGGCGTGCCGCCGCTGTCAATCCCGGCATTCGCCGGGGTTGCTCCACCATGGGTTTAAATTGCCGAAAAGTTAATTGTCCCGACATTTGGTTTGCCTGTCGGAGTGTGGCAGAAAGTATCGAGAGCGACTCTGACGAGCCGCTCCGCCGTAAGAAAGTTATGGCGGGCAGAACATCAGTTTTAGGTCAAGCCTTTTTCAAAAGGCTTGCAGTTTCCAAAGGCAGAGCCTTTGGTCGCCGTCCGCAGACGGCGAAATCTCTAATCCTTCACGCCTGGGCAAGGGGTGAATTGAAAAACAGTCCAGTGGACTGTTTTTCAAGAGGGGACGCCCTGCGAGAGGGCGTCCCCTTGTCAATGCCTTTGCAAACTAATCTCGGCGGCGGGGGAACCCCCGCGGGCATGTTCGCGGGTTCGCTCACTTGCGTTCGCTTTGTTTATAGTGGTGGGTAGTCTGTTTCCGCGATAGGTAGTTTGCCTGTCGGTAACAATAAGAAAGTGTCGTGAAAGCCTCTTACGAGGCTTTCCGCAGGCAGAGAATTACTGTGATTAAAACATCAGTTTTAGGTCAAGCCTTTTTCAAAAGGCTTGCGGATTCCAAAGGCAGAGCCTTTGGTCGCCGTCCGCAGACGGCGAAATCTCTAATCCTTCACGCCCGGGCAAGGGGCGGCGGGGGAACCCCCGCGGGCATGTTCGCGGGGTCGCTCACTGCGTTCGCTTTGTTTTTTGTGGAGGGCAGTCTGTTTCCGCGATAGGTAGTTTGCCTGACGGAATGCGGCAGAAAGTGTCGAGAGCGGCTCTCACGAGCCGCTCCGCAACTACAAATGACATACTCATCTCTTGTTCATCGAGTAAATTTATGGTCGAGCTGTAGATTAATTTACCTAAAAAAACTAATTACGGATTGACAGCGGCGGCACGCCGCTCCGCAGACGGCGAAAATACAGTTTTACAGTAAAATATTATTTATATCATAATCAGGGACTTAGTATGGTTTTTTCAAAATCAATGCTAAGTCCTATTTTATATAGAATTGAAAATTGTATTAAAAAATAAAATATTTAAAAAACTATTGACAATTTGATATCAATATGATATCATACAGATATGGAAATAATATTCCGTATAAATTTCTAATCCGGAGGTAAAAATTATGAAAAACGAAAAAAATATGTCGGAAAAAATTTATACCAAAAAAAGACTCGGCATTCCTATGCTGCTGTTGGTATTGGTACTTTGGGGACTCACTATCGCCGGTCTGATTGTGTCTATCGCAAATATGGTAAAAGCCGATGAAAGCGGTGCGGAACCCGAACTCATATATATCATTATGGCAATAGCAAGCTTCGCTATGATCATTGTCGATGTCATACTTTGCATAGGTTTCAAACTGATCAATCCGAATGAAGCAGTTGTACTTACACTTTTCGGTAAATATAAGGGTACTCTCAAAAACGATGGTTTTTACTATGTCAATCCCTTTTGTTCCGCATTTAATCCGGCAGCCTCAACAAAATTAAGACAAAGCGATGATGTTGGACGTGATAAAAACAGCCTTGCTCAAAATAATTCTGAAGCAGTTGCAAGTAAGAAAATCTCCCTCAAAATGATGACTCTCAGCAATAACAAACAGAAAATCAACGACTGTCTGGGAAATCCGATTGAAATAAGCATTGCTGTTATATGGAGAGTTGTTGATACCGCCAAAGCTGTTTTCAATGTTGATAACTACAAGGAATTTCTTTCTCTCCAATGTGATGCCGCACTCAGGGAAATTGTAAGAATTTACCCCTATGACGTTGCTCCGAATGTTGATACAACAGGCGATGGTATTGCAGACGAGGGCAGCCTCAGAGGTTCAAGCGAAATCGTTGCCGGCAGAATTAAGGAAGAAATTCAGAAAAGGGTCGGCGAGGCAGGTCTTGAAATCGTTGAAGCAAGAATTACATATCTTGCATACGCTCCCGAAATCGCTGCGGCAATGCTGCAAAGACAACAGGCTTCGGCTGTAGTAGATGCAAGAAAGCTTATTGTTGACGGTGCTGTGGGTATGGTTGAAATGGCACTCCAAAGCTTGAGTGAAAATAAAATTGTTGACCTTGACGACGAAAGAAAAGCCGCTATGGTTTCAAATCTGCTTGTTGTACTTTGCGGAAACCACGATGCACAGCCTGTTGTAAATTCAGGTTCATTGTATTAAATTATTTATTGGCAGCTCCTATACATCAGGAGCTGCCAACAGACTTATAGAAAGGACGTGAGGAAAATGAGCGAGAAAAAACAGGTTCCGCTCAGACTTAAAAAAGAATTATATGATGCTCTCTCCTCATGGGCGGAGGATGACTTCCGCTCTCTTAACGGGCAAATAGAATATCTACTCACCGAGTGCGTACGTCAGAGAAAGAAAAACGGCAAATATGTATCCGAACATCTTGATGAACCGCTTGATATTGATATAAAATAGTTCATTTTCCGTGATAATCTGTCGTTTAAATTATATGGACTTTACTTGCAGCCAATACTTAATATTTTGGTATCCTCAAGAAAATTGATATAAAAACTCTATTCATTAACAGGGGTGTAATTTTATGGGCTTTTTATTGGAATTATTATTTGACTTGATCATTGAAGGAAGCGTTGAAGGTGCATCATCAAATAAAGTACCTAAAATAATCAGATATATACTCATAGCATTTCTCTTGGGTATATGTGGATTTTTTGTTATACTGCTTATAGCAGCGACTGTTATTTCCCACAATGAAGGTAATATACCTCTTGCCTTGTTATTCATTGCAGCAGATATACTCATGGTAACCGGAATTATATGGAAATCAAGACAAATTTACATAAAGCATAAGAATGTAAGGTAGATAAATATGACGTAGATATTAATGGATTTTATAACAATAATATGGTATAATGTTCCGTATGAAGATGCAAAATAGAAATATCTGTAGACTTTTGCAGTCTCGGATATTTTTGATTTTGCGTTTTTATGCTTATCAGGAGGTATTTTATGCTGCAAATTAAAAACATTACAAAAAAATATCGTGTGGGCGAGCTTGAACAAACTGCCCTCAACAATGTATCACTTAATCTCAGGGATAATGAATTTATCTCGGTGCTTGGTCCAAGCGGCTCGGGCAAAACTACACTGCTCAATATCATAGGCGGTCTTGACAGCTATGACAGCGGTGATCTCGTTATTGACGGAGTTTCTACAAAAAAGTATAATTC
>CANQAJ010000013.1 GCA_947589365.1 uncultured Clostridia bacterium | reverse complement strand
TGTCCCTAATCTTTGGTTGAAATCCTTATGCTCGTTTGATTTTCACGTTTAGGAAATTATAAATGTCGTTTACTATAGCTTCCGGCAGAACAAGTCAAAAATGTTTTTCGTAAAATTGATATGGAGCATCTCGGATATGTTTTTGACTGTATCGAAGAAACCAGCAGAGAGAAAAAAATCCGCAACATAAAAAGTTATCTTTTGACAGCACTGTATAACGCACCAATGACGATAGATGCGTATTATGATTCGGAGTACAATTACGATTCTCATAATGGAGGCGAAGACTAAATGGCTGTTTATCGTGACAAGTCCAACGGTTATGACGGTAAGACATGGAGAGTAGCGATCTATTATACCGACTGGCAGGGCAACAAGAAAAAACATGAGAAACGAGGCTTCAAGACGAAACGAGCCGCACAAGAATACGAAACGGAGTTTCTTGCAAAAAAGAAGCATGATGTAAATATGGGCTTCTGTGCCTTTGTTGATCTCTACATGGACGATATAAAGCCGCATATCAAGCTGACTACATACGCCACAAAAGAGAATATTATCGAAAAGCATATCAAGCCATATTTTGCGAACAAAAGCTTGTCTGGAATTTCATCTGTCGATGTATTACAGTGGCAGAACTCTTTGCTTACACTTCGTGACGATGACGGAAAAGGCTACTCACCGACTTATCTTCGTTCTGTGCAGAATCAGCTTAATGCGATTTTCAACCATGCGGTCAGATATTATAATTTGCCTAAAAGCCCGTGTGCAGCAACAAAGAACATGGGCAAGAGCAAAGCAAAGGAAATGCAATTCTGGACGAAAGATGAATACATGAAGTTTTCTGAAGTAATGAAAGAGAAACCTGTGTCATACTATGCCTTTCAGCTTTTGTATTGGGGAGGAATGCGTTGCGGAGAATTGCTTGCTCTTTCAATGTCTGACTTCGACCTTGATAAGAAAACTCTGCACATACACAAAAACTATCAGGTTGTCAAAGGTCAGGAAATGATAACAACGCCAAAATCTGAAAAGGGAAACAGGGTGATAGAGCTTCCGGATTTTATTTGTGAGGAAATGGAAGATTACTTTGCATCGCTTTATAAGGCTGATCCGGAAAGTAGGATTTTGCCTTTTACGAAATATTACCTTCATCATGAAATGGACAGAGGAGCAAAAGCCGCAGGAGTGAAAAGAATACGAATTCACGATCTTCGTCATTCAAGCTGTGCATTACTGATACATCTTGGTTATTCTCCGATACAGATTGCCGAAAGGCTTGGACACGAGAGTGTAACGATAACTGAAAGATACGCACATCTCTATCCGTCAGTACAAAGGCAGATGGCGGTTAGTCTTGATGATGCGTTCAGGGGAAAAGAGGAAAATGATTATGAAAAAGGAAAATCAGAAAAGCAAGATCTACAAAATTCAGACGGAAGAGCCGAAACCCAAAAAGAAGAAAAATGAGAAAAACCGTAAACGAAATAATATCATCAATTTCCGTGTTACAGAAAATGAACGTGAGTTGATTGAAAAAAGAATCGACCTTTCCGGAATGACAAAGGCAGAGTTTTTTATTCAGAGTTGTCTGTATCAGACAATTATGGTAAAAGGTAATATCCGCACTTTTGATAAAATCAGGGAAAGGCTTTCTGTCATAGAAAGCAAACTTTCAGAGATGGAGAAAAATCCGGCACTTTCAAAAGATGATCTTTTAGAGCTTCGGACAATTACGGAAATGCTGACATTTATTTATAAACGGGAAAGATAGGATTTTTGTTTTTTGAATTTTGGTGAGTGCAGCGATTTTGGATTTTACAGATTGGTAAAATCGAAAAGGAGTGTGGGGATTTCACTACCAAGCGATTTTGATATACGAAGTATAGCAGAAATCTATGCTTGCTAATCCATAAAAACTACAAGTCGCATACTCGTAAAAAATGGGCTTTTTTCAGAAAGTTTGGATGAAAATAAAAATCAGGAAAATCGAAAGGAGTGAAAAAGTTTATGAACCGAGAAAAGAAAACAGTAGAAATCTGTGTCAGAGTTACACCGACAGAAAAGAAAGAATTGCAGGAAAAAGCAGATGCCGCACACCTGAGCCTTTCAAGGTATTTGGTAAAATCAGGGTCAGACCATAAGATGCTCCAGACACAAAATATCGCAAGGCTAATTTACGAGATTAGGAAAATCGGAATAAACATCAATCAGATTGCTTATGTAGCAAACGGACAGGGATTTATTCTTCAAAGCGATCTTGTTTCAGTTAATCGTCAGATGGATGCGGTTTTTGAAATTACGAAGAAGATAGTCAAAGCAACTTATGACGAAAAGGAAGCCAACATAAAAACTCTGGAGCGAAAAATCGACAAGCTGATGGAAAGGGTGAATGCTAATGGCGACGGTTAAATCAGTAAAGTCTGCGATAAAATCTTCGGAGTATGTTATCAAGTCGATAAAATATATTTTGTCACCGGAGACGAAAAGCGGAAATGAAAAATGTGTGCAATCAAGTTTTCTGAATTGCTGTAATAACAGTATCGACAGCCTTGTTACTCAGTTCGATGTTACAAGATTTGCTTACGGCAAGAGCGATAAGATATTGGCACACCACTATGTTCAGAGTTTTTCGCCAAACGAGAAAATCACTCCGGAGCTTGCTCACAAGATTGGCGAGGAATTGGCGGAATGTGTTGCACCGGGATTTCAAGTAATTGTTGCAACTCATGTTGACCGAGACCATATACATAATCATTTTCTGATAAACTCTGTCAGCTTAGAAACCGGAAGTAAGTGGCTCGGTAATCAGGCTACTCTTAAAAATATGCGTGCCGAGAGCGACAGGCTATGCAGGCAGTATGGACTTTCGGTAATTGATGAAACAACAGGACTGCGTGGAATAGATCAGGCAACACAGAAATTAGCAGAGCAAGGAAAATCGTGGAAAGTTGAATTATGCCATGCACTCGATGAAGCGAAAATTCTGTGTTACAGCAAAGAAGCGTTTGTTAATTTCATGAAATGCAAAGGTTTTGAAGTTATTCGTTACACCAACAGGCATATAACCTTTCAGAAAGTCGGAGAGCAAAAGAAAATCAGATCCGATACTTTGGCGAAGCAATTCGGAGATTATTACACCAAAGAAAATTTAGAGCGAATGATGGGTTACTATTCTCTGCCGAAGCCACTCCCACCGAGAGAACAGCCACTTCCGCAAAAACCGTTTATCAGCGAATTTGAAAAATACGAAAAAGTGTATATAAAGAAAAATCCTCCACTTGTAAAATCGGATGAAGTGGCAGGTCTGCAACAGAGGATAAGATAATCGAAAAATACTTTATTCTTTCTTCTAAGGGTACTCTTTATGTTGTTGCTCCGCCGTCATAAGAAATTTCTGCTTGACCGGAGATACTTTAAGCTGAGTATGCACACACATAAGAAAAAGTTCAAAACAAAAAAGCTGTCCGTAAGTGAACAGCTTGAAAAATATAAAAGTAATTCGATCTACGAGGGCAACATTCCGTACAGCAGGATGATACATTCTCAGGGCGAAAACTGCGTAATAAGATTTGATCTTTCAGCGATACCAAAGCTTTATGCTTGTCCGATTTTCTTCTCTGCTAAACTCTACAACGACCATGCGATGGTGACGATCAAAGAAAGGGGCAGAAAACTTTTGGTCGAAGCATTGAAATTAAAGGATGAAGAAGTTATCGACAGGCATACAAAAAGGTACTTGCCCTATGCAAAATACGAAGAAATGAAAAAGCGTGCGGAATTTCTTGGTGTGAAAGTTGAATTTCTGGTGATAGATGAAAAAGATATTGATAAGCTCACGAAGGAAAAAGACCGCTATGTTGCATTTGCACCAGAGGATGGAAAAATCAAATTGGCTTTCCTTCCGCAGAACAAAGATTATGTGTTGCACTGTCTTTATTCTGACAAACACCAATCCGAGGGTGATGATTTGTTTTCTGTAACAAGAAATTCAAAGGTCAATACGCGGCTGAAATCAGAAGCATTACTCAACGGAAAACAAATGCGTTACAGAACGCTTACAAGAGTTGAAGTTGAGGAACTGCATAAACAGACAGGTGGGCAGGAAATGTTTGCTGTATTCAGCAAGAGCGAAAACGGGCAGGAAGAAAAATACAACGTGGCATACAAAGAAGATGATGAGAAAAGGATTGAAAGTATAATAGGCACACAAAGCAAGCCGAGATTCAGGAGGTAACCATAATAGATTTGAATAAGCAAATGTGGGACTTCAGGTCCCGGATAATAATGCTGTCCTAACGGCTACGGGGAGAAAGGCGGCAACTATGAAAGAATACTATCTTGCGACTTACAAGAAAACAGACGGTTCATACGGCACAGCTCTTGTCTTGAGTGACAGCGCACCAAAAGCGGAGAAACATTTCAAAGACTATGATATGGCATCTGTCCGTATTGCAGCAGAGGACGAGATCTACTAATATCGCCGCAAGGGTTGTCCGGTTGTAGAGCTTTGAAAAACAGAATAAACAAAGGAAAGCAGGAGTATCAGACCTTGGATTTAAGGCTGATGCTCCTGCTATTTTATTTCCTGTTCAAGATTATTAAACTCGTCTGTGTCGAAAAACTCTGCAAGCGTAATGCCAAGACCATCACAGATAATCTTTATTGTCAACAGTTTTGGATTCTTACTTCTGCCATAAAGAATAGCTTTAACGGATGATGGCGGCAATGCGGATATATTTGCAAGTTTGTTTATAGTAATATTTCTTTCACCGCATAGTTGCAATATTCTGTTCTTAACTGCTGTTACAGTATTCAACATCGTCACCTCCATAATAGTTTCTACTATTATTAGGATATGAAATTTTTATTGAAAATATAGGCAACGTGTGATACCATAATAGGCAATACATTGCCTATTATGGGGGAACATTATGAATAATGAAGAAAAGACTTCCTGCTTCTTCGGACACCGTGACGTTACGCACAACATCAGACCAAGGTTGAAATCAATAATCGAAAAGCTGATTACTGAGGACAATGTAACGGAGTTTTATGTCGGTCATCAGGGACAGTTTGACAGCATGGTTTATTCTATACTGAAGGAGCTTGGGGAGAAATATCCGCAGATCAGATATACTGTTGTTCTTGCTTATCTACCCGATGAACATATAAAAGAATTGCATGGTGAAGATACTATTTTTTCTGATGGTCTGGAAACTGTTTCGAAGAAGTTCGCTATATCAAAGCGGAATGATTGGATGATCGGGCAGTCGGGTTTTGCAGTCTGCTATGTACATAAGATTACGGGCGGTGCGGCTAAGTTTAAAGAGAAAGCATATAAAAAAGGATTGAAAGTAATTGATGTCCAATAATTTGCAACTGGAAACAAATGGAAATATCGAAAACGGTTTATTCTTATTGTATTATATAATGTGATTCTGGACATGTAATGTATAATATATTCTTTTAGTGTCGCTTTTATATTTATTTTTAGTAAAATTGTTGAATTATTCTCTGTAATATAGTATAATTGTTAAATCAAGACGTTTTGTTTGGTGATTTATTATAGCTATTAGAATTTCTTGGAGCTTAACAGAATCTGTAATTCTGTTAGATGCTTTGATTGCATATCTTGATGGAAAAATAACATCGAAGTCTTTCATAACAGATGTTTCGTCATTTTTGCGTAAATATGCAGTTTACAGAGGAGTCGAAATAGATGATAAGTTACGTAACGAGAACGGAATTTCGATGCAATTATGGGTGTTGGAGTATTATTTTACAGGTGGAAAGTGTGGGCTAAAAAAACCAATGTCCAAAGATATTTCAGGAAGCCATGGATCTATATCATCAAGATAGAAAAGAATTTGAACGGGTTTTGCAGGAGGCGAAAGCAATGGATCAAACTGATAAAAAAGAACAATTTTTTGTCTGGCTCGCTTCAAAAGTACCTGCCTCAAATCTTTCGGATTTTTATCTCGCATATGATTTTATAGAAAACTATGTCAAGGATTCCGGTATTTTGAGCACAGAACTTATTTCTATAAAAACTAGAGACGATTTCATTTCACTAAGCAGAAAGCTGCAAAGCAACAGTTTTTTTAAAAATGCCAGCAGCCGTGATCGCTTTTATATAGGGCAAATACTTATCTATCTTGAAGAATACTCAATTCCTTCTACTGTGCCTGTTGTGAAGAAGGAACCGGTTATAACAAATCGAGCAAAAACAGTCATTATTTCAAAACCAAAAATTATTACTTCAACAGTCAGTCCTGATCAAGTTGATTTTATAAATTTGCAGGATTATGTTTATACAAAGCCTTATGAGTATCTTTATGCAGGTGAAACTGTACAGGTCACCTCGTGGAGAATGATGTATATGTCTGTGGTGAAGTGCTTGTTAAGGGATTATCCTGACAAGATACTAAGTTTAAAAAACGGTTCGATCACTCGAAGCGGTACAATTGATATTTGCGACAGTAAATCCGTTTACAAATTAAGAACAGCAGGAAAGCTGAGTGATGATCTCTATATAGAAGTGAACCTGAGTGCAAAGAACATCGCACAAAGGATAAAATACTTTCTTGATATTTGTAATGTGTCCTACGGTAATTTGGTTATCAAATTGAAAAAGGATGATCCCAATGCTCCTAAGGAACGACCAAAATCGGAGAAAGAGAATGTAACGGCAGTTGGTGCTACGCCGGTTGATAGACCTGTACAAACGATAAGTAAACCGCAGATTCAAGCATCAGAGCAGACTATTGGTCGTGTCAGCATCGAAAAAACAGATCATAAATTTGTTGATTTCAGAACTACGAAATCATATTCTTTTACCTTGCCGATTCAGTTTACATATTTTGGAGAAGTCCATGCTGTAAAGTCATGGGAGGAAGTATATATTGGTGTTCTTGAGTGTCTTTTCAAGGATTACCCTGATGTATTCATAAAGCTGAAAAACAATCCGACTGAAAACAGTCGTGTTCCGATTATCTTTGGAAAAACAAAATCTTCGTCATTACATACGCCTGCACTTATAGGAGAAAATCTGTATGTTGAAACAAATCGCAGAACAGATCATTTTATAAGGTGTATTAAGATTCTTCTTGATTTATGTAATGTGGATTATGAAAACAGCATTATAGAATATGATGAACTGACGGATGAAGTTTCGGGACGAGAAAAAGAGACTGCGAAGTCTGAAAAAACTGCCCTAACGAACAAATCTACAACTCAGAATAAACCTAATAATGAGTTTGTTGATCAGCCTACATTTTATACATATCTTATGGATGTACAGAAAATGTCAGAGTCAACCTGCAGAGTGTATGTGTCAGCATTGAAGAGATCTGAACAGTTTGCTCGTGAGGAAGGGCTTGCGTCTTGTCAGCTTCTGAATTGCTTGCAATCGGAAGCAAGAAAAACGATAGATGCTCTGAACTGTAATGAAAAGTTTAGTATCTTCGATAATGAGCAGAATCATCGCTTTAGTGCGGCTATTGCAAAGCTTATTGCTTTTTTTGACTTACATGATGAAAATGCTGGAGTTGTTTCTTCTACTGACTCGGTTAAAACGGTTGATTTAGAGTCTATCCTTAAAGGTGATGAATTTGCTCCGTTACGAAAAGCCCTTGTTCGTCAAAAGATTACTACAGTAGAAGAATTAAAGAAACTTAAGCTATGGGCTTTTATGAATAGAAATAATATATATAGTATCGGCACACGCCAGAGAATTTTTACTAAAGTAAACGATATGCTGTATCCGACTGTTGATCTGAATGAAACACAAGCGTATACCTTGCATATTGGTAATGAAAAACACAAAGGAACAACACCTGCTAAGGCTTTTATTGCTTTTTGTGCCGATATGCTGATTCGTTATCCGCTTCAATTTCGTACACTTATTGGTGCCAGAGTGACGAGAAACTACATGGTTCCTGTGGTAAGAAACGAGGATGAATCTCATACTCTTAAAGTGGCAAATGTAAACGCTTTTGTCAGTGAAAATTTGTCTGTTCAGGATGTGATTTTATATACCGGATGGGTGAGAAAAAGATGCGGTGAAGGAAAGATTGATATTACTATGACAGAACCGGAAAACGCCGATTTACCGGCAGAATCTGATTTGACGGAAAGCGGAATTACAACTAAAGCATCACAGTTAAACATTGATATTTCTTCAAAAACAAGCAATGTTGATATTGAAAAGATGGAACAATTTGTTTTGGATACTGATATTAAGGGGATTACCTATGAAGAATTAAAAATGAAATTACAAACAACCATGGTTGCAACAAAGCAGGCAGTAGGTGATTCTGTTAAAATCGTAGAAGTCAGGGGTCGGCTTATTCACGAGGAAGCCTTTGTTGACTGGGAAGAAGGAGCAGATCAGCTGGAAATAATTATTGAAAAGCTTCTCAGGAAAAATGACGGTTACCTCTCTTCAGCACAGCTGTATGAATATGTTAAAATGGAAATGAATATGTTCCTTACGGATAATGATGTAAATGATGATAGAGCAGTGTATGATATTGCTGAACATCTGTTCGGGAAGAAGGGCTATCATGGGAAGCGTTACAGCTTTTATGGAAATGCTCATATATCCCGTTCGGAACATTGTGTTAAAAGTAACCTTGATATTATCAGGCACTATGCATCAGAGCAGGGAGGCATTTTCTCTTTTGATGCCCTTGTGGAATATTTGCAGAGGATAGGCATCTCAACAGGAAACCTGAGGACACAAATGAAAATTCCCAATGAACCTATTTTCTTCTATTACGATGAGGGAATTCTCATGTGTGCTGATGATATGCATATAGATGATGGGTGGAAAGCCGATATAAAAAAGAAAATAGAAATTCTGCTTGGTGATAACGGAGGATATATTATACTTCGTTCTATTCCGAAAATCTGGCTTGAACAGTTGCCTGTTTTGCCTGGAAGAAAGCCATGGACACCGCTGCTGCTTCAAAGTATATTACGCTGTTATGGTGCGGAGTTCGGAGCTAAAACTATTCAGGCTATGAGTGGACAATCTATTGATACGCTGCATACTATGTTGGTTTCAGATAGAAGTCCGATCCAGAATTTTGGTGATGTTATCATTTCATATCTTATTGATACTGAAATTAAAAGGAGGAACTTCAAGGCTGAAGATCTCCGTCTATTGTTGGTGGATGCAGGAATAATCAAAGGAAATGAGCTTTTATGGAATATGCCTAAAGCCTTGGATAAAGACGAAAGGTTTGCATGGGATGCTTCCTGCGACCGTGTTATCGTGGAGGTGTAGAGATTGTCAAGTTTCAGGTTTTCGAGAGATGAAGTAATTCTTGCTCTTGATGTACTTTATTCTTCAAAGCATGAGCGTATTTCTGCTGACTCGGATGATATAAAAGATCTTAGTACGTTACTCAACCGATTACCGATTCACCCGAACGAAAACAGGCGTTCCGATTTCAGAACGACTACTGGTATTACAAAGCAAATTAAAATACTTCAGTCAAATTTAAGAACCGGAAATAGAGATAATCATGTCGGAGCAATGTTTTTTTATATTGCATCTGAGTTTGAAAACCGGCATGACGAATTACATGAGATCGCACAGGCAATACGCAGAAATGAAAAATATTTCATGATGGAATTTGGGGATTACAGTGAAGATATGGGTTTTCCGGAGGGTGTCCTGCTGGGACATCTTCATCGTCTGATTGAGACAAGAGACGGATCACAATATACACTTTCTGATCATTGTGAGGTTTGTGATCTTAAACCGGAGCTGTATTATAATTCGTGCGGTGCGATTTTACAAAATCATCTTTTAGTTCCACCATCGCGGTTGGAAGGAAATAAAAAATATGGAGTTAATAATTATATTACTGTATGTCCTACCTGTCACGCAGTTCTTCATCGAATCAGACCGTGGAGGACAAAAGAGGATTGCAGAGAAGTATTATGTTGAGAGGAGGTAGACGCTGCCTTGTACGGATATGAATGGACAGATGAATATGGTATATTCAGATTGACGATAAATGCAAAAATTCAGAAAGAAATCCGACCGGTTTTTCATGAAGAACTTGATTTTTTTGGCATGGATGCTTATTGGGACTACCCGAAAGACACAGATGCACCTCTGTTGTGGGCAGAAGGTGTTCGCCGATATGTTTTGAACGGCAAGCCGGTTGCCGAGGCACAGGGTGGTGGATTTTATACAAAGCCGTCCATTCATTTGCTGACAAAAGAACGCCTGAATCTGCAGCCTATAGATACCGACCGCTTGTATGAGGTTAATCGTTCGTTGATGGTAAGTCTACAGCAAAAGGCGATTAATTTCATTCAGGAACAGCACGAAAAATATATGAAGCGGGGCTATTCCTTTGTATGTGCCTTTTCAGGTGGTAAGGATTCTCTTGCTTTGCTTGATCTTACCGCAAGAGCACTGGCACCGTCTGATTTTTATGTTGTTTTCAGTAATACAGGAATGGAGCTTTCTGACACTCTTGCAGCAGTAGAAAAAGCAAAGGCACATTGGCCACAGCTTCGTTTTGAGGAAGCAAAGTGTCATATAGCTCCGGAGGAAAGCTGGGATGAATTCGGTCCGCCGGCCTCAAAAATCAGATGGTGTTGTGCTGTACATAAATCGGTTCCAACTGTATTATTATTAAGAAAAATAACAGGAAATATAAATGCTAAAGTAGTAGTTTTTGATGGCGTAAGAGCTGAGGAAAGTGCAAGACGAGCAAAATATGATGAGGTTAGTATAGGAGCTAAAAATATTTCACAGATAAATGTTAGCCCCATTCATAAATGGAACAATGCTGAAATATACTGTCATTTATTAAAAAATGAAATTGTATTAAATAACGCTTATCGTAATGGTTTATTTCGTGTGGGATGTATGGTTTGCCCAATGTCATCAGATTGGTATGATAGTATTACAGGCTTTTGCTATCCGGAAGAAAACAAGAAACTGAGGAAAATCATAGAGGAATATGTATCTAACACAAAACCTGAAAAAGAACGAAAAAAATATATTGAGAGTGGTGGATGGAAAACCCGTTCGGGTGGTCGAGATTTGTTGAATGGTGGAAATCGAGTTTCAGAACAAATTGGTGATAATGCTATTTCATTTACTATGAAAAAACCTTTGCAGGATTGGTTGGAAGTTTCAAGGATATTAGGAGTGATAACTGAATTTAATGGTAAAAGAGGTATTCATAAAATCGACGGCATTAACTATATGTTTGAAATAGAAAAAGATGATAATATAACTACATTTTCATACAAACCTTTTTTTAAAATGGACAGGTTTGTTATTTCTCACCTAAGAGGTGTGGCAAATAAAGTTGCGTATTGTAGGGGGTGTAAGGCTTGCGAAGTACAGTGTCCAACAGGAGCTTTTACTATACAAGCAGATGGAAAGATATTGATTCGAGAATCATTATGTGTACATTGTTCAAATTGTATCTCATTTACTGACAAAGGCTGTATGATTGCAAAATCCCTTTCAGTAACACAAGGAGGAAACGGTATGGATTTAAAAGGAATGAACTGCTATCAGAATTTTGGCTTTCAGCAGAACTTTTTGGAACATTTTATGGACTATGGAGCAAAGTGCTTTTCTAGGATGGAACTTGGAAATCAACAATATGCATCATTAAAGAAGTGGTTGCAACATAGTCAAATGATTGAAATTTCAAACAAGGACAGATCTATCCAATTGACTGAACTTGGAGAAAAACTTATCCAAATTGGTCCATATAATCCGTTGACATGGGCAATAATATGGTCAAATTTAGCTTACAATTCAATCATTTGTAAATGGTTTTGCTTAAATACAGAGGTTGGTGCTGCCTATGAATTGGGTGATATTGTTACTTTACTGGGAGACTCGTATTCTCCTACAACACGCAAAAATGCTGTAAGTTCATTATTTGCAACATTTAAGCATTCTCCTATTGGTACATCATTGAAGCAGGGAATACCTTTTGAAAAATCCTACCTCCGTGAAGGCTGGGACTATCCCCATGCAGTAGCACTGTTATATTCTCTATACCTTTATGCAGAACATGTCGGGCGTAAATCATTTACTTTTACTGAGCTTCTCAATGCACATTCCAACCACGAGACTCAGGGGATTTCTCCTCATGATATTTTTGGAATTGAACCGAAAGCCTTTAAGGAACAGGTGCAGGGACTTGCAATAAACTATCCTAAGCACATTCGTGTTTCCTTTATCGGTAATCTTGATAATATAATTCTTGAAGATTTCTCAAGTAATGATATTGTTGACCTTGTACAGGAAGATTAAAGGAGGGAAGCTACCATGCTGAATAAAAAATACAGCGATTTTATAGAAATTAGCCCGACTTTTGAATCAGTAGTAGATATTGATGCAGATACAAGAAATAAAAACCTGTGGCGTGAATACATTGTCGGCGAAGATATGGAAAAAATGCTGGAGGTTCTTTGTCAATCTCTCAATAATGAGGGTGTCGATAATGAAGGAAAGGATCTGCGCCGTTCGTTTTGGGTACACGGCAGCTACGGCACCGGAAAAAGCTATGCGGCTATTCTTGTAAAACACCTTATGGAGGAAAAGCCTTCTGTCATTGAAGAGTACCTCTCTAAAAATACGCGTCTTTCGCAATTTAAAAATCGTTTTATGAAATGTCGTAATCGTGGCAGCGATTATCTCGTGATCTGGAAAACCGGATGTACGGGACTTCGTGACGGCAATGCGATGTTGATGGAGGCAGAAAAAGCTATTCGTGACGCACTAAAAGGAAAATTCGGCGATAATGCTGATTATGGAGATGCGTCTCTTGCGGATGTTGTTAAAACTCAGATACACAGTCCTCTCCACAACTGGGAATATATCCTTGAAACAACTACATTGGGTGATGATTACGGCAGTGTTGAGGAACTGCAGGATGCTATTGACGCTGCTGATCTGAAAGCACTTCAAAGGACTGCTGCTATTATTCGTCAATACAATTGGGGTCTTGTTGACAGCCTTGAAACTTTTAAAAACTGGGTGGCAGCTATAATAGAAAATAACCACCTGGACAAATCAGGTATTTTCTTTATTTGGGACGAGTTTACTGAATATATACTGAACAGTGATGATATAACTATTTTGCAGCAGCTTTCCGAGTTTACCAAGGTCAAGCCACTGTACATGATGTTTATCGTACATAAATCTCAGGAAATGGTTGATAATCTTACTACCGACCGTTATCAGCTTATCACTCATAGATTCCATCAGGTAGAATTTCATATTTCACAGGATGCTGCACTTGATCTTATAGCAGGCTCAATAAATATCCGCAACGGTATGTCCGAACACTGGGCAGATGAACGTAAGCCTGTTGTAAAAAATATTCGTCCGTTTTTGCCGGAAATGTCAGGACTGGATGATAGGTTTGGTGAACGGATAAATCATCTTTGCCCGATACATCCGATGACTATCAGACTTCTGTCACGGGTTGCTGAAAACTATGCAGCCGCACAGCGTACAATGTTTCGTTTTATGAAGGATCAGTCTACTCCGAATCTTGGCTTTGTAGGATATATTAACCGCTTTGGTCCGGATGACCAGGCTTGCTGGCTTACACCGGATTGGCTATGGGATTATTTCTTTACCCGTGAAAGTGACTTTTCGGATAAGGATACAAAGGTTCCTGAGTATATACATCATTTTGAAGAAAGCCGCAATCTTGTGGAGAACGATGACAATGCTTATCGTGTGTTCAAAACAGCAATGCTGTTAATGGCACTTATGTCATCTACGAAAGGATTATACAGTGGAAAAAGAACAAAGGACGGAATATCAGCAACCGAGGATTGTCTTGCGACCTGTCTGGCAGGCGTGATAAATAAGAAAACGGTTCATGATTTGCTTGCAACAATGCATGACAGCAAAATTATTGTTCTTGATGAAGATCAGCATGGTAATGTCAGATTGCAGCTTCCGTTTAATGGTGCATCAAGTGATGAGTTTCCGGCAAGACTTGCTCAGAATGATAAGAAATACAGCAGATACCAGATGTTTTCAAAGGAGGGAGTATTTGCTCAGGAATTTGAAAAGAAAGCAGCAGACGAAAATGATGCAGTAAACAGGCGCATGAAGATCGCAGTTTGCTGTGCAGAGACACTTTCAATTAATAATCGTCTTACTGAAATTGCTAAGGAACTATACAAGTCACCATATAAACTTGGTCTTTTGCTTGTTACTGTCAATAGTGATGCTCAGGGTGTTTCAATTCAGTCTATGCTTCAGAGCAAGATACAAGAAATGAATGAACCACGCCTTACAATAGCTTTAGTTCGCGAGCCGTTTACAGATGAAAAACGCAAGAATTGGCTTACTGCTGTAACAAAGCAGGAAATGGCAAGTGCGTCCGGTCAGACAGGTGCTGTTAATCAATATAAGATGGAAGCCAATGCAATTATGACAACATGGATAGGCAGTGCTATATCTGCAGGAAGAATGATTGCTTATAATGGAAACAATGTTTTCAATAACCAATATGGTATGCCTCAACTGAGGAAAACTATTCGCACGAATGTTCTTGATATAATTTTTCCATATGCTCCTGAGAACATTGTTATAACAAATACAGCTTATAAGTCATGTAATGACAGCGCACCCACAGCAGGTATTCAGCGTACTACTGCAAACAGTCAGTTGAAAAATGTGCTTAATTCATTGAAAAATGAAGGTATTCTTGATATTACTGTCATAGGTGAAATGTCCGAGGTTTCAGGCAGCAAGGCAAAGGAATGTATTGCTGAACTTGCTAAACTAATTAAGGATGAGATGGAATCCGGCAGTATGGTAAACCTCGGAGATCTGTGGGCAAGCTTACAAAAAGAACCTTATGGCTATTATGACACGATCGCATGTGGTATCCTGCTTGGATATGTTTTTGCCTGTTATAAAAACAGTAAATATACATGGACTGATAGTGCACAATCACCGCATGTACTTGCGGAAGCTACTTTGGGTAAGATGGTCGTAAATATGTGCAAGGGCAGGATGACTACAGATTATCTTTCTGCTGGATCTATTACATGGCAGCATTTCAGTGACTATCTCAGAGCAATATTAGATCTTTCTGTTGCTCAGGTCGCTGAACAAACCACAGGTTATCATAATGCACGTGAGGCGGTCACCAAGAGTGGTGCTCCGTTTTGGGCTTTGAAGTATTTACCTGCTAATTACTGGACTAATGAAGATTTTCGTACATCAGCAGGGAAGGTTATTGACAGCTTTCAGGTTTTCATTTCTCAGGAAGGCGATGTTGAAACTGCAATGAGTAATGTATTGCAGCTGATGTCGGGCAGAGGAAAAATAAAAGTTAATCTTGCAAAAGCATTTAAAGATAAGAATACTATGTCTGCAGCTTTTCGGACTTTCCTTTTCAGTATTTCACCGAAGCTCAAAGATATTGCTACTAAGCTTGATATTCAGCCTGAGGAACTCAGTGATAAAATTCATTCGGTAATGCAGGGAGCAATTTATACCTGGACAGAAGATCAAGTAAAAGAAAAGCTGGACGATGTTGTTGGCGAATATTATTATATAGATGCTATCGGATCTGTGCAGAGATGCGTTTATCATAGTATTGAAGAGGCTAGAAAGGATCTTGCAAATCAGTTCAAGTTTTTACGTATTTCGCTTGCAGCTATCGAAAAGCTTAATCCGACTTGGTATCCTGCACTTAAGATATTATATAAAGTCTCAAAAGGTGAAGCAAGTCAGTTGACATCAGAGGAACGTTTGGGAGATATTGAAATTCTGAATAACTACGGAAAATATGCAAAAGACTGTCTTACTGACGGAAAGCCGGTTCTTGGTGAAATTCTATCATCAAGACAAATCGAATGTACGTCCGATGAGTTAAGTACAGTATATTCTGGTTTCAAAGATATGTCATGTGAAGCTACATTAACACAGTTTGATAGAGAACTTGATAATCAGATGGGGCACATCAGTTTTGCAAGGAACAAAGTGATGCTTCAGGAAACATGGAAAACTATTACAGGCATAGAGACCGTAAAGGATTGGTGTACAACCTATGAAGTACCAATTATGTGGGTAATTCCGACAGAAATGCAGAAGATGATTTCTACGATAATTGATGTTCAAAAGAATAATCATACTGTCAATACGACAGTAGTAAATGCTTTGAATTATTTGAAAAGCATGGATACATCTTTGCTTAATGATAAAAATAAGATTGAAACTGCGTTTCTGACTACTGTTGGCGAAGAGTATATGGATATTTGGATAACCGAACACTCTTCGATTATTGCAAAAGCAAAAATAAAATTCGGAAATGATATGAGTACATGGTCATTCTCTGATTTGAGTTCTCTTCAAAGGATGATGAAACAAGCTCAACAGTATCAAGCTAAAAAGGAAAAACTGGTTAGCACAAAAAATCAAGTTCGGAATATGAACGATACTATTTTGAGAGATCGTGTGACAGCGTTCCTTGATGAGCATCCTGAATTTTGTGATGATTTTTCCGAATGATGAAAGGAAGTAGATTACTGTGACAATACAGGAAGTAGTGGCAATGCTAAAAAAAGAAAAGCAGACAAGTGTTCCTTCACGCTTTCCTTGCCGTGCTATCATGGTAAGAAATATCCAGCAATACTGCGACCTCCTTTCTGAACTTAGAAAACTCAATGATGTTCAATTTGTTCAAACTCAAGAATTATTCTCTAATATTGATGTTATGCCCAAATATGAGAATCTGAAGAAAGGCTGCTATATGGAAAAATGGGTGGTTCTGACCGGTGTTTCTGAATATCTGAGGCTATTCTCCGAAAGCGAACAAACCGACAGACGATTTTCCGGTTTGTGGAGCTATCAGGCACCGGCGAGCAGCGTTGGACGAATAATAATTCCGTTATGGGGATGTGAAGCACAGTGGTTTGACAAATCTCTTAATTTGTCCGCAGATCTCCGACAGCAAGATTTCTATTATGACTGTACAGATTCATGTAGTGTAGATCAGAAAATGAACCTTATCGTTCTTTCTGGAAAATTTGAGAACTATATTGAAAAGTTAGAAGTAATGCAAGGAGAGCTGAAAATTGGTTTGCAAGACTGGTTTGAATACTGGCTTGATCCTGTGCCTGAAAAGAAAGATTTTGTCTTGCTGACAAAACGTTTTAGGAATGTAAGTCCTATAAATGGCGATATTTCTATTCATGTTATCTCAGATACTTTGAATTTTATTCATGAAAATATGAAAGGTTCATCAGTACTTACAAATAAAAATTGTACAGAAGAAATGCAGAAAATCTTATTTGAATACGCACTCAAAGGTAATGATTTGAATTCTGCTATTTTAAAGATATTAAATATGTCATCATTTTCCGGACAGGATATTATGGGAAAATGGAAGGTATTAGATGAGACGCACAAGAGTTTTGTTGGTTTGTGGTTTAAGCTGTATCCAGACAATACATATCTCAGTCATTGCTTCACTCTCATTGACAATACTTCTGATCTAAAAAATATTCTTCTACATGAAATATTTAAAATGTGGGCTGATAAACCCGATTGGGTAAAAGAATACCGTGCTCTTTTACAGGTTATGAAGATTACACCGGATGAACAGTTCTTTGAGGAACTTGATTTAATACCGATTTTTGAAAAGCGATTGGATTTCATCGTTGGAAATTCACGTAATGAACAGATTTATTTATTAAGAATGGTAGGAAAATGGATCAAGTTAGATTATCATCAGGCTATATCTTCGGAAAAACTGAAATGTATATATCCTGATTTGGTTGCATATATGGCAGATGAGTGCTTATCAGTTGATGATGAGATAAAGGATTATATGATAAAATACAAATCATATAAGCTGGAAAATACATTACCCGAGGATGAAGAGGCATTTTTTAATGGAATTCAGACAGATGTTTATGATATGCGGTATACTATACTGTCAGAGTATATCAATAACAATACGGTAGTCCTTTGGATTGATGCACTTGGAGTAGAATGGTTTTCGTTATTACATTGGTCACTGAAAAATAATTGTGATGCTGTAATCCAAGCTGAATCGATTGTTCAAGCTTCTTTACCAACAGAAACAGAATTTAATGATCAATGGGTCAGAATGACAAATCCATATAAAAAGCTTGATAAGCTTGATAAACTGGCACATAAAGGTGTAATTGATGAACCTGATTACTATGCGTGTATTCAGGAACAGTTGGCGTTTGTAACAGGCATAAAAAATAAAGTTAATGAATTGATGGAGAATTATAATAGAGTTATTGTTACAGGAGATCATGGAACAAGCAGATTAGCAGCTAGATTTTTCCATAAAAGAGATGCAATGCCTTTACCAAAAGATTCCACTGCATATAGTCACGGACGATACTGCTTGCTTGATTCAGGGGTAGATATAAGCATTCCAAATACACAAATTGCAACGGTAAATGGAGCTAAATATGCTGTTTTTAAAAATTTTGACCATTTTACACAGTCTGGATTTGCTGCTGGAGCAAATGATGATAATGCAATATACGGAGAAGTTCATGGGGGTGCTTCACCGGAAGAAATGCTTGTCCCGATTATTGTTCTTGACTGCAATCGTGATATCCCTTTAGTAGGTAAATGGAGAAAAGAAACAGTAAAAATATCAATGAAAAAGGTAAAATTATATATCGATTTTAATAAACCGGTAGAAGAACTGCAAATCAGGATTGCTGGAAAAGATGGTGAGACAATTTGTTCATCAGACCCTAAAAGCTGGATTGCTACATTTAAAGGGATTGAACCTGATACTTATTATGTACAGGTGTATGCAGATGGCAGGATACTGACAATGCCGGATATAACAGTAAAGCCGGCATTAGGCGGTGGAGAGGGTGATTTGCCAATATGAAGAAAAAGGTATGTTGTGAATGTGGAAAGTTACTAAAAAAAGACGAGATAGCACTTTCACAAAAATTAATTGATATAGATACAGTGGATTTTTATTGTATTACATGTATGGCTGAAAATTTTGGCTGTGATGAAGAAGATTTGATTATTAAAATCAAAGAGTTCAAAGAACAAGGCTGTACACTGTTTCTTTAAGGAGTGAATAATTAATGTCAGAAGAAAAACTCAGAGAAGCATTTGCTGATATGGTAGTGTTAAAAAATCCTCAGCGTGCCGGATTTTTTAAAGATTTGAAAATGCCCTCATTCATGCGGGATTGGATAGTCATGAAGTTTTCCGATGATGAAGGAAATGTCGACCGAGATAGAATAACAAACTATATAAAAAAATATGTTCCGGGTAAAGATGACTTTGAACAGATGAAATTTCAGCTTACCAATGGAGAAACTGTAATTATACTTGCAAAGATCCGTGTTTCTGTTGACATAAAATCAGGAGACACTTTGTTTGAAATGCCGGACTTTGGAGATTATAAATCCGGAGCAGGGGGCGTTATTGAAAAACGTGTTGTTGAAAAATGGCAGAATATACTTCTTAAGGAGAATGAAAACTGGGGTATAATTGAATTGACCTTGGTACAGGATTATTCAAAGAAAAAAGCAACTGGTTTTATAAAAATGATAGACTATAAGCCATTTTGCCCTTATTCTGTTGATTTAGAAGATTACAAAGAGGGTAGAAGGTATTTTACAACGGATGAATGGGTAGATGTCCTGATTTCAGCAGCAGATTATAATGTAAAAGGCTTTGAAAACAGTGAACAAAGACTTTTGTTTTTGCAAAGACTATTGCCGTTTGTTGAGAAGGGGTTGAATATTATAGAACTTGCTCCTCCCGGAACTGGAAAATCATATCTTTTTGGTCAGATAAGTCGTTATGGTTGGCTTGTTTCAGGAAAATCGACTCGTGCACAGCTTATTTATAATAAAACAAATAAAAGAGAAGGTGTAGTTGCATACAAAGATTATGTTGCACTTGATGAAATACGCGAAGCTGATTACATGAAGGATACGGAAATGCATTCCTCACTTCAACAAATAATGGAGAACGGAAGTTTCAAAGCTGATGATGGACATCTTGTTAATGTTGATGCTGCAATTGTTTTTCTTGGTAATATTGAGGGGAATAGTATGAGTACGAATACATTTATGTTCGAGGAGCTACCTCAGCCATTTCATAAGTCACCATTTCTTGATCGTCTTCATGGTTTTATTAAAGGATGGGAGCTTCCCCGCATGAATGATGACATGAAAGCAAATGGATGGGCTTTGAATTCTGAATACTTTTCTTCTATACTGCACGAACTCAGAAACACCTCTTCATATCGTAGTATAGTTGAAGATATGATTTTAATTCCTCCAAAAGCTGATACTCGTGATTCAGAAGCTATTAGAAAAATATGTACGGCTTATACAAAATTGATTTTTCCCCATGCTGAAAGAACTGAGGACATAGATCCAAAAGATTTTGATACTTATTGCCTTCAGCCTGCTTTGTCAATGCGTGGGATTATTCGCGAACAAATGGGATTTGCGGATATAAAAGAAGCCGGAAAGGTTATGCCTGATATAAAAACGAAGGGTTTGTGTGATTGATTGAAAGTAGGAGATAAAATGCTCTATGCCGACAACGCTGCAACAACTAAATTAGATGAAGATGCCTTTGAAGCAATGAAGCCATTCCTGCTGGATTATTACGGCAATGCTTCCCAGCCTTATAGTTTTTCGAGAGAATGTAAAAAAGCATTAAAGGATGCCCGAAATACTATCGCTGATTGTATCGGAGCATTACCGGAAGAAATCTATTTTACCTCCGGTGGTAGTGAAAGCAATAATTGGGCAATAAAGGGTATCGCCTTTTATAATGGTAAATCAAAGGCAATAGTTACATCACAGATTGAACATCATTCTATACTGAATTCCTGTAAAATGATCGAATCACTTGGATATCCTGTTGTTTATGTTGGAGCTGACGAAAATGGAGTTATTCAGCCTGAAAAACTCAAAAGTTTTATTTCATCACCGTCAATTGTTTCTATAATGATGGCAAATAATGAGATTGGCTCTGTACAGATGATAAAAGAACTTGCTGAAATTGTTCATGCAAAGGGTGCTGTATTTCACACTGATGCTGTTCAGGCAGTGGGACACATAACTGTTGATGTACAAAAGCTCGGTGTGGATATGCTGTCTGCGTCTGCTCATAAATTCAACGGACCGAAGGGTATAGGTTTCTTGTATATCAAAAAAGGAACACCAATCTATCCTCTGATAAATGGCGGACTACAGGAAAACAGTATGAGGGCAGGAACAGAAAATATAGCTTCTATTGTAGCAATGGCAGCTGCTCTTAAGAAGAACTGTTCTTCTATGGAAACAGACGCCGAAAAGCTTAAAATGCTTGAAAAGGTATTTATTGAATGTCTAAATTCAGCTGGTATTGACTTTATTAGAAACAGCAATGAAAATCATATTCCCGGTAATGTCAGCGTTTCCTTCAAAGGACAAAGCGGAGAAATGCTGTTGCACAGGCTTGATCTGATGGGTATTTGTGTTTCAACCGGTTCTGCCTGCGACAGCAAGGATACACAAATATCTCATGTGCTAAAGGCTATCGGAGTTGACGAAAGCTATGCGAAAGGCACAATAAGAGTTTCATTTGGAAAAGACAATACTGTTGAAGAAGCGGAGATAATAGCAAGATCGATCATTTCAATCATCAGTTGATAGATGATTGAAAAAAATTTCCTGTATTTTAACATACACCAATGCACTTTCTGAAATGATGTGTTATTATCATTTCAAGAGATTGTAACAATTATATTTTTGCTATTATCCCGGAATCCCTGAGCTGTATCAGAAAGATCATGAGAGATGAATAATTACTTACTGCCGGTAAAACATGAGCTGTTCTGCCGGCAGTTTTTTTTGAACAAGAAAACAATCGTGTAAAATTACGTAAATTATGTAAAAATATCAGAAAATACCCTTGATATTTACACGAAAATTAGTTATGATATTGACTGATAAAAATTAATCGCATTATTCGGCGTTTTGTATATAAACATCAGAAAATCAGTGATTATAAAATGGACTATATGTACAGATATCATTCTCCCATCGGAAGTATGAGCATGGCGAGTGACGGAGATTCCCTGACAGGCTTGTGGTTTGACGGGCAGAAATATTATGTGCAGACACTTCCAAAGCTGTATGAGGAAAAGCTGCTGCCTGTTTTTGAGGATACGATCAGATGGCTTGAAACCTATTTCGTCGGCGAAATACCTGATTTCACACCGGAGTTGTTTGTACAGTCCACGCCATTCAGAAAAGCCGTGTGGGATATCCTTTTGACCATCCCTTACGGTCAGACTGTGACCTACGGTGAAATAGTAGCGATTATGGCACAGCAAATAGGCAAAAAGAAAATGTCAGCACAGGCTGTGGGCGGCGCAGTAGGACATAATCCCGTTTCAATCATCATTCCATGCCACAGAGTAGTAGGTGCAGATGGCAGCCTGACATGAAACAGTTATTACTATGTATCCGCTGAGTTTTGAGGAATTTCTTTGGGCAAATGGTATAAGTGAAGCACTTGTCGGAATGCTGCGTGATCATCTGGAAAACCGGACTCCGGTTGAACAGGCACTTCATAACCGTTACAACAGCTTCTGCTGCAATATATAGTTGTAGGCGGAATGCCGGATGTTGTTCAGACATTTGTATCAACGGGACAGATGAATACTGTTTTGCAGATACAAAGGGATATAGTTCGTTCATACGAGGATGATATGATAAAGTATGCCGACGAAAAGGACAAACCACTGATAAGAGAGTGCTTTGAGTCAATACCCCGTCAGCTTGCAAAGGAGAATAAGAAATTCCAGTATTCTCTTGTAAAGAAAGGATCAACTGCTGCAAAATTTGCAGGTAGTCTGCAATGGATAGAGGATGCAGGAATTATAAAACGCTGTTATAATCTCACTGCAACTGAATTGCCCCTTGACGGAAATTCGATGCAGGATGTATTCAAGGTGTATATGGTCGATACCGGTCTGTTTGTCAGTATGCTTGAGGATGGTACACAGTTTGATATTCTCAGCGGAAATCTTCTTGGCTACAAGGGTGCAATTTATGAAAATCTTGCGGCTGATTTCTTTGCAAAAATGGGAAGAAAGCTTTATTATTTCCATAAGGATTCCGGACTTGAAATAGATTTTTTTATCAGGTACAAGGGAGAGTGTACTCCTGTTGAAGTAAAAGCAAAAACAGGTGATACGAAAAGTCTGAAAACCGTTATGAAAAACAAGGATGTTTATCATATCGACCATGCCGTAAAATTAGGTGATTATAATGTCGGTGAAGAAAACAATATCCTGACATTGCCGTTATATATGGGGGTTATGCTAAGTGAGTATTAATACTGGCGGAGGTTTTGAAAATGAAAAATGAAGACAAAACAATTGTTACATTCAATACCCACCGATATGAATACATCAGCGAGATCAGAAATCTGTTGACAGGAGAAACGGCTGTTCTATGCAAAGATGAAAATGGAGAATCCTTCTTTTGCAGCAGGGCAAAGTGGGATGAGCTTTTAAAGAAACAGGCTGAGGCACAGAAAAAAGCTGAACAGACACCTCCACAGGCTAAAACTGCAAAAGCGGATGATGGCGGTAACGAACCGAAGCCATTCAATAAATATGCCACTGTGCAGGAAAAAATAGAGCTTTTCAAATCTCGTTTTATCGGCAGAAAGGACGTTTTTGCAAAACGCTATTACAATACCAAAACAGGTCAGGGAGGTTATGTTCCGGTGTGTCATAATGAATGGCAGTACGGTATATGCGATAAGAAGAAATATAAATGCTCCGTTTGTCCTAATGCAGCTTTTGCTCATATTACTGACAGGGATATTTTCCGGCACCTCAAGGGAGATGATGAATACTGCCGTGATGTTATGGGCATTTATCCGCTTATGCCGGAAAACATGACAATTTTTCTTGCAATAGATTTTGACGATGAGCATTGGCAAGAGGATGTAGGGATAGTTCGTGATACCTGTAAAAGATATGATATTCCATGCAGCATTGAGCACTCACGTTCGGGAAATGGTGTTCATCTGTGGTTATTCTTTGAGGAATCTGTCAGCGCAAAGGATGCAAGAAAGCTCGGAAGCTGTATCCTGACAAAAGCAATGGAAGAAAGGCACGAACTGAAATTTGCTTCTTATGACAGAATGTTCCCGAATCAGGATACAATGCCCAAGGGTGGTTTCGGCAATCTTATTGCACTGTCCTTGCAGGGACAGGCAAGAAAAAAGGGAAATAGTGAGTTTGTTGATGAAAGCTTTATTTCATATTCTGACCAGTGGGAGTATTTGTCCGGAATCGAAAAGATCAGTAATATCCATCTGCAAAGTCTTATCAGTGAGCTGAACAGCTTTGCGGAACTGGGTGAACTTATTACAGAAGAAGAAAAGCCATGGCAGCAAAGTGTTATTTCCGAATTATTAAAAACCGACTTTCCGGAAACTGTCAATATCACAAAAGCAAATATGCTCTATATAGAAAAGAAGGGTATTTCTGAAAAGGCACTAAATAAGCTGAAAAGAACAGCAGCTTTTAAAAATCCTGATTTTTACAGATCTCAGGCAATGCGTCTGCCGGTTTTTAACAAGCCAAGAATAATTGACTGTTCCGAAGAAACGGAGAGGTATCTTTGTCTGCCGAGAGGATGCGAGGAAGAGATAAAGGCTGTTCTGGGTTCTGTCAATGCAGCATATTCAGTTGCTGATGAAAGAACAACCGGAAAGGAAATCAAAGTCAGCTTTAACGGCACTCTCCGACCACAGCAGCAGGAGGCAGCCGATGCACTTTTATCAAATGATATCGGTGTACTGTCTGCAACTACTGCATTTGGTAAAACTGTAACTGCAGCATACCTTATTGCACACAGAGAGGTCAACACACTTATTCTCGTTCATTCCACTGCACTTTTAGAGCAGTGGGAAAAATCTTTGTTTGAATTTCTGATATTTGAAGAAGAACCCGAACCGCATCCTAAAAAGCGTGGAAGAAGAAAAAAGATTTCCCACATCGGAAAGCTGGGAGCAGGAAAGAACACGCTGAACGGACTTATTGATATTGCGATAATGCAGTCTGTTGTCAAGGGTGATGAAGTCAAGCCATTTGTAAAGGATTATGGAATGGTTATTGTCGATGAATGTCATCATGTTTCGGCATTCAGCTTTGAAAAGGTGCTGAAAACCGTCAGTGCAAAATATGTTTATGGTCTGACGGCAACAGCTATACGTCAGGACGGACACCAGCCGATCATCTTTATGCAGTGCGGTTTGATTCGCTATAAAGCAGATGCACTTTCTCAGATGATGGAAAACATGATACCGAGAACGGTCATTCCGAGATTTACTGAATTCAGAACAGCAAATCAGGATATTAATTATACCGAACTATGTTCTGTGCTTTGTACCGATGAAATAAGAAATTCGCAGATCATTGAGGATGCTTTAAGTGAATACTCAAAGGGAAAGAACATTATCATACTTACCGAGCGCACAGAACACGCAGAATTGATATATTCGGCACTTGACGGAAAATGCAGGAATCTTTTTCTGCTCAGCGGGCAGGACGGAGTGAAGAATAAACGCCTGAAATTAGAGGCGGTCAAGGCTGTTCAGCAGGATGAAAACCTTGTTATAGTTGCTATAGGAAAATACATAGGAGAGGGTTTTGATGAGCCAAGACTTGATACGCTTTTCCTTGCAATGCCAATATCATGGAAAGGCAGATTGTCACAGTATGCTGGCAGACTCCACCGTAACTGCGAGGGAAAAACTGAAATATGCGTTTATGATTATGTTGATCTTTTTGTGCCGACTCTAGACAGGATGTACCGAAAAAGGATGAAGGGATATTCAGAGCTTGGCTATACCTTCGGCGGGTCAGATACATCAGAAAGAGACCTGATCTACGATAACAAAACTTATCTAAAAAAAATGGAACAGGATATTGCTTCGGGCGTTTCTGAAATAACAATATGTTCACCAAAGGTTGATGAGCGTATGTTTATGGGACTTATAAGAAAACTGCCGAGCGGAGTTTCTCTTACGCTTATTACTTCATTTTCTGAAATGCTTCCGACTGAGCTGCCTGATAATGTTTCTGTGTTCAGGCAAGATCGTGTATTTCAGAAATATACAGTTATTGATGACAGGATAGTATGGTATGGTGACATAAGTCCTGTCTGCAAAAGCTATGCGGATGCGTCCGTGCTGAGGCTTGTCAATTCCTCGCTTGCGGGGAGGCTGACGGAGATTCGGTTGTAATGGATGATTATTAGGAACTCAAATTTTGGTGGCAAAAATCGTAATAGTTTTACAATATGTGGGGCTTGATGAAGTACCAGATGAACATCGCTCAGAATGCTCTGTAATCGTTTTATAGTCTGAAAAGGGAACTATACCCGTAAAAGTAAAAGAACGCTTACAGTGCTGATGCAGGCTACCTATAGCGTGTTTTTTATTGGTGTTAAACAATAGTTTGCGGTAGGTCATAATACCTATGGCGAACAGAAAAGTTTTCATATTTAGGGTCCGGCGGCTCGCCGGTTGCACATTGCATCTTGAACTGCTCCGTCAGATGGTATATAATTATAGCAGAAGCTCTCAGGAGGTGTGGGGAATGGGTATCTTTGTAAATCCTGGTAACGACAAATTCAGACAGGCGTTGAATTCAAAAATATATGTTGATAAATCAAGTCTGATCTCAGTAACAAATGAAAGACTAAACAGTGAACAAAAATATATCTGTGTCAGCCGTCCGAGGAGATTCGGTAAGTCGCTCAATTTGGGTATGCTTTTAGCTTATTACAGCAAGGGTTGTGAAAGTCATGAACTTTTTGACAATCTTGTTATTTCAAAAATGGAAGGTTATACGGAACATCTGAATAAGTATAATGTTATTTATCTGAATATGCAGCGTTTTCTCAGCAGCAGTAATGATATTGACGGTATGCTCCGCTTACTGAAAAAAAGATTAGTAAAAGATCTGCAAAAAGAGTTTTCCGGAGTAATATCCGATCCGGATGATGATATTACATTCAGCCTTGAAGAAATATATGACGAAACCGGAAACCCGTTTGTTTTTTTGATAGATGAATGGGATTGCGTTATGCGTGAGAATATGGATAACAAGGATGCTCAAAAGACATACCTTGATTTTATCCGTAATCTCCTTAAAGACCAGACTTATGTTGCCCTTGCCTATATGACAGGCATACTGCCGATCAAAAAATATGGCACACATTCTGCACTTAATATGTTTGATGAATATTCAATGCTTGAATCTGAGCCTTTTCAGAAGTATACAGGTTTTACCGGAGAAGAAGTGAAGGCTCTTTGTGATGCGTATGGTGTTGATTTTGAGAGCATGAAGTCCTGGTATGACGGATATGAGCTTAACGGCACAGAGCTTTATTGTCCACGGTCTGTTCTTGCGGCGATAGAGAAGAAATCTTTTTCAAATTACTGGACACAGACAGAAACCTATGAAGCCCTTGCAAAATATATTTCCATGAATTTCGATGGCTTGCATGAGACGATAGAAAAACTTCTTTCAGGTCAGGAACAGTCTGTTGATACCAGGACTTTCTCAAATGATATGGTAACATTTGCGAATAAGGATGATATTCTGACATTGCTTATTCATTTAGGATATTTAGGCTACAGATCGGATAAAAAAACAGCCTATATTCCAAACAAAGAGATATATGATGAATATGTTGCAAGTATGAGAGCAAAGGGCTTATGGAAAGAGACTATAGATGCCGTTCTGAAATCAAAACAGCTTCTTGTAGATACTCTTGCCGGAAAATCGGATGTAGTTGCCGACTGCATCAGACGGGTACATGAACAAAACAGCTCTGTCCTCAACTACAACAACGAGCAGTCTCTGCGATTTATTGTGTTGATTGCTTATTACTATGCAAGAGAGCAGTACACTATCATTCAGGAGCTTCCGGCAGGGGAGGGCTTTGCAGATATAGTTTTCATTCCAAAGCCGTTCATTGATGCAAATGCTTATCCGCCTATGGTTGTTGAGTTAAAATGGAATAAAACAGCCGATGCAGCTATCGCTCAGATCAAGAACAAAAAGTATCCTGATGCACTTAAAGGTTATGATAACATTCTGCTTGTTGGTATAAACTATGATAAGGACAGCAAGGAGCATGAGTGTGTGATTGAAAAATTCAGATATTGAAATCAAGTTTAGAGCAGGAGATGATAGAGTATGTCAGAAAAGGTATTATCACTGGACGATATTCAGAAAATCGTAAAACCTCTTGCTGAAAAATACCATATCAGTGAAGTATATATTTTTGGCTCCTATGCAAGAAATGAAGCTACAGCAAACAGCGATATTGATTTTCTTGTGTTTGGCGGAGAGGGTTTTAGGCTTACCTCTGTTTTTGCGTTTGCTGAGGAACTCCGAATGATGATACAAAAAGAAATAGATGTATTTGAGATCAAAGAAGTAAATGAAAACAGTCAATTTTACAAGAATGTGATGAAAGAGAGGGTAAAAGTTGCATGAAATATTCGGTTGAACAAAGGCTGCAGAAGATACTTGAGAATGCAGAAAAGCTGATAGAGTATCTTTCTGAGCATAAAGTTACGAAAGAAAATCTTCTGAATGGTTATGCATTGCAGTGGCTTGTGACGACACCTCTTTATAATATCGGCGAGCATGTTTATAATCTTTCGGATGAATACAAATCCGGACATACGGAAGTTCAGTGATATATGATTGCCGGACTGCGTCGTAGACTTGTTCATAATTATGATGGTACAAACCGGAATATAATTGCTGATGTTGTTTTTGAGGAACTTCCTGTACTTGCTGAGCAAATACGGAAATTGTTAGAAAGCTAACATTGATTTATCGTATATATTTATGGTGCGGGAAGGAACTATGGTAAAAGAAAAAACCTGAGCGTGAAATAGGCTCCGGCGGCAGATGTCATGACAATGCACGATGTCAGGATTGAAAACAAGGATATGGCGGTATTATATTAGTTATTGGGCTAACAGAAGAATATGTACTGCCAACGGCGGAGAAGCCTTTATTACGACAATGCTCCATTGGCTGCCTGAAATCGTTCGTTTAAATTGTGTCGGGTAATATTGACAATTCCGGTAAATAATTGTGTTTGATCATACTTCTGTTTTACACCAACAGTCGGATTTTTTATAGTCCGGCTGTTATTTTTTTACATTTTTTGAGCCGCCGCTTTTTTACTGCGACAGCTCCTTAAATAGCGTATGACCCCGGCAAAAAATTATAAAAGCAAGGAGGTTACAAGTATGAGAAAACGGTTTTTACCTTTTTTCCTCGCATTCCTGTTACTATCAATGGTATTCACAGGCTGCGGTACACAGAATGAACCGACAACAGGCGATTCCGGAAATCAGGATCCAACATCATACAATGTAAATTCGTCCGGAACAAATTCCGAAAAGAGTGACGATTCAACCGACAGCGGAAATGACAGCACTCCGTCCGGCGGGCAAGCGGATTCCGATTCGGATGTTCCGACCGTCTACATGACGACCGACATTTCCCCGGAGGGGCTGATGGCGGTGTATGAAGCCCTCAAATGGACACCCACCGGGAAGGTTGCCGTGAAACTTTCCACCGGTGAGCCGCCTGCCGGCAACTATCTGCGGCCGGAACTCATCAAAGATTTGGTACAATCGGTGAGCGGCACGACCGGCTGGCGGCATTTATGATGTCAAGCGTACTTTTGAACCCGCAGCTCATCATGTATTCCACCGCTTTGGGAGCGACAGCACCGGTGATCCGCATCGTGTCCTGCACGGTCTGCGGGATCGTCGCTGGCATCGTAGTACATATTTTCTATAAGAACAAGCCGTTTTTTAACTTCGAGGGCTTTGAGCCGAGGGCGAGCCATGATACCCACCCGAACCTTTTTCTGCGGTTTCTGTTCAATCTCGGCAGAAACATCAAGGCAACGGGACTTTGGTTTCTCGTAGGTGTGCTTCTGTCGGCTCTGTTCCAGCGGTACGTTCCGGCGGAGGGCTTCGCCGCTCTGTTCGGGGAGGCAAACGAAGGCTTCGGCGTTCTGATGGCTGCGACCATCGGCGTTCCTCTCTATGCCTGCGGCGGCGGGACAATTCCGCTGATTCGGGAGTGGCTCTTTATGGGCATGAGCATGGGCAGTGCTTCGGCTTTTATGATAACCGGCTCCGCCACCAAGATTACAAACCTCGGTGTACTGAAAATTGTATTAGGGATAAAACGCTTTTTACTGTATCTTGCCTTTGTCATGGCATTCTCTTTAGCGACCGGATTGCTTGTCAATCTGAGAAAAATTTTAAAATTGCACACTAAAAAATTGACGTAATTCGGTTACGTCTTTTTTTAGTATTTTCGTTAGGGTATCCTTACATTCATTTTATATATTTATTTTCTTTTATACAAAAATGCAAGGGCTGCCGCTCCGCGTTTTTTTACACTTGTGCGACAGCCCCTATATCACGCCTACTCTCCGGATTGTATACAGATCAATCATCAAAAAACGTAAGTTGACTCTTTAAGGAAACAAATTCAAGTTTACTGTTTCCGGTGGTTTCTGTGTGACTTATCACATTGTCTGTATGTAAATGTGATTTGTTGCTGTAGAGTGCTTTTCGCATAGAAAGCTGATAGATTAAATCGAAGTTATTTGTAATAGAGCTTTGTTTCAGGTCGGAAAGGCATATCAATTGTGTTCGGAACTTCTTTGTAATTTCGATCAATGATTTTACCAGATGTTCAGAGGAAGCCTCGCCGAAAGGATTATCAACAAGGAATACAGAACGGATGCTGCCGTTCTGATTGGCAGTCACCTGCCTTCTTGTGTAATCCGCAAGTGCAGAATAGGCGATGAAATAGGTGATAAATCGCTCGCCTCCCGAATATCGTGATTCCCATTTTTCAAGCCTGATGTTTCTTTCATCCTGCAATATTTTCAAAACACGAATCTGTACTGTTTGCAGATTTGTATATGTATGGAAGATCTTCAAATCAGAATAGCAATTGCAAATTTCATCATAGAGCTTGTTTTCTTCTTCGGGATGTGCAGTGAACCGCTCCCTCAGATGAAGTGTAACCTCGTCTGTCAGATTGGCTATACGCTGTTCTGCCTGTGAATCGGATACCTCCGGAAAAACAATCTCCAGTGTTTTCCGACGTTTTCCCTGTAATGTTACATAGGAATTTGATGAAATATCCTGAATTTGTTTTGTCAGAAATGCGGCGTGTTCATAGATCTGACGTATGATATGCATACGGTTGTTTTCAATATTTGAAAGTTCCGACTGTAATATACTGATTTGATCCTGAAGCATTTTTTCTTTGGCATTGAGCTGTTCATATAGATAATAACAGGATTCATAAGTTTCACAGTCCTCAAAGCGGATAAAGGAAATTACATCCGATATCCAATTTTCCTTGTTGACAAAATCTTTTTGCAGCTCTGTATAGACAGATTTCATATGCTGCAATTTTTTCTTGGCATCTGCTTTTTTTGCATTGAAATCAAGACATTCGGAATCAATGTCGGTTTCTTCCGCAACCGGTGTCAGGTTTCTGTCCTGAAGTATTCTGCGGTCAACAAGCTTTTCCAATGCTGTACGACGGGAGGAAAGTTCTTTCAGTGCTTTTCTTGCAGTATTTTCCAGCAGGTTTGCCGCATTCTTTTTTACATTATTTTCTTCCATTCTTTGTGCATAATTGCCCTTTATCTGCTGTATAGGCAGAGGCTCATGTATACCCGCCTGTTCAAGCTCATGATTTGTTTTTTGCAGTTCCTCATTCAGCATTTCCGCCTTATATTCGGCTTTTTCAGTCTTTCCCTGATGACGCACAAGTATATTCTTTTCATATTCTTCCTTTTGCTCCAGTGCTGTTAGTCTTGCGGCATCAAACGACAGAGGAATTTCTGATTCTTTCAGATCAGGAAACCGCTCGGATAGTTGTTTCTCATTATTGGTAATGGTTTCCTGAGATTGCCTGCAAATTTCATCAAGTTCTTTCCGTGTTTTATCCTGTTTCTGATAAAGCGGCCAATACTCCATTTTAAGTTGTTCCAATTCGCCGGTAAGCAATTCTCCGGTGGTATATTGTACATAATATGCCATCTGTTTTTGTGCATCATTACGGTTATGTTCCGCATCTGACTGTTGTATATAAAGCTGCTGGCAGGTTTCGTTTAATTCATCTATATGCTTTTCGCAAGTGCGGATATCCTGCTCGATTTGATCTGCCTCATGCTTGAGTCTTGCCGCCTCCTGATGTTCCTGTGTTGCTTTTGCGGATAATTCTATGTACTCTGCAAAATCGGAAATTTTCTGCTTTGCCTGTCGAACATTCTGATTTGCACTTTCGGATTCATTACACAGTGAAGCATATCGGGAATTAAGCATTTCGTTTTTTGATTTCAATTCGTTTCTTTCCTGTAATAGTTTTGTACGATGTTTTTGGGTTTCATGCAAGGTATGCTGCAATTCATCCACTGTCTGTTTTGTCAATGTAAACTTTTCGATTTCACTTATATCGCTTTGTATGATTGTGAGTTGTTCGTTATATTTCCTGATTTCGGAACGCAGAGTTTCTCGCCGCTGTGTTAGTTTCTGACCGTAATTTTCCCTTGTTTCGGGATCCATGCTCTCACGGTCGTAAAGACTGTAGAACCGTATTTTCCCGAGTTCCGTCAGATTAGCAGCTCTTTTCATATCAAAGTCGATATCTCTCTTTCTAAGAACAGGGCAGAGCCTGTCCGAAAATGCATCCTCGGGAATTGTAAGCACCTTATCATAATCGGCATCGCTGACAAGATAACAGTAAGGCAGAAGTTCATTCTGTGATAACAGTTGTTTCTGAAATTCGGGATTCTGCTGTTTCAGATAGGATTCCCCCGTCTGGAATGATATGCCGTTTTGCAGCAGTATTTTGGCAAATTGCGGTGCTGTATGCAGACAGTCATTACTCAGCTTTTCGAGCTTGTCCTCAGTTTGTGTAAGTTGTTGTTTTGCTTTGTCAAGTTCAGCCTGTAAATTGCTGTAAAGTTCTTTTATGCGAATAAGGTTTTCTTCCTTTTCATAGAGAAATCGTCCGTCAATATCATATTCAGACAAAATTTTTGTCATTTGCTCAATTTGCTGCTGATACGATTTCCACAGTGTATCCTGCCGTATGAGTTCAGCCTGATTTTCATATATTTGTGTATCGAATTTCTCCTGTGCTTCCTGATTAAGTTTAAGTTCCTGCACCGTCTGCTGCTTTTGCTGTTCAATGTCTTTTACACGGTTATTTGCCTTTTCCAATTCAAAATTCAAATCATCCTGTATTTCCTGCACACTTTCCGGCAATAACTCACCTATGATATTGGTTTCAGGCACTTTTCCGATCCTTACCTGATAATCTGAAAGTTGTGTTTCCAACTGTTCCAGTTTCTGCTCTGCCTTTGCTCTATGTTTAATTAATGTACTTTTTTTCTCCGACAGTTCTTTTTGTTTTTTCTTACATTCTTTTTGTTCACAGGAAAGCTCTCTGAGCTGCTCCTTCAGTTTCAGATAACATTCGGAAGCATTTTCTACAGCACATTTATAGCCGGTATGCAGCGTATATCCGAGATCTTGCAGACGTTGTGCAGCATCTCCCCGTTCGAGTGTCAGTTGCTGATTACGTGCCGTCTGTAATTTCTGTTCAGCATATTTTTTGGCACTCATGTACTCCGCCGCCTGCATAAGACG